>CAZOOX010000047.1:0-26522 GCA_964581545.1 uncultured Anaerolineaceae bacterium
ATGTCTTTTTTCGATTTCAACCGGAGAAGTTCAATCTACATGTAGGGTAGAAAAAACCACATTATCTGTTTGCATAAACCGCTTTGGCTTCGATACGATGTCGAAGTGCATCGCCATCTACTCAACCACCGCTACCCGTAATACCGCTTAAAAATCCAATTATAGACTGCCAGCAAAACCTTCTTGATCGGCGCGAACTGCCAGATGGATGCCGACGACTTCTTCTCGACCTTCTTCTGTCCCATCTCGCCGCGTAGATAGCCGAGCGTATTCGACAAATTCATCACCAGCGGATCGGAGACCATCAGGCGCAACAAGCCTTTTTCATTCATCCGCTCGTCGAGTTGGCGGACTTGCCCCATCGGGCGGGACATATCGAAAGGCAGGAAAGGTTGCAAGGTCGATTTATAGGCCGTGAACTGCCAATGCGAGGCACCAGCGATAGCCGTCACCATTTTAGACGATTCTGCGAGCTGCTCTTGCGAAGCAGTCTGACCGTTTTGCGAGGAGATTGCTTCGGCGGTAGTGCTGCCTCGCAAAGGCATACTTATTTTCCAGTCAGTCGTCTCGGCATAGACCTTCACATTCTCTTCTTCCGTCTGCCCAAGCGAGAGATTAAACTCAAGGAAAGTCTCCCACGGGATGAAATCGCCTTTTTCTACGCTCGCATTTTCTTCCGCCCATTCCAGCGTGGATGAGTAAAAAGCTGGCGGTGTGCGATAAGGCCGCGCCGTGACCATGCCCACGTTCGGGAAAGTCTCCAAAATCTCGACCGAGCGGGAGAGCCATTTCGGGTAGTAGAGGATATCGCTATCAGCGTAGGCGATGATCTCGCCCGGTGCGCCCGCCAGAATCATATTCCACGCCCCACCTTTGCCAACATTCTTCTCTGAAAGCAGCAAATACTGGATGCGCCCAGCTTCCTTCTCAGCAATCAAATAATCCCGTGCTTCGGCGCAGGAGCCGTTGTCGAAGACCATCAAGTCGAAGGGCAAGCCCGCGTCTTTTCGCATGGAGTCGAGACTGGCTTTGAGCACGTCCAGCCCTTCTTCGTAGAAGCCGCTCAAAAATGGAAGATAGGTTAGCACGGCAGCGGTGATCCGTTCGGGTTTCTCAACGGTTTTGACGGCTTTGGCAGGGTTTTGTCCTTTTCTCATTTATTCACCAGTTTTTTCTGTGTCGTCAACCCAAATGATTTCCACTGGAATCTGATTGACAAAGTTATAAATATGTTCATCTTTTTCAAGTTGTTCCGGATAAACATTCTCTTTTATGAATGCCCGCATCTGATCAATATCCTGATTTAAATCTTCATATAAAGATATAGGATGATAACGCTCATTCATTTGAGCAAAAAGACCAGAGAAAACAAAAGGCTCTATTTCTTCATTAAATGCATCGAACTCTCTCGACAAATCTACAGACGTTCTTCTTTTAATTGCTCCATTTGCTTTATCGAGCAACTCACTCAAAATCCTTTTTTGTTTTTCTCTGTTATCACTGTAATTCGATTTATAGCCAAAGGACCAATTATGACCATCTCTTTCTATAAAAAACTTAAACCATGCAGCAAGGGTATCTGCTTGAGGGTCTTTTCTAACAATATATTCGGGTCGCCCATCAAGCTCAAGTAAAACACCTTCCAACCCATAAATGGACATTTTAGGCTTGTCGTTTACAAAGACAATCTCTACTTTCATGGCTATTGAAATCTTTTCTTTAGCAGCTTCTTCCAACGCTTCGGCCGCACAACGCTCTCTACCTTATCTTCAGGCAAAAAGAAGAAGGCCTTGCGCAAAGAAACCTCCACACCGCGCCAAAAGCGTCCGCTGGTGGGGCGTGGGCGGGTGATTTTACCATCCCGCAGCTGCTTCGTCGCATCCAGGATCGTGTAGCGCGTCTGCACCACGCCGCCCGCCATCTCGGTATTTTTCTTCGTCTCGGGCGCAGAGTAGTGGATCTGCCCACCCGCCAAATGCCGATAATCGTGGTTCTGATGCACGATCATCACATCGGGCGTCGCGTCCACCACGTCCCATTTTTCGGCGCGCGCCGTGTAGATGAACCAATTATCCCAGCCCGCACGCCCGATCGCAAAGTCGGGGATGTCGGTGTAGCAGGAGCGCGGGAAGATGAAGTAATCGCTCCCCGCGGGGCGGTGGAGTTCGCCATCACGCAGCGCCTTTTCTCTTAAGTGGGATTCCCAGTCTCGGTCAAATCCCATTGGTTGAGTAACGTCTAAATCCCAACGTTGTCCCAATAAAACAAATTTATCGAGCCGTTCGTGGACCCGACGGCTTGCTTCCGTTATGTCGTTCATTACCAGAATATCGGCATTGATGATCCCCAGCAGGGGCGTATCCCCATGCTCGCGGGCAAGTGCCAGCATGGATGAGATTAACGGTGTCCCCTTCTCGTTGACGTCCACGTTCGGGAGGTGTAGCACGCCCAAATCACGGGCGGCTTCCACTTCTCCTTCTTCGTCGCCAATCAGGATGACTTTCACATCATCCAATTTTGTCCACGACTCGATCGCGTTCCGCTGGATGATGTTGATATGCGGATCGGTGAAGGGTTTTGGGGAGGCAAAAAGTGTTAGAAGTGTCATAGTTTCGAGAAAAAGTGCGTTGCACCTTAAAGGTGCGACGCACTTGATTATTACTCCATCAAAGTCTTATGATGAATATTTTCGTTTATTTTCGCAAGCTCAGGCTCTTTCTCGAGCAATGCCAGAATATCTTTCCAGCCGAAATCATCGTTATCGAAGCGGGCGAAGACTTCTTGAATAAACTCAAGGTCTTCGGGCGTATCGACTGTCCAGCGGAGCGAGCCGTGGTCGGGATGGTGGTTGACGAGGGCGATCTTGAAGCCACGCGGGGAGGTGCCGGCGTGCAGTAGTCGGTTTTCAGTGTTCAGTGTGGTATTTTCGTAGAGATAGGGCATGACGTGTTCGCGTTGGTGTTTTTCGGTGGCTTCCTGCCATGCTTTTTCGAGAGCCGTGAAGGTGCAAACTTCGGTGTCGAGACCAATCGGAAAACTTCTTCCCATCGGCGGGGGCAATCTATTTGCCACGAAGTCAAAAGGCATCTCTTCTGTAACGCCTAATTCCTGATCCCTGATCCCTAATACCTGTATCGTTTCATCAACAATATCAGGATCTAAAACAGGACAATCAGCCGTCAAGCGCACAATTACATCTGCATCATACTCCTTCGCCGCTTGATAATAACGATCCAAAACGTCGTTCAGACTGCCGCGCGTGAAATTATAGCCTCGCTCGGCACAGAACTCGGCGACAGGGTCATCGCTGGGATCGGTGGTGGTGGCGAGGACAACATCGTCCACGAGTTTGGCACGTTTGGCACGCTCGATGACGCGGGCGAGCATCGGCTCTCCGGCAATGTCGAGCAGAACCTTTCCCGGCAAACGGGTGGAAGACATGCGGGCTTGGATGATGGCGATGGTACGAGGGTTCATAGGGTTCTTTATTAGTGTATTAGAAAGTAAAAGCCAATTTAGTCAGGTATGCTTCCAAGTACTCGCACTTTAGAGCATTAAATTCATTTTCAGTAAATATCATTGTCATAATTTTATTATTATTATCTATTGGTTTTACTTCCGTTACTTTTCTCTCAGGAACACCTCCCTTTTCGGAAAATTTGTCATCGATAAGTATTACCCCCAGTCCATAAACGGTTCGTTCTGGATAAACATCTTTATATGCTTTTAAAGCGTGGTTTAAAAACTCAATAGCTCTATTACTTTGGCGTTTAGCGACACTGGCTGTTCTAGCTCGCTTTATTTCAAAAATAGCTCTCGCTCCACCGCTTAACCTAACTAAAACATCAACTTTTGCCCCCCCAATATCTTTATGCGGGAGAACATTAATTGAACCGTAGCATTTTCTAAGCTTATTAATCACAATGTCTTCTGTACGAAAGTATTCTTGAATAGCAACCAAATGTTGTTCTGTTTTCTCAATAGATGTTATATCGACATCAACACTTTCTTTAGTAATTTCTTCTACCCCTTTTGCCAAAATTTGTGTTTGCGACATATTTTTGGTTTCAAGCTCTAGTTTTTCAATCTCTAGTTCATCCTTTTTATCTAGTGATTTTTGTTTATTCCACCAAAGTAAAAGTCCCCCTAGCAGTAACATTAGTCCGACCAAAGCCATACCTGAAGAAATAATCACAATATGTTCAAAAATCCACAAGGCAGTATGTTGACGATATTGCACAAGTTGTTGAGCAACGGGTGTCATTTTTTGAATATCCGATGCAGAAATTTGGACATCAAAAGACTCTCGTAAAAACAACCATGGTAACAATACTGATGAAGCAAATAAAATCAGCCCAATAGAAGCTAAAAACTTGTATATATCACTGTATTCTGGTTTATTCATTTTTACCCCGTATGCGCCTCTGAAGGAATCGCCAATCTCTCCACAAAGCCTTTCGCTCTAAACTTCTCAACGTATTCGTAGGTTTCCCAATAATCGAGTCCCGTTTGTTGGGCGATGTCGAAGATGGAATGTTCGCCTTCGAAGCGCATCATGATCTTTTCGATGGCGCGGTTCAGATTCCAATTTTCACGCCAGTCGACCCACAGGCCGTGACCAGAGAGGAAGACGGGACCACGGAATGTCCGCTTGGGGATGTAGTTGGTGGCGAAGATGCGGATGATCTCTTCGGCGACGTCGGCAGCGCCCACGAGCATGGCTTCATCCATGATGTCGAGGTTGTCTTCGGTGGTGTGGTATTCGTCGTAGGGGAAGCGATTAAGCGAGATACAGGGGACGTTGACGCCGGGACCATTGATCACACGTTCGTCGTTGGCGGGGGCGGCGGCGAAGTCTCGTTCTTCGACTTCTTTATCTCGTAAAACGTATTGCGTAATTCTGTCGAGAAGGTGATCGTGTTGGCGGGAGTGGTGCCAGGCGAGTTTGTTTTTGTTGCCTGTCATTTCCATGAAGATGCCCGCCTGCAAATTCGGGATCAGGTCTTCGTTATTCGCTAAATAGGCGATGGTGCCGATGGTTTCGGGTCCGAACCAGAAGCGGACGCTCATCGAGCCTGCGGGGAGCGGTTTTTCTGCCAGCCTGCGGGCGAGTTCGATGGTGCTGACCACGCCTGCCAGGTCATCGTTGGCTTGCATGGGGTGGCAGCTGTGGGCTTGGACGATGATCTCGCCAGCACTTGCCACGGCACCACCTTCGGGGTGCAGCACACCGTGTCCGATACGCATACCAAGCTCAGGGTCACGGGCGAATTCGACGTCAATCACGGCTCGGTAGCGGGCATCACGGTCGAGGGCGTCGAATTTCTTTTTGCTCAGGCAGAATCCCCAATCCCGTTCGTAATATTTGAACTCCCAGGGGATGGCGTCGGGGAATTTCTCGCTGTAGCGGAGGTGGGGTTCGAGTTCATCCCACGTCAGGATTTTGTTGATGGGCAGGGAGTAGGAGATGATGTGGAGGGGATTGTCGGCAAAATCGACGATGCGCTCGCCGCTTTCGGTTTCGAGATAGGCTTGGTGGACGATATAGCGCTCGGGGACGACCCATGTCCAGACTTTGGTGCCTGGCGTGTAGGTTTGTAGCTCGTAGTTGGCTTGGTCGGGGAGATAGCCGCCGATGATCTGGAGGGTTTTGTCCATGTCGTCGGAGACGATGGTGCGGTGCAGAGGCAGCAGCTCGGCGATGATTGATTTTAGGGAGGGGTAAGAACGCATAAATTATCCTAAGGGGTTGCTTTTAACAGCAAAACATACTAAAAAATCCAAGAGGAAGAGGGATTCCTGTATAGGAAAACCAATCATATAGGGTTAGGTGGTCTATTACTCCTAAAAAGAAAATCGTCCATAAGCTGATATTGAGAAGAAAAACTACAGCGATGCCATAAGATACCAAAAACTTCTTATACAATAAAAACACTAAAATCATCATTATCGTAAAAATCCAGATGATAATAGAGATTTTGTCTTCTGCTATTCGCTCACCAAATGGGTCAATAAATTTGAAAAATCTTCAAAATTCCTATCCCCGCCGCAAGCGGACGGGGTATTACGGAATTTTGCCCCTACGGGTACAGATTTTTCTTAATGCTCGGAACCCTCGTAGCAAGCTACGGGGTATTCAGAGAAGAATAAACAAATAATAATACAAAAGGTTGCTGGGTATTACCCAACTAAAGATACCTTTGAGTATCTGCCAAAGACTTTTGAGATGTTCAAGATATTTTTCTTTTTTTTGAGAAAACCCCATTTTACACTTCCCTACTTTAGGTTTTACTTCTCAATGTAATAGAGCAAAAACGGATCGCGCTTCATCTCTTTGACGGTAAATTCGTAAACTTCGTTCGCCTTCATCAGCTTCACATCCGCTTCGCCGATGGTGCGGGATTTGATGATGTCGGCTTCTTCCATCAGCGCGCCCATCGGGTCGACCATTGTCTGGACGCCCATATCAATATCACGAACGAGCATTTGGTAGGTATCTACGACGGTGTTGCCTTCCCAATCGGTGATCTTGCCAGTGAAGCCTTTCAGATAGCGGTAGTCCACGCCTTCCATCTCTTCGATGTGGTGGAAGAAGGTCATGCTGTCGTTATAGGAAAGCCCAACGACCATGATCTTGCCATCCAGCTCACGCAATTTGCCAAAAGCGGAGTCTTTGGCATAGCTGCTTTTGTAGCGCAGGTTGCCAAAATCTTCAGCATATTTGCCGATCACGGAAAAGGAATAGATGGGATGAAAAACGCGCTTCGCACGCGGATCGGTGCGCACGAGATTGGTCATAAATCCCATTTGGGAGGGGGTCTCGCGCACGTCCCAGGGTTCGCCCTTGCAGAAATCGAAGTTGAAGGTGGGCATGACGAGCGTTCCTTCTTCGCCGAGGGCTTCGAGCAGGGCGTCGATGACCGTTTGCGGGCCACCGTCCACACCACCGAAGGATTTATAGGAAGAGTGAACGAGGAGGGTATCGCCAGCCTTTACACCAAGGCCACGAAAACCAGCTACTAATTCTTCAAAAGATACAGTCATTTGCTAATTGATCGCGTCATCAAGTCTTTTTTGTACGTCAGCGATCACTTCTTCTTTGGCGCGTTCTTCTTGTATTGCTCTTTCTTCAAACTCTGTCACTTTTGTCTTGTGCTTATCTAGCTCTTTCTCTGCACCCTTGAGTTTCTTCTTCTGACCGGCCAATGCCAAATTGCGCTTAATTGCGCCCGGGGTCATTAGCAAAACACCAATCACAATACCGACACCGATAGCGATCAAAATAAACATCGCCAACGAGCCTTCGGTTTGTAACCCGAAGAAATTAATGGGCACGATCATTGGGTTTGCTAAAGCAAAGATCACAGCGACCACGGCAAAAGCCAAAGCAAGGATTAAAGTAAAGACCATCATCATAAACTCCTTTATTTCAACGCTGCTGTCCGCTCATAAGCTTCCAGCAATTTTTCAAAATTCTTCGACCAATCAGCACGACGCTCTCCAACAAGCCGAGAAGCCGCACCAATTTCGTCCAGCGTATCACGCTTTTTCATCGCGTGCAAGATTTTTTCCGCAAGCATATTCGCATCGCCATCGTGGAAAAGCCATCCGTTCATCTCCTCCAGCACCCACTCCTTATTCGAGGGGATATCCGAAACCAAACAAGGCAGCCCGCAGCCCATTGCCTCCATCAGCGAGACAGATGAGCCATCCACATGTGAAGGTGAGATATAAATATCCGCTTCGTTATAGTACTTCGGCAAATCCTCCTGTGAGATATATCCTTTGAATCGGACTTGGTCAATAGCCCCGTTCTTTTTCAGGATTTCCCGAATCCGCTTCTCCTCCGAACCGCCTGCCAATAGGTTCAAACGTGCATTGGGCTTGCTCTTTGCAACTTTAGCAAATGCCTCGGCGAGAACATCTACCCCATACCGCAGCTCCCATGATCTATTGCAAAAAAGTGTGAATACCTCCGACGGTGGACGGTGAGCGGTGGATGGTGAAAAATGGTCAAGATCCACGCCCCACGGGAAGACGATGGTTCTATCGGAGTTCATGCCATAAGCAACAGCCTTGTTGCGCGTCACCTGCGCATCACTGGTGAAGAATGTGGATCGTTTCAGAACAAAGCCTGTAACCCACTTCCACCAAACATTGCGATAGACATCCTCCATCAGATCGAATCCCCAAGACATCATCAACAGCGGACGGAATTTTGTTAGCACAGCGATCAGGCCTATCGTCTGGATCGGTCCAGCATGCAAAATATGGGGCTGGATTTTGTCAATGACACGCTTCAGGCTACGTACATATTTTGGCACATCGACCCAGCGAAAATCACGTTCGCCCCCGGCCCAATCCACAAGCTCGATCTCGGCGGGGAGACGGGAATTATCCGCCTTCTCCAATTGCACAAAATAAACCTGATGCTCGGTCTGCGCCAATGCCGAGAGAAAGCGGTGGTCGTGAGGGGAATAACTTGTTGAGAAATATATTATTTTCATAAGTCATCTAGATGTGCACTGCATCTCGCAGATGCGTTGCAGTTCTTTATTTTCTTCGTGAATCTTCGTGTGCCTTCGTGGACAAAAATCACTCACTCAAATTAGCCCAACGAAGCTCTTTTCCATAAGGCATATCGACCAAAGCCTTTTTGCCGACTACAGCTTCCGTATCCCACGCCATCAACGCGCCAGGCATAGCAGGACGCAGCGGCTCAACCATCTCAGCGGTGAAGATTTCGCCAGCCTTCACATCACGCGCAACACGCAGACAGCGACGCTGCAGCATATAGGTCTCTTTTTCGTTTGGGGTCACGAATTTATCGCTCGAGCCAAGCGCCCGCTCTAACGTGCGGACTTGTTGCACCATATCCGCCCACGTCTCGGGGTTCATTGCAAATTTATGGTCGGGGCCTTCACGCTCGTTGCTGTCGGTAAAGTGACGTTCGATCACACGCGCGCCCATCGCCACCGCCCCAACAACGGGAGCAGGGCTATGCGTATGGTCAGACAAGCCCAAGACCATCCCCGGGAACATCGTCTTGTAGGTTTTCAAAACATTCAAGTTCAGATGATCGTAATTATCATCGCTGGCGGTGTAATTGGTATTGCACTGGAGGAGAATGATCTGCTCGTTCACGACTTGTACCGCACGCACAGCACGGGTTACGTCGCCAATATCAGATGCGCCTGTGGCGATGAGCATCGGCTTGCCCTTTTTCGCCATATAGACCAAAAAATCAGGCCAGGAGATCAGCCCAGAGCCAGCTTTGTAGGCGGGCATATAGTCGTAAAGTAAATCAGCGGCTTCAAAATCATAGGGCGATGAAAAGTATTCGATCCCGATTTCGTTGCATTCTTCAGCGAGTTCCGATGTCCAATTCAGCGGCACTTCGGCATCCTGATAGACGTCAAAAACCGACTTTTTCCACGTCGCCTGATGCGAAACCTGCCCGCCCATTGACTTAAAGCCATAATCCGAGACGATCTTCTTAGCCTTGAAATTCTGGAACTTCGCCGCATCCGCGCCCGCATCCTTTGCCAGGCGGATCAGCTCTTTTGCGCGATCAATGTCGCCATCGTGGTTCGCAGCAATGTCGGCAATGAAATATGTGGGGTGACTTTCGCCAATTAGACGATTTCCGATTTTGATGTCCATAAACGCCTCCAATATGATTTAGTATCTATCCTAAAAAATACCTCTAAAGAAATTTGCGAGACTTGCATTGCACTTTTAAAGTGCGTTGCTAGTCGGGTTTTCAAAGTCAAACTCTGCTTGCAAGACCCGATGTGCAACGCATCTTCCCAGATGCAATGCACACCTCCATTATTTTTCGGATAGGTTCTTACTCTATTTACAAAACTTCGTTTTCGCGCATTGCTCTTCAAAAGAAGATCGCGAAATATCGTATACAAGGTATTCGTATGCGATTATATCTACAGGTTTGAAATTTTCTCGTAGCCAGGCATAGTTTTCAGGAGCTTCTGTCACACCTACCAACGCATTGGGAGAAAGAACAAGCAAACCAAAATCCATTTTACTCGGTTCATATCGTGCTTGTGGATTTTTATCCAGATATTCCTGTAAAGCGCTTTTGCCCTGCCCCCAATCCAAGTTCGAATCTGCGAGATATAAATAAGCATTTTTACGATCCCAGACAATTTCGTTGAAATAGGGAATATAGTAGGGGAAATAAGATAGAAGGGAAAGAAGCAGGTATATAAATCCAAAACCCAAAGCGATCTTATGCTTGAATGAAAAATCACGTATTTTGGTGAATAAATTCCCTGTAAAAACAAAAAGCAATGGGAATATGAGTAAATAATGCCGAATCCCAATTTGTGAACTATAAAAAAAATTGAAATAGATAAAATAAAAGAAAATCGGGACCAATAAAAAGATTTCCTGCGCGCCATCTAAAAAGGAGTGATCTTTCTTTCTAATATAAGAGATAAAAGCCAAAAGAATCAGCACTTGTGTAAAAAGCGGTTCTTTTAGAAAAAAAGCGACAATATAATATCCGGGAAAACCTTCCACTTTCTTTGCATTGCCCAATAGATAATGGTTGCCATGCCATAGCCCTCCTCTTGCTTCATGTGCCATCGTCCAATCAAGTCCCTGGAGATGTGCATGAGGTATTGGCACAGGAATCTCTCTTAATATTGGCGTCTCTTTCTGTAAATCGGAAAGCGGACTATGCCAAAAGATATATTCGCCAAAAGGGGTAAAAGTCCTTTGGAAGAAGTACCCGATATTCAAAATGAAAATAGAGAGTACAACGATCAGGATACCAAGTTTTATATATTCCCATAAATGGGGCAGACTTCTTTTAAACCAGTTTCTTCCATCTTCTTTTCGTAGTTTAAAAAGGTCAAAAATAAGCAAGGATAGAATAGCTAAAAAAGGGTATGAAATCGCAGTATATTTCGCTGTTTGCGCCAACCCCAAACTCACCGCCAAGAATAACATGTTTTTCCAGTTACGCGACAAGGCATAACGCCACAAAGAAAAGATTGCCAAAAGCAAAAAGCCCGCCGCATAAATATCCGTTGTCACAAGCTGTGAATGCGCTATGATATTTGGATCAAAGATATATAAAAACAGGGACACGAGGGCAGGCAAAAAACCATAAAAAGCTCGTGAAAAATGAAAGACCAAAAACGCGATCCCGCAAGAGAAAAAAATCGTCATTAAGCGGGCGACTAAAAAAGTATCTAGCCAGTATTTCAAAACGCCATCAGGCAAATCCATAGCCAAGTGACGGGGCAAGGCATTCCACATCGAGATCGGCATTGTGCCATCAATAAAACGCTCCGAATCCCCCGACAAAAGCTGCGTTCCATACTCATGGTGAACAGGCTCATCGTAGGTCTTTGTGATCTTTCTGGCAGTTACGACACTGTTTGTCAGGAAAAATAAAAGAATAACAGAAATCGCGATAAAATTTTGTCCCCATACAGACGCACTCACCTTTCTCCACAACCCAATCATGATCTAACCTGTTGATAACTCCGCATTTTCTGTGGATAACCCTGTTTATATTGTGTATAAAACTTCGCCAAACCAGTGGAAAAGTCGGGGATTTCATGCCCCAGTGCCGTGGATAACTTGTGGATAGATAGCCTTAAATTTGTGGATCGCTTTGCTGTCAACCCTGCATCGGATACGGAGATGGGTTTGATCAGCCCTGCATCGAAGCCGAATTGTTTGGCAATCGCCTGTCCAAACTCATACTTCGTGATCGCTCGTGACCCGACAACGTGGTACAGCCCCGAAAGGCTTTTTTCCAGCATCCCGATCAGGGTATCTGCCAAATCGCCAACGAACATCGGGCAGAAGTAAACATCGTTGAAACCGTTTACCTGTCTACCCGCTCCCAAATTGTTGATGAAGAATTCAGCGAGGGAACGTGTTCCGCTCAGGCTCCAGCCAAAGAAATTGACGCGAGCTATCGCTGCATCAGGATTTGCATCGAGAACGGCGTACTCACCATCGAGTTTGGTCTGGGCATAAACGCCGAGAGGATTGGCGGCATCGTCTTCGGTGTAGATGCCTTCTTTTGTGCCATCGAAGACGGCGTCGGTGGAGATGTGGATAAGTTGAATATTCCGTTTTTGGCAGACTTCCGCGAGTTGGCCCGGTACTTCAGCATTCAACAAACGAGATGTGGCAGGGTCTTTCTCGCAGGCTTCGAGATTGGCGAGGGCGGCGGTGTGGATAACTGCATCGGGACGGGTAGATTCTATTAAACGGGAACAAGCCGAAGGTTCAAGCAAGTCCGCTCGGACAAGTTCAAAGGGCGTAGATGCTAATTTACCGCGATCCTGCCCAACGATTTGATAACGTTCGTGCATCTGAAGTCCGAGATTTAATCCCAGAAGGCCGGATGCGCCTGTGATGAGAAATTTCATAAGTCTTCCAGCCCCTGAGCGGAGGGTTTTACGAAGTAAAACACGTAGTCGAAGGGCGGTGTTTGCAAAGTCGTCCTTCGACTGCGCCGCTACTTCGTTAGCGCCTCCGCTCAGGAACTGTATTTATCCTTCTAATGTGCCTTCTTCAAATGCCTTCTCGAAAGGCGCAATAAATTCTTTCATGCCTTCGAGATCGAGCCATTCAGAATTGTTATCGCTGGTGTAGGAGAAGCCTTCGGGGAGGGTTTTGCCTTTGTCTTTCCAGGAGTAGCCGAACCAGCTCGCTTCGACGGGCTGGACGACGAACATGGTCTCGAGTTCGACGGAGTGGCGGGCTTCGTCGACCGAAAGCAGGTCTTCGTGGAGCTTTTCGCCCGGGCGGATGCCGATGATCTCGATCTCGGCATCAGGGGCGATGGCACGGGCGAGGTCCACAACGGTGGTGGAGGGGATCTTCGGGACAAAGACTTCGCCGCCTTCCATCTGCTCTATGCAGTCGATGACGAATTGGACGCCCTGCTCGAGAGAGAGCCAGAAGCGTGTCATGCGTTCGTCGGTGACAGTGATCTTTCCACTGGCGCGCAATTTCAGGAAGAGGGGCACGACTGAGCCGCGACTGCCGACAACGTTCCCATAGCGAACACAGCTATAACGGGTGGATGTGCCCGCTGCGTAGTTATTCGACTGCACAACGAGTTTCTCAGCAACGAGTTTTGTGCCGCCGTAGAGATTTGCAGGGCTAACGGCTTTGTCGGTGCTGAGGGCGAGAACTCTCTTCACGCCGGCATCGAGCGCCGCTTCAACGACATTGGATGTGCCAACGATATTGGTGTTGATGGCTTCCATCGGGTTGTACTCACAGGCGGGTACCTGTTTGAGCGCCGCGGCATGGACGACGACATCCACACCGTGCATGGCACGCAGGAGGCGGTCACGGTCACGGACGTCGCCGATGAAGTAGCGCAAGCGGGGATCGTTGTATCCTGCTACACGCATTTCGTGCTGTTTGAGTTCATCTCGGCTGAAGATGATGACTTTTTGCGGGTTCTTTTCCGCTAAAAGCATTTTGGTGAATTTCTTGCCGAACGAGCCTGTTCCGCCAGTGACAAGGATGGTTTTGTTGGTCCAGTCCATGGTTTTCTCCTATGTTTTTCACCACAGAGACACAGAGAGCACAGAGCTTTTCTTTGTGAGTCACAAAGAGATTCTTCGTGTCCTTTGTGCCTTTGTGGTGCTTCTTTTATTTTTCTTTCTTAAAAACGATCATCGGATATTGACCGTGTTTTCCGAAGAAGTGAGTGAATTTGTCTTCTTTCCAGAAGATTATTTTCAAGAAGAACTCTCCACCAAATTTTGGTTTGATGAACCAGCGCAAAAAACGGGTGCTGAGGCTGCGCCAGGAATAGATTTCAACGGGGAAGAGGTCTTTGAGTTCTTTTTGCAGCCAGCGCGCGTTCATTTTGCGGACGAAGGTGCCAGAGTCCTTTTCGCCATCTGAGCCTTTTTTCTTGCCATATTGGGTCGGGCGGCCAGAAAGTACGCGCCCCAATTGGATAAGGGGCTCGAAAATTTGCATGAGGAAAGGGTCGCTCCAGCCGTTGATGATGACGGCTTTTTTGCCAGCACCGAGCACGCGGTACAGGTCTTTGTAGGCGGCTTTATGCTCGTCCATCGGGAGGTGGTGGATGGTGTGCATGGAGACGATACCGTCGAAAGCTTCTTCTTTAAAGGGAAGGTTCGCGACGTCCGCGACGACGGGCAGGGCATGTTCCCCCAAACGTTTTCTTGCCTCTTGAAGCGCGGTGGTTGAAATGTCGGCACAAACACGGTACTCGTACCCCTGAGAGTAGGTCTTGTACTCATCATATTGGACGGGGCCCGACCCAGCGTCCAGCAGGTATTTGCCCGAGGGGAGTAGATGTTGGTTGACACGGAGGCGGGTCCGGCTGATATATTCCTGCGAAACGGGGCGCAGGTCTTCATATCGAGCATTTTGATAGCTGCCGTCTTCTTCCTGTGACCATCCGACCTGATCGTAGAATTCACGGACGTTTTGTTTGGTGTTTTTTGTCATTATTCTTTTTCCACAGAGATATTGGCGGGGGTTAGCGGGACTTGTACAGATGCCAATTCTTCATTTTTTTGGGTAACCTGCCGATGATGCAGGAAGGAAACGATTGCATAATAAACAGGGTATAGCAGGGAGTATTGCGCCGTTTTCTTTGCCCATGCCGCATCGGGATAGAGGCAGAGGGCGATGACGACGCCGCCCCAGATGGTGGTTAAGAGCAGGGTCGTCTTTTGGAGCCAGCTTGTGCGGGAGGGGTAAAGATAGCGGATGGGGACGAAGGTCATCAGTGATAAAAAGATGATGATGGAAACAGTCCACACGATTGGGAACTGGAGGGTGTAAAGGTAGAGAAAGAGGACGTTCCAATAGGAGGGGAAGCCAACGAAGGAGGCATCTGCTTTGGCATGGGCTTGACTGAAGCCGTAGAGGCTGGCGCCGAGCGGGAAAAAGGCGACCCAAGTTAAATTAGCGGGAAGAATGCCAAAGATGGGCAACGCCAAAATGGGGAGAAATGTATAGGTGACAAAATCTACGATGTTATCCATCGTTGTGCCATCTATGATGGGGGCGTTCTTTTTAACATTAAAGTAGCGCGCCATTGTGCCGTCTGTAGCGTCGATAATGACAGTGATCGAGAGTGTGAAAAGAAAGACGGTGATGTTTTTCTCGTAGAGGGCCAAGGCTGCCCAAAAGGCGAGCAGAATGCCTGAGCCTGTGTAAATATGGGTAAAGATGGCGCCGATTTTTTTATAATTCATTTTTTGCTTTCAGGAAGCTATAAACTTCAGGTAATTGTCTTTTGAAATAGTCTCAAAAGAAGCGTTTTCATAAGTGCTTAGCCATGAACGTGGGACTTTTGTTCTTTTATTACCCCATTTAAATTCAAAACCGTATAATTTTCCATCTCTTTCTTCGACAAGATCAATTTCTTGCTGATCGTAGGTGCGCCAGAAGTAGGTGTTGGCATAAATGCCTGTCATGCTGCGATATTTGAGACGTTCCATCATTAGGAAATTTTCCCAAAGTTGCCCGACATCATTGCGCGTGTGGATGAAGCTAAAGTTGCCCAAGATGGCATTGCGGATGCCGTTGTCGTAGAAGTAGTAGCGCGAGGTTTTAGTGACTTCTTTGCGTAAGTTGCGACTAAAGCCACGCACATTGATTAGGACAAAGGCTTTTTCGAGTAAATCGAGATAACGCGCAACTGTGTTCTTGCTCATGCCTAACTGTGTACCAAGTTCCTGATGAGAAACTTCCTGCCCGATTTGATAGGCTACTAAACGCAGTAGGTCATAAATTTTTTTGGAATTTTTGACATTTTCCAGCTCAAGAATATCCTTGAAAAGGTAAGAATCTCGAATCTGAGTCAGATATTCCACCTTTTCCTGAAAGGATTGTGCCACCAGAATGTCGGGATATGCCCCGAAGATGAGTAAGTTTTCGAGGTTTTCAACCAACCATGCATGACCAAATTCTTCTTTAAGCTCCCAAGCCGAAATGGGATAAAGGCGAACGATACGCTGCCGTCCAACCAGCGGCTCGCCGATTTTATTGGAAAGATCGAATGACGAGGAGCCTGTAGCAATGACCTTGATACCTGCAATTTGGTCAACAACGATTTTCAAGCCCAAACCTATATTGTTGATCCATTGCGCTTCGTCGATGAAGACGAGGTCGTAATTTTGAAAAAAAGGCAGAATTCTCGAAAAATCGCTGGATTCGAGAACATCACGCAAGATCGTGTTTTCACCCGTGCTCTGATAAACCTTGCCTTCAAATTTAGAGACAAAGCTTTGGGCGAGAGTGGTTTTCCCAACTCGACGAGGCCCATAAAGTACTAAAACCTTGTTGGGTGTGACCAAGGATGGGAATTGACTTTGGTAAAAGCGAGTAATCATGGCTGAATTATACCAAGTTTCTGAAATTCAGTCAGTTCGCTGACTGAATTTTTGTTAATTGGGTCAGTGAACTGACTGAATATGCGCAAAATCTATTCCCAGTCCATTTTCTCTCCAGCCAAATAGCTGAAGGTTTTTTCAAATTTTGCCAAGCCTTCTTCACTGAGGGCTTTTTCGAGAGACCATTTTTCTTCATCTTCCCAGAAGTGTTGAACGTGCCAGGGGTAAGGCTGAGGATATTGGAAGAAGAAGCGGAAGGCATAAGTCCATGCCATTTCGACATCTTCGCGGCTGGGAGCGTGGGATTTTGGATCGGCGATGACTTTTTCGAGTAGTTCGAAGTACTCATCCCACGAATTTGGCTCAAGGGTGAAGCCTTTGCCGCGATAATGCGTCTGGCCTGTGACGATGACGGGCAGACCGATCATGGCCATTTCCATGCCGACTGTTGTTGTAAACACCAAACCTACATCGGCGGTGTTGACGAGGTCGTAGGTGTTGATCTTCGCATCCGCGCGCAGGATGTGGATATTCTCGGGCAGGTCGGGGAATTTCTCGGTCAGGATGTCGTAGACGGATAAGCCCCAACCGATCCCTTCGCCGGGATGGACGCGCAAGACGAATTGCATATCGTCGCGTTTGGCGAAGAATTCGATGGTGCGGGTCATCCACTCGGTCATGCTTTTGCTGAAGGTGTGGCGTCCGAGGGTTAAACTGTCGCCGAGGACGTTGGCAGGGAGCAGGATGAGGGGGCGATCGTCGAGGCCGAGTTCTTCACGGACTTTGGATGAACCCTGTGCTTCGATATTTTGCCATGTGCGGGCGAAATTCTCCCATAGACCGCCACCTTGGCGGGCGGAGAAGAAGTCTTTGACGCGATCCCATTCTGCTTCGGTGAGGGGCGTGTCTTTGTGGGTATTCCAGAGATCGGATGTGTCTTGACGCATCACGTCGGCGTTTTGGGCCATCCAGATACGTTCGCTTTGTTCGCCGTATTCGTAGGTGGTGACGGGGATGCCGAGATATTGGGCCACTTTGAAGGTCATCCCGAATTCGAGGATCGATCCGTTCGGGAGGGCGATTGCATCAAACTTTTCTCGCTGAAGAAATGCCAATATAACGGAAGCATGCCTAAGGTCACGTTCGCGCCGCATGACGTAGAGGTCTGAATCCACGTCGATTTCTTCGTGGAGCAGGGAATACTGCGTATCCCGATATGCGGCTGCATCCAATTGAGCAGAAAGCTCCTCGGGGAGCGCATCCACTGCGGGAGCATCCAGCAGAGAGACGGTTTTCACGATCCCGTTGAGGGGTTTGAGAACGTCGCGCAGATATAAATCCTGTCGGCGCAGGTCGAAGCGGCTGACGGGTTTCTTCCAGTGGGCGTGCGGGATGTAGGCGAGGGTGACATCGTGACCGAGCGCGGTGAGGGCGAGCGCCGTCATGGCAGAATGCTCGACCCAGTAACGTAGCATAGTGTAGATGAGCACGCGCTTGCCCGTTTTAGGGCGCTGGTTGGCTTTGGCCTGTGCAACCCAGCGAGGCAGGGTTTTGCGGAGCTTTTCGGCAGAGTAGCCGCCCACAGGGGGCTTATCCGATTGCTGGAGAAGCCAGTAAAGTTCTGCGGTGTAGGGCAGGTCGCCGAGGATGTCTTTAAGTTTGGATGTGTTCATATTTTTTAACACAAAGGGCACGAAGGTTCACAAAGTTTTTAAGGTTTTTCTTAGTGCTTCTTGGTGTCCTTCGTGTTTAAAGCTTTTCAATCTTCCAGTCTAAGCGTGGGCGAATCGTGCCCTGGCGCGGTTCTGCCCAATGCATGCCGGGCGCGCCAGCGGGGTCGGCGTTGAACTCAAGCGCGCGCTCTTCGCTGAAAAAACTGCGTACGCGGAAGGCGCTCGCGTTCACGCCAAGGGTATAACGCCCCGAGTTGAGCAGATCGGGCGGGATCACGCAGCGGCTGACATAGTGCCCCGCCGCGCGTTCGGTGTGCGTGTTGAACATGCGCGCATCGTCGGTATCAAAGGATGTGAAAACGGGCTCGCCGCGCGCCGTATAAAGGTAGACGCCCACGCGCAAACCGGTGATCGCTTCGTCGAGATCATACTCAAATTCGATGTTGAATTCTTCTGTGGATCGGACAGTATCGACGATATTGCCGCGATTATCGACAATGCGGATCGCTCGTGGCCTGAAGGGGGCTGCCGTTATAGGAACATCTGCCTGGTCCCAAACATTTTCCCCTGCCCGTGCATGCCCGGCCGAAAGATAGTAATCCACCGCTTCAGAGGAAGGTGCGCGCATGATCATTTTGCCTTTTTCAAGCACAATCGATTCGTCCGTCAATCGCAAAACCGCCGACATATTATGGCTCACGAAAAGCACCGTGCGCCCCGCGTCTGCAACATCGTTCATCTTACCGATACATTTGCGCTGGAATTCAGCATCGCCGACGGCTAAGACTTCATCCACAACCAAAATTTCAGGCTCAAGGTGCGCCGCAACAGCAAAAGCCAGCCGCAGATACATGCCCGAAGAGTAACGTTTGACGGGTGTATCAATGAACTTCTCCACTTCAGAGAAATCAACAATTTCGTCAAATTTGCGATCGATCTCAGAGCGATGCATTCCGAGGATGGCACCGTTAAGGTAGAGATTCTCGCGCCCCGTCAGTTCGGGGTGGAAGCCGGTACCCACTTCAAGGAGGGAGCCGACACGTCCACGCAATTGGATCACGCCTGTCGTCGGTTCGACCACGCGCGAGAGCAGCTTGAGTAAGGTGCTTTTCCCCGCGCCGTTGTGACCGATAATGCCGAGGACTTGTCCTTGTTCTACGTCAAAGTTAATATCTTTGACCGCCCAAATCTTGTTATCGAGCTTCTTGGCTTCAAGGCGTTTCTGGCGTGAAAAGACACCCGCGATCTGATCGCGCAGGGTGTTATAGCCGCCGCGATTTTGGGGCGCGGTGCCGATCTTGTATTCTTTACCGAGGTTTTCTACGTGTACTGCTATTGTCATAGTATTTTTTTTGCGTATTGCGTATTGCGTATTGCGTGTTGCCTAATGTTTTTCTTTACGCAACACGCAATACGGATAGTTTTTTCAAAAGATAGATGTGCCTTGCTTCCGACGGGAGCAAAGGTTTTTGAGTAAATTATCTTTCTGGGAAAACAATAATAGGTGGATTGAAAATAAAGATTCTGTACTGGCTGATAATATCAAGTATTTCTTGTTCAGTTGTTGCATTATGAATAGCTTCCAGCTCCGCAGCACCACCAATACCCTCTCCACCAGGCAGCATAGAATATGCTCCTCCTGATCTATGAGCTTCTCTTGAATCTTTATTCTTCTCTGAATACCCCGTAGCTTGCTACGAGGGTTCCGAGCATTAAGAAAAATCTGTACCCGTAGGGGCAAAATTCCGTAATACCCCGTCCGCTTGCGGCGGGGATAGGAATTTTGAAGATTTTTCAAATTTATTTGCTATTAGAATAGCAAATTCATCTTGTTGTCCATCCCAGCCAAAGCTGCTATCTCTTCTACTACCTACGGAATCAATATATGAACTATTTTTTTCTGGGTTTTCTGAATACTGAGCAGTTATATTTTTAACCATATTTCCTTGTAGGCCATTTAGCCATAACATAAGGTTACCTGTTTCTGGACTAACAATAGGTATAGCAAAAAGGTTTGTAGGTTGTTCATAGTACATATAACCTTCGTCAGGTAGTTCATTTATACCACTACTTCCTCCTCCAGATAAAGCAGAGTAAAAATTATTTTGTTCTCCATATTTAAATCCTGGTATATAAACGTATTTATGACTGTCAGGAGCTGTTTTAATCATAGTAGGTATTAAATGATCAGGATGATCATCAAAGTTAGAGCTTTCTAATAAAGCTTCAGCTAGTTGTGTTCCAAAAACACTCTTATCCATAGCATAAAGTTCTGGGAGTGTAACTTCACCAAATCCTGGGACATAGACTTTACCAAAAGTTATTTCAGCTTCTGTATCTGGATCTATCATAACTAGGCTTCCATCTGGGTTTTCACGTCCTGGGATGGCTATAGGAGGGAAACTATCTCCTTTTTTATCTAATTCACTATCTGGAGTATTGTGTGCAGAAACCCATGATCCATTTCCATTTAGTCTAGCTTCTGTTGGTGCAGTAGGACTCCAGTAACTCAAGTACTCTGGATGTTCTTTTCCGTCTAGTAGATTTGGAATAAACGATACATCTCCATCATAGGTACTAGCTTTTTCCACATAAGATTGTGATTGGGCAAGTTTCTCTTCGTTGCTCATTTCATAATAATTGGGAATCGCAGTCGGAGAAGGGGCGGGAGTATTGGTCGCCGTCTCAGTTGGGACGGAGGTATGAGTATAGGCTGGCGCAACAGATTCAGAAGATTTTTCTGCAGGAGGAATAGATTGTGTTTGCGTAGGCGCGCAAGATGTGAGAAAAATAATCAGAGTGGAGATTAGGATGATTTTTGATGTTTTCATGTGATTTTTCTCTTTTACAACATTACCGTATTTGTAAAATGATTTTCTTGGAACCTAGTAGATATCACGTTAAATCATATCCGCAAAGGTGCGTTCCATGCGGCGGAAGAAGTAGAGGCCGCTGACCAGGACGATCAACGAGATTCCTATCGATATAGCGATCTGCAAGCCCAACATCTCGGGCGCTTCGCCGAGCATCGCCCAGCGGAAGGCTTCGATCACGCCCGTCATCGGATTGAGGGCGTAGAGCAGTTGCAAATTCTCAGGGATGGATGCGGAGGAATATCCCACAGGCGAGAGGAAGAGCCAAAGCTGCGTCATCACGGGGAGGATATAGCCCACATCACGGTAGAGGACATTGAGGGCAGAAAGCCAAAGCCCAACACCGAGGGCGGCGATGAGCGTCATCACGATCAATACGGGGATAAGCAACATCGACCACGAGAGTGCGACTTTGTAATAGATCATCATCCCGATCATGACGAGGAAGGAAATGCCAAAATCGACAACGCCCCCGAGCACCGATGAGAGCGGAATAACCAAGCGCGGGAAATAAATTTTCGTAATTAAGCCGCGATTTGTGAGCATCGAACGTCCCGAAGATGAGAGCGCTTTTGAGAAAAGCATCCACGGGAGCAAGGCCGTATAGCGGAAGATCGGCCCGGGCACGCCGCCCGTGTCCATCTGGGCGAGGTTGCCGAAGATGAATTGGAGCACGAGCATGTTGACGACGGGATTAATGATCGCCCAGCTCGCGCCGAGCAACGTCTGCTTGTAGCGGACGAGGATATCGCGCCACGTTAGGAAGGTGATCAGCTCACGGTAGAGCCAAAGATCACGCAGGTTAAGCGAGATCCAGCCCTTCGGCGGGCGGATGGTGAGCATCTCTTTGGGAGGTGCGGGGAGTTTTACTTCGATTTCAGTCATAAATTCCGTATTGCGTGATGCATAAAACATGAAAGCACCGCTTTGGTTTCGATACGCCTGACGATAATGCTGTCAGGCTACTCAACCGCCGCTGGCTTATAAAAGAAACTAGCGGAAATTGAGTAAGGTGACAGCTTTATCGTCACCTGTATCGAAATCGTAGCGACATTTCTCATGCTTCATATTTTATATTTCACGCATCATTTCTCTATTAACCAGCCTGACAAAGATCATCTTTGGCAGGAACGTGTTCTCTATTCTCTTTGTACCATTCAATTGTGCGGCGCAAGCCTTCTTCAAAGCCGACTTTTGCTTCCCAGCCGAGTTTTTCTTTGGCACGGGTCACGTCGAGGCCGCGACGGGGTTGTCCGTTCGGTTTGTCGGTATCCCAGACAAGTTTGCCTTCGAAGCCGGTCAGTTTTTGGATCAGTTCAGCCAAGTCTTTGATCGCGATCTCATAGCCGGAGCCAAGGTTGACAGGCTCAGATTCATTATAGGTCTCAGTCGCGGTGACAATGCCGTTCGCGGCATCTTCAGCGTAGAGGAATTCACGAGTCGGGGAGCCATCGCCCCAGACAACGAGTTCTTTATCGCCACGTTCCTGCGCTTCGAGCGCCTTGCGGATCAGGGCGGGGATAACGTGTGATGTATGCAAATCGAAATTATCACGCGGGCCATAAAGGTTCACGGGCAGCAAGTAAATGGAATTAAAACCATACTGCTGACGATAAGATTCCGACTGAACCAGCATCATCTTCTTGGCGAGGCCGTAGGGGGCATTCGTCTCTTCGGGGTAGCCGATCCAGAGATCGTCTTCCTTGAATGGCACGGGCGTAAACTTCGGATATGCGCACACGGTGCCGATAGCCGTGAACTTGCCCACGCCGCGCTGCCAAGCCTGGTGCATCAACTCAACGCCCATCATCAGGTTGTCGTAGAAGAATTCTGCGGGACGTTCACGGTTCGCGCCGATTCCGCCGACGTTGGCTGCCAAATGGATGATGACCATATTCGCAGGGTCAACGCCCTCGAGGGTCAGGTCGAAAAGACGCGCAATATCATCGCGATTGGTCAAGTCGTAGTCTTCGATCAGCGGGATATAGATATCCGTTGCGCCGCGCTCTTTGAGTTTGGCAATCACGAATGAGCCAAGAAAACCGGCTCCGCCAGTTACGATCACTTTTTTGTTATTCCAAAATTCAGTCATTTTGATCTCCTAATTTTGTACACGGATTTTTCGGATTACGCGGAGAAAAGCTTTTTACCACGAAGGGCACAAAGGGACACAAAGAAAAAGCTTTTCTTCGTGCTTCTTCGTGTACTTCGTGGTTAAAACTCTCCGTGAAATCCGCGTAACTCCGTGTACGAAAATTTACTGCACAATAAATCTTGCATTCCGATAACGCCCATCTTGCGGGGTTTTTATCAGCCCGCTCTTGAGTGCAAAGAGCACTTCGCGGACACCGTCGTCGGGAGTAAGGGTTGCTTCAAAGCCGAGTTCATGCTTGATCTTCTCAAACGAGACGGTAATATCGCGCATATCGCCGCCAAAGGTCAGGTCTTTATAGGTCACGATCGTTTCAGGCAGGCGCTTCATCACCAAGCCGACGATCTCGTCCTTCGTCAGGTTACCATCGGGCGTGCCAAGATTGAAAACTTGCCCGCGCACTGTCTCTACGGGGGCATCCAATCCCAGGATAATGCCCCTTATCACATCGCGCACATGTACAAAGGAGCGCGAATAGCCGCGCTGGTAAATGATCAACTCACGTTTGCTAAAAGCCTCCAACACGAACTGATTTACGATCAGGTCGAAGCGCGTGCGCGGCGAGATTCCGTATAAAGTTGCAAATCGGAAAATGAGCGGCGCAGGACCATCCCGTTTTAGCAAATATTCTTCTGCCGCAATTTTTGTTTCGGCATAAAGAGATTGCGGATTAAGCGACGTCGTCTCGTCAACGGGAGAGCCATCTTCTGCCAGGCCGTAATTGCTATAAGTGGATGAAAAAACGAATCGCTCGCAATTCAGGCTTGCTGCCTGCTCATAGACTTGTTGCACAGCCTCGACGTTGTACCGCCAAGCTGCATCCCGACCAATAGATTGACATGCCGGAAAACCGACGATAGCGGCAAGATGCACGAGTGTGTCCACATTTCCTTCGCTGCGCATCACGTTCAGGATGGCGCGTGGCTGGGTCACGTCGGCTTTGACGAAACGAAAGTTAGGATGCGCCATAAAGCCAACGAGAGATTCACCGCCGAAGAGTAAAGAGTCGAGGACCGTGACTCTGTGTCCAAGGCGTAGCAACTCCGAGGTCAGGAGCGATCCGATATATCCCGCACCGCCGGTAATGACGACGTGTTTCATGCTTCCTCCCCGATCTTGAGTGTTATCTTCATCCCATTAATTTCCAGCAAAGGCGCGGATTGATCATCCACGACCTCGATGCCCGCTTCAAGACAGGTCAGCCTGCAAATTTCGGCGACTTCGCCATTGCCGTTGATACGGACGCTGGTATAGCCCGCATCCTGTAATTTTTGGATATTGCCCTGGGCGCGCTCTCGGACGCGGCGATAAAGGTTGAAAGACTGCTCGATAAAATCGACGGTAAGACGGGCGCGCAGGGCGATGCCTTTGGGGGTGATGATGTAGCGTAATTTGCGGCGTTGGGCGCGCTCAACCTTGACCAATCCTTTTTCGACAAAGCGTTTTAAATGCCAATTGACCGTCCCGACCGCAACACCGAGTTGGGTCGCGAGGGAGGCCTGGGTAATATCTGGGTCTTGCTCGATCTGCTCGAGCAGGGTGAGCTCGCGTTGAGATTCTGTTTGCATGGTTTTATAATTCAATCGCTGAATTATAACGGCGATTCGGGGATTTGGGAGGTGGCGCGTTCACTCATTTAGAATGTTACCGAAATAGAATCATTCTCTCAAAAGAAAATGTTACCGAGGGAACGATGAAAAACTATGAGAAACGCATGACAATAGACGAAGAAAGAAAATACTTGCACAAAATGCGGATACGCTACTGGCAAAGAGAGCGGAAATCAGGCCGCAGTCAACTTTTAGATGAGATGCAAGAAGTAACCGGCAAACATCGCAAAAGTCTGATACGTCTCATCAACGGTGAATTGGCTCGTAAGAAGCGCAAAAGAGAGCGAGGGCGTACTTACGGAGCCAAAGTACAAGATGCCGTAAAAGTAATTGCTCGTAGTTTGGATTATCCTTGCGCAGAGCGATTGTAACCTAATCTTTGCTGGATAGCAGAACATCTTGCTCGTCATGAAGAATTAGATATAAGCGCAGAGGTATTAGAAAAACTCAGACGCATTAGTATTTCTACTGTTCGTCGCATTGTTGGCCCTGTCACTCGCATACCTGAACGTATCTCTTCTGCAAGGAAGCCTTCACAGAGAAAACAGAAACTGCGGGAAAGCATCCCAACCAAGCGTATCGCATGGAGCGAAGCGGAAGTCGGGCGTTTTGAGACAGATACCGTTCACCATTGTGGAGTAAGTGCTTCCGGGTTATATGTACATACCCCTACAGATGAGTGACCTAGCAACCGGCTGGGGGGAGACTACTGCGATCTTGGGGCGGAGCTATCGAGTGATGGAGGATGCCTTTGGGCGCATCCAATCATGAACGCCCTTGCCCATTAAGGAAGTTCACCCTGATAATGGCTCTGAATTTCTCAATGCACATGTTTTGAAATTTTGGAAAGATGAATACAAAAGTGCAGAGATTACTCGTAGCCGACCTTATCAAAAGAATGACAATCACTTTGTTGAAGAAGACAATGGCAGCTTTGTGCGGGCTTATATCGGCTATTCACGACTTGACACAGTCCAGCAAACTATTTTACTCAATCAAGTATATGAAAAACTTGGCTTCTATCACAATTTCTTTTTACCTGTGATGAGGCAAAAGGAAAAGCATTACACAAAAGATCACTCCACTCCTCCCAAAAAAAAGCATGATCAAGCTCGGACACCTTTTGACCGTCTGTGTGAGACAAAGCAACTTCCGCCTGTAGAAATTGACGAATTACGCACTCTTCGAGATGCTACGAACCCTGTAATCTTACGAAACGAAATAGAAGAGATGCTTCAGAAACTCTTTAAGCTACCGGTTGCAAAGGAAGGAGTAACTGAGAATATCTTTGATACTTTAGGGTTGTGGAAGACCTAAATAATTATCTGCTCCTGCCTCCACTGGGTAACATTATCTTTTGACTTGACAGGGAGGGCAAATCGGAAAAGGCAACATAAGAATTCATTCTCGAAAAGATGAACGCTATCAATGCAGTGTTTGCAAATGTACTTTTACAAGAACAAAAGGCACGGTATTGTACGGTTTGAAGAAAGACCAAGCGGAAGTGATCAAAGTCATCACGTTGCTAGCCTATGGATGTCCAATTCCAGCGATCGTTATGGCCTTCGGTCTGGATGTTCGCACCGTTCGTAGTTGGCTATTGAAAGCAGGCCAACACTGCCAAGGTGTTCATGAGCATTTTCTTGGCCAGAGAGCACTTGATCTGCAACAAGTACAAGCTGACGAGATCAAGGTCAAGACCCAATCCGGTTCGGTGTGGATGGCTCTGGCAATGATGGTCTCAACCCGGCTGTGGTTGGCAGGCGCTGTCAGTCTAAGTACCTATCCTAAACATAATTGAAAGGGGAGACGAAAGCTGTTAGAAAGGG
>CAZOOX010000048.1:0-25665 GCA_964581545.1 uncultured Anaerolineaceae bacterium
TTGCGAGTATGATGTTAAGAGGAAGTCCCCACATTGTCATTCTTCTGTTTTTGATGATTTGAAACCCCGCATCTTCAATACTTCCTTTCGCGTAAATGGGGCGGCAATCTACGAGGGCGGGCATCTTTTTATGAAACCATTCGTAAATGTGGATAGCGCGGCACTCTTCTTTTTTTAATGCAACCACGCCTAATCTTCCGCCGGGTTTTAAGACCCGATGACATTCTTGAAGGATAAGAGGTATTTCAGGCGTATCGAATAACTCCAATGTGAAGCTGATAAAAATGGCGTCGAATTGTGCATTCTCGTAAGGGAGTTTTGCGGCATCGCCTGTTTTTAGGTGGACAGAATCTTTTAGCTTTGCGCGCTGAAGTTTAGCTTCTGATACAGCGCGCATTTTGCTTGAAATATCGATACCATGAACTATTGTTGGGTATGCTGCACGTGCTAATTTCAGAAGTGCGTGCCCTGTGCCGAAGCCGATTTCAAGCACATCTTCCCCGCTTTGCACAGCAAGCATTTCCAGGCCAATATTGGTGAATTTCTTTTCGCTGTTGGCGAAGAGGTCGTACCAGCGGCTGAGCCGGTCATAATTTTGACTTGCTTCTTCTTTTGTGCGGGGAACGCGACTGATTCTTGACATGCTTATTTCATGCCAAAGCCTTGTTTTTTGACAAGAGAAAGCATCTCTTCTCGTTTGGGCGTTGATGCGCGTCGAGCTGTGTGTTCCATCCAGCCGTAGGCTTCTGTCTCGCCTTCTTTTCCCGGCACAGAGATCTGGCGGTTGTTGTAAATGCCCGTTTCTATCATTGATTGGTCGTAGACATGAAGAGCATCATCTTGATGATGGTTATAACTTTCCCAGTGGAGAATGGCTTCTTGAGGGAGACGTGGGCGAATCATAGCTGCTTGCTCGGGATATCCAACAGTCATGCCCGTGATCGGGAAAACGCCTTTTGGAAGATCAAGTAATTTGATCACGGCAGTCGCGTCGTTGCGGATCGCGCCGATATAGCAGATGCCTAACCCTAAGGATTCGGCGGCGAGGGCGGCGTTTTGGGCAGCGATCGCTGCATCTACTGCGGCAACGAGGAAGTTTTCGAGGGTTTCTGTGTTTTGTTTATATCCGCGAAGCTCACAGACTCGGTCAAGGCGGGCACGGTCGGCGCACCAAAGCAGAAAGAGGGGGGCTTGGGTGATGTGTTTTTGCCCGCCTGCTATTTGAGCTATTTGAGCGCGTTTCTCGTTGTCTGTAACAGCGATAACACTGTAGACTTGCATATTAGAGGATGTGGATGCACGTTGTCCGGCGCTAACGATCGTTTCCACAAGGGAGGCAGGCACAGGGTCGGGTTTGTATCGGCGAACGGAGCCGTGAGCATGTATTAAATCCAAGGTGGGGTTATTCATTAGATTGCCTCTGCTGATTTTATGAATTTGGAGCTGATCGCCATGATCGTGCCGAGAATGGCGAAGATGATGGCGTAGAGT
This sequence comes from uncultured Anaerolineaceae bacterium, assembly GCA_964581545.1. Lineage (GTDB taxonomy): Bacteria > Chloroflexota > Anaerolineae > Anaerolineales > Villigracilaceae > Desulfolinea. The sequence continues at coordinate 1,492 of CAZOOX010000048.1, forward strand.
ACGATATTTTCTATAAACCCATGCACGATGGTTTGGAGAAGATTCTTGAGAAGTTCGAGGATGCTTGCGGGTAACTCCATGTTGCGAAGAGATGTGTTGAGTAAAAACTGGATGACCGGCTCTGCGAGAAAAGTTAAAAGGAAGCTAGTGAAACCGGCAATGAGCAGAGGGATGCCCCACCAGCTCAACCAGGTTTTTGCTGAACGCACTACAAGAATTGTAACAAAAAGAAGGAATAGTATGGGGAGAAGGGGACTTAGGCGCATGAGAACACGCATGGATTGGAAATCTCCAAAACCTTTGTTCAATTTCGATCTTTCAAGGAAGATCTTTTGGCCCGGGATCAGATAGGCAAAAGCGGCTAATTCGTTTTGGATAAAGGGCTTTAGCAAAGCTTGTGTTTCTTCGGGAGGGCTGCAAAAAGGAATTTCTCCAGTGGCGAAGGCGAGCATATCTGAAATTGTGCAGGGTGGTTGTGCCCCGAAGATGGCTATGATGGTATCAACTGCCTCTTCACTATATAAATTTTCTTTGATGGGGTAGAAAGAAATACTGGCTGTATTGATATTTCCGTTGAGAAAATCAAAGCTTTGGTCTATTGTTTCTTCGGTGAGTTTTTGCACATCATCTGGAGGGAGAACGGCTGCTATGAGAAGTTCTTGATCTTTTGCGCTGATATTTTCCATGAGGAATGCGAAATTGCTTGCTTCGCCTTCTGTGTTGGCAACAAATTGCTCTGCAATAAGCGCGGGTAATTGTTCGTAGAAATTGCTTTCTGCCAATGCTCTCTTATAACTTTCTGCGTCGAAGGCTTTTTTCTCGAGGTTATAGAGAAATAGCGCGGAAATTAGTGTAACGACGAAGAAAGCTGCAAAAATATAGGCAAAGAATTTTGCAATTGCTTTTAGGGTGTTATTCATAAGATGTTTCCCTGTATAGGGGATGGCTAATTTTTGAAGAAAGTTCAGCCCCTGATGGAATAATGTTGGGGCAGGAACAAGTTAAGCCAAGGCTATATAATCATCTTTGATGGGTGCTTCTGTTTTCAGGTTTAGCGCTTCAAGAAGCTCTGATGTCATTTCCGCTTTGCGTTTGGCATCTTTGTGACTCCAGGTGCGTGCTTTGACTTCCAAGAAGTTGCCCAGGTCGGGTTTATCAAACTGGTCGAAATTGATGTAAAACTCTGTGCCCTGGAATTTGACCAACCAGCGTCTACGATCCTTTTGTATAATAGTTTCTGATGCGGGTTTGAAATATTCTCGATAGAAGCGTAAAGAGTTTGCGGCGGGAGCAAGATAGCGGCTGCGTGAGAGTAGGGCATCGTGCTCAAACTCTTCTTTGCTTGCCTGACCGATTAAAGTTAGGCGTGCGCGGACTTTTTCCACATTGTCAGCTTGGTCAACGAATTCGTCTTCTCTATAGCGTAAACGTCCCTGAGCAGGATCGTCGAAAGAGAAGTAGACATCATATTCACGGTAATGTCGCCTGCGAACGATCTTTATGCCTGCTGCGTCAAAGGCTGCTTCTATGTCAACTTTTTCTGTTAATTTGACTTTTGTTTGTACCTCGAATGATTCTTCCTCCATTGAGCCACCAAGTGCAACCAGTTTTGAGAAGAGGGATTCTTCTCTTTCGGTCAAGAAATTGTCAATTTTGATCGCATAAGCCTGTGCTTTCTCAATTAAGTCTGCTTCGTTGAGGGTTAGTAGTTCTTTTTCGCGCATGACGAAGTTGCCATTGATCATTACATCACTTACGTCGGTTGCTTTGGCAGCGTAAACGAGTTGAACATATGCATTGTTTGGGTCACGGCGGAAGTGGGGAGTGTTATGGGAGCCGGAAATATCGACCAAGATCAGGTCGGCTCGTTTGCCTACTTGCAATGAGCCAGTCAAATCCCCGATGTGAAGCGCATTTGCTCCCAAGCGGGTCGCCATTGTTAGCGCGGTAGCAGCGGAAACAGCGGTGGGATCCCCGCTAAATCCTTTTGCGATAAAAGCTGCCAGGCGGATCTCTTCGAACATATCCAGATCATTATTTGATGCGGGGCCGTCTGTGCCGATCCCGACATTCACGTTTTCATCGATCATTTTCTGAACAGGGGCAACACCAGAGGCTAACTTCATATTTGAGGAGGGATTATGTGCCACACCGGAGCCGGTTTGTTTCAGGGTGCGAATTTCGCCAATATCTACGTGCACGCAGTGAGCGGCAAGCACTTTGGCGTCGAAAAGATTATGTTTTTTAACGTAGGGGATAACTGGAATGCCCTCTGCCTCCCGCATACTCTCTACTTCAAAAGCGGTTTCTGCGAGATGTGTGTGAATGGGGACATCATATTCGGCTGCGAGCGCGGCGCAATCCTTTAAAATTTCCGGGGTACAGGTATAAGGCGCGTGGGGAGCAACACCCGGTACGATAAGAGGGTGATCTTTCCAGCGTTCGATAAAGGTGCGTGTATAGGCTAGCGCATCTTCATAGGAGCCGGCATCGGGTGTGGGAAATTTCATCACAGATTGGGCGCAAAGGGCGCGCATGCCAGCTTCTGCAGTGGCTTCTGCAATATCATCTTCAAAATAATACATATCGGCAAATGAAGTAACGCCGCTGCGAATCAATTCTGCACAGGCCAGTTGTGTTCCCAGACGCACAAATTCGGGAGTCACAAATTCTCGTTCAACGGGCATCATATAGCCCATTAGCCAAACATCTAACCGCAAATCGTCGGCGAGACCGCGCAAAAGAGTCATAGGAACATGCGTATGCGCGTTGACCAAACCGGGCATCAAGATTTTGCCCTCAACATCGATCACTTCATCTGCTTCGTAGTTGGCAAGTACATCTTTTTCGGCACCAACTGCCACAATGCTATCCCCGTTTACGGCCACTGCGCCGGGGTTAAATTGCCGAAGTTCTTCGTCCATAGTTAGAACAATAGCGTTCTTGAAAAGTACATCTGCTTTTTTCATTGAGAAGCTCCATGTTGAATAGAGATAAGGGTAAAATAAGTCCATAATTCTACCATGATGACAGGGGGTTCCATTCGCGTAACCACAGAAGGGGAGTTGAAATAAACACGCCACGTTAATTTTTAGAAATGCCAAAAAACAGCCGACATGCTTTGACAATTTAAGCGACTTCTCGTACAATCATGCGGTCTGTTTACCCTTAAAAAGGAAGGTTTTTTACCAATGAAAGAATATACCACCGAGTTTATTCGCAATGTCGCCTTAGTCGGACATGGCAGTTCTGGCAAGACGATGATGGCTGAATCATTTTTGCATTTTAGCGGCGCTATAACGCGCATGGGGAAAGTTGAAGACGGCTCTACTGCCTCTGATTTCGACGATGAAGAAATTCGTCGAAGCCTATCGCTTTATACGAGCGTTCTCCCTGTTGAACACAAAAAGACAAAGATCAATATTTTAGATGCCCCGGGCTACACGGACTTTGTTGGTGAAGTGATTTCTGCCCTCAGCGTTTCAGATAGTGCCTTGGTTTTGATTGATTCTTTGGCAGGCGTTGAAGTTGGCACTGAGATCGCCTGGCGTTATTGTGACCAATTCAATTTGCCGCGTGCAGTTGTTATCAACAAGATGGATCGTGATAACGCAAACTTGAAAAAAGTGATGACCTCTCTGGAGGAGTTCTCTGCGACACGTCTGATCAGAGTGCAACTTCCCTGGGGTGAGCGCGGAGACTTCAAAGGTATTATTGATCTAATGAGCAACAAAGCCTATGAAGGTGATGGGAAGACAGTAGTAGAAATCCCTGCTGAATATGCTGATGCTGTTGAAGAAGCACGAATGGAATTGATCGAGGCCGCTGCCGAAGGTGACGATGCCTTGCTCGAAAAATACTTCGAAGGTGAAGAATTGTCGGATGCTGAAATTGCCAGCGGTTTAAAGAAAATTTTCCTGGCTGGAGACTATGTGCCCGTTTTCGTATCCGCTACAGGCAACGAACTTGGGGTTGGTCCCCTTTTGGACGCATTAGTTAGCCTTATGCCTTCTCCTGCTGAACGCCCGGCAATTACTGCTCAAGGCGCCGGTGGAGATGAAGAGTTAACAGTTTCCAATACCGCTCCTTTAGCTGCGTATGTGTGGAAAACAACAGCAGATCCCTTCGTTGGCAAGCAGACATTTTTCCGTATATATTCCGGCTCTATCGCTGGTGATAGCCGTGTTTGGAATCAGAATAAAGAAACCGAAGAGCGATTTGGCTCTGTCAACATTCCGCGTGGTAAAGATCAGATCAGCGTCAAAGTTGTTCATGCGGGTGATATTGCGAACGTGCCTAAATTGAGCGAAACAGCTACTGGTGATACCTTCTGTACAGAGGGGCATCCGCTAACTTTAGCTGTTCCTGAATACCCAACAGGGCTTTTCCGTGTTGCTATTGTGCCTAAAACACAGGCAGATGCAGCAAAGATTTCACCCACGCTAACACGCCTTTGCGAAGAAGATATGACTCTAGATTGGTATAACGAAAAAGCTACCCGCCAAACTATTTTGAAGGGAATGGGCAACCAACATATTGATGTTGCTATTCGCCGTGCAGATACCAAATTACAAGTTGGCTTAGAAACTATCGAGCCACGTATTCCTTATCGAGAAGGCATTACGAAAAAGGCCACTGCATCTTATCGCCACAAAAAGCAGAGTGGTGGTTCAGGGCAGTTTGGTGAAGTTCATATGACCATCGAAAATTATCCCGATGATGATTTTGAATTGACATGGGATGTTTTCGGCGGCTCCATTTCCAATTCCTATGAGCCTGCTATTCGTAAAGGTATTTTAAGCGTAATGAAAGATGGTGCCATTGCCGGGTACCCGATGCAGAATATCAAAGTCTCCATTTTTGACGGAAAAGAGCATCCTGTAGATTCAAAGCCGGTTGCTTTTGAATCTGCTGCTCGTGGTGCTTTCAAATTGGCAGTCAAGGATGCGGGCCCTGTTCTTTATGAGCCAATTATGAAGGCACGTATCACTGTTCCTGATGCAAATATGGGTGACGTAATTGGCGACTTAAATACCCGTCGTGGACGTATGCAAGGAACCGATGCCGAACGTGGCCAAACAACTGTGATCGCAGATGTTCCTCTCGCTGAAATGCTTCGTTATACCAGTCAGCTGCGCTCCATAACTGGTGGGCGTGGTTATTTTGAAATGGCATTTGATCGCTATGAGGTTGTTCCCTCTCATGTTGCAGATGGTGTTATTGCTGCTGCACAATCTGAGGAAGAAGAAGAATAGGGACTATTGCTAAAAGTAAAGAGCCATGCGAGAAATCGCATGGCTCTTTTTGATTCTGATTTGTGTTTGCCTGGCATGTTTTTGACGATGTTTTTTTTGATTGTCTATGCTGTCATGCTGCAAGCGTTACCTGCACATTAGGCAAGACATCCGAAGCCTCTGCTTCAGCACTTCGTTAGAGGTGCTTCGCAAAACTTCGGATGTCTTCTCTTGAAAATCTGTTCAATCTTCTAACTAAATCTGTGAATATTTTTTACCCGCAGCCGCCAGCAGATGGGGCGCGTTTGAGTTCCATCTTGATCTTTGGTTCATACTCTACATGCTCATGATCTTCGAGGTGAGGGTATGCAGCGGGACAGTGATCGCCTAGGGCAGACGTGAGTAGATATTTGAACTCATCATCTGCGGGGTTTTCTTTCTCACCGGTGCAATATTCGTTTTCGTAAGGGGTAGCATACATATCTACCCAGTGATTGAGACCGCCTTCGAGGATGTAGACGTTGGGCACACTTTCTGCGACCATGTACTTCCAGACTTCGGTGGCTCTGGTCTCGTCGTTAGACATGATGACGAAGAGAGTGTTAGCGGGTAAGGCAATGAATTCATCGATCATGCCGGGGATTTCTTCGGGGAGAATGTGATCGGCATCGGTGAGGTGAAAGAGGTTGTAATCTTTTTCTTCGCGGACATCGAGCATGACGAGATTCAATTTTGAATCGTGCATAGTATGCAGTAATTCTTCGGGGACGATCTGTACTTCTCGATTATCGAGTTGTGCCTGACGTTCTTCTGCGATCCAGTTCCAGCGGTCGGCGTTGGTGGGTTGTCCAACAGCGATCAGTCCTATAGCGGCGGCAACAAATACGCCTGCGCCAATATAACGGCCTTTTGGGGCTTTGGACGAGTCTTTTCCGCCGTAGATGTCTTCTAGTTTTTCGCCACCCCAAAACATGAAGAGCGCCATCAGGGTGACGAGCAGAGCGAGCACGCCTTCAGGGAGGTTGAAGAGGGCCATCAGGGTTAGGCGTCCGAAGTAGCTGCCGTTGAAGAAGTGGGGGACTTCATCGATGGTTTCGCTAAAGGCGAAGATGCCGAAGAGGCCACCAGCGACAAAGAAAATACCATCCACTTTTAGGGTGGCGAGGGCAGTCAGAGATGTTCCGGGACAGAATCCGCCGATAATGAATCCCACGCCCATCACAAGTCCGCCAACGATCCCGGACCAAAGGTAGGTGGGGTTGACCCAGATGAGGTTGTAATCCAATAAGCCGAAGGCAGATGCACCGAAGATCAGGATCATGCCGACGACAATGGCGGTAAAGAATACTTTGAAGACGGTCAGATCTTTGAAGTAGAATTGTTTAGCCAGAATGGTTGATTTGTTGAATCCAGAGCTTTCGAGAACGTAGCCGAAGGCTATCCCGATGATGAGATAAATGGCGTAAACGCCTATTTTTAGAAATATAATATTTAGGGGGAGAGGAAATGTAGTCATTGTTTTCTCCTAGTTCCAGAGTTTGCGGAAGGTGTAGGCAAATAGATATGCGCCGCCAAAAATGGCGAACATCGTTGCCCAACTGCCAGCAGAGAGGGTTGCGCCGCCGGAAAGTGCCTGTCCGGATGTGCAGCCACGAGCGAGACGTGCACCGTAAGTGAAGAGGGTACCGCCGATGAATGCCCAGAACCAGCGTTGTTTGTCTGTGATCTGGGGTCCGCGATTGGTTTCCCATTTGACCCGTCCATTGCGTAGGCCAGAGATGAAACCGCCGACGATAGCGCCAATGGCGACCATGACGATCCAGTTGTCGAGGGCGTTTAGTTCGCCGCCCGCAACTTTGATAAGGTAGGGGACTCTATCTACGTGCCCGGGGGCGACGATGTCTTCAATAAAGGCAACGAAGCGGCTGAGACCACCGGAGGCGCCGAGACCGTTTCCTGTAATGAAATAGGAAAGGAAGAGGACGATTCCCAGTAGGGTGCCGCCTGTGTAGGCGTTCCAGTATTCTTTCGCCGGACGAGTGAAGAGGCGTTTGATGAAGGTCTCTTTTGGTTGTGTTTCTGTTGTCATAGGATTTATTCCTTTTTTATGAACGGTTTGTTTCTAAAATGCCACTATGTTTTGATCGGGTAATATTCTTTTGTCGTGCTACTCAATCAAGGTGTGACGGCATTATTTAAGTAATTACTCTTTATGCTCGTGAACTTCTACGTCGTCCCAGCCGTGGATCATGGATGCGATGCCTGCCAGCGGGGTGTGGCCAGTGGTAGTAAGATAGACGTGCATCACAATGAAGGAGGCAAAGAGCCAGGCGATCAGGGTGTGGAAGGGTGCAAGGAAGGGTAGTCCGCCAAGCGCGTTGGTCAACTCGGGGAAGCGTTGCGCGCCCCAGATCAGGATGCCAGTGATGCCTTGCAGCGGCAGAAGGACGTTCAGGATCATGTCGTAGGTGATCTGCTGAAGCGGGTTCAGTTTATGTTCGGGGTCTTTTTCGGTGGGATGTTCTTCACCTTTGAAGATGCCGCTCATATAGTAGGTTCCCTGTGTAAGAATCTGATTGAAGAAGCCTTTGGGTTCGGGAATATATTGTTTGATCTCGCCGCTTGCGAGGTGATAGAAGAGGGAGAAGGCGGCGTTGATAGCGAGAATAGCAGCAACAACATTGTGGGTGATAACCACACCACTGAATTTGAAGAGAATATAGCTGTCGGGGTTGTGGATGATCATACCCGTAATAAGCAAGATGACGATGGCGGCAGTCTGTAGCCAGTGCCAGAAGCGCTCGTAGACGCTGTACATATATACTCGTTTGGTCTTTGCTTCATGAGGCGGGTTTTTGTAATGGGCATAGATACGCAAGCCACCGTGAGCGGAAACGCCGAGGATAACACCGATGAAAGCCCAGAGGCCGAAAGCATCTACCCAGTCGACTTTGTCTGCGCCAAGGATGTAGAGATTCTCTTTGTCGGGAGCAGGTTTGTAGAAAAGTGCGCCATCTTCATTTTCGTATATTTCGCCGTCAAATACAACATTGCTTCCGAGAACAAAGTCTGCTTTTGCGCCGATGGGGCTGTAGCCCGAGAGTTCGATCTCTTGTGTTAGACGGGTATCCTGGCTGTGACAGGCTTGGCAATCGTTAGTTGCCCATTCTGCGGTAGCGACATCGTGATGGATGCTGTAGGGCTGAATTTCGCCAGCGATGCGGGGATCATCTAAACCGAGGGCTTCTAGACGTTTTGTGATGAGTGTGTTCTTTGCAGCAGTGTCAATGACGAGTTCGTTGTCATCGAGTATTCCGTCTGAGTTGGTATCGAAGGCTACCAAAACTTCGTGGGCGTATCCATCGTTTTCGAGGTAGACCAAGCCCAAATCACGGTGGGGAACCGGACGTTCATCTTCACCATAGACCCAGAACCAGGTGGTTATCAGGTTATGCGGAACAAGTTTTGTGTTCCCCTCTGCATTTTTACGGGGTAAGAGAACGGGCTCGTATCCTGTGAGCAGGGTGTTTACGCCGGGGTCACCTTCTGCACCGCGACATTGGGTTTGAGCATTCCCGTTGATGTCTATCACTGTCCAGTCGTGCTGTTCGTTGGCAGAGGAATAGAGTTTGGGGATATGGCAGGATTCGCAGCTAAGGGCGTTGATATGGCGGTCTTTATAAGGTAGCCAGTCGTGCGTATTTTCTGTGCTGTGGCAGTCGGCGCAAGTGCGCATTGTGTCTTTGATATTAGGAGAAACCATGCTTTGGGCGCTGTCACCACGAGCAAATTGATGGAGTGGTTTTTCAAGATATTCGCCAACTTCAAGGCGGCGGGGATCGAAAATCAGGTGCTCAGGGCGTGTTGCGCTGCCTTCCTGATAATAAAGCGGATTGTTGAGAGCGTAATGGCAGTCGGTGCATTCTAGCTGACGTTCTGCATGAGCATCCCAAGTGCGAGAGAGTGTTTCTTTATCTGAAAGATTCAAGCCAGAATCAGCCAGGCGTTGTGAAGAAATAATTTGACCAGTGGTAATGGTTGTCCAGCGCTCTGGCGAGCAGCCATCCATTACAAGCGGATCTTCAACATCGTCATGCACAAGACCATGGCATAAACCACAGTTGGGATCTTCAGGGTCTTGAATAGCAACAAAAGCTGCGTTCAGTTCTTTCTCTTCGTTGAAGGCGGCTTCGTTCCATGTAAATTCGCCATCTGAGCCTTCATTTACAATTCCGCTACCAAGCAAAGTTGCGGTATTTGCCCAGGCAAATCTCCCTGCGTGCAACGCTTCTTTGCGAGCGTCGTTATTAGGTGCAGGCGTATGACAAAGGAAACAATTCATTTCAACGACGCCAGATTCTTTCCAATCCCACTCAACGAGTTCACCTGTTTTGGGATCAACAATGTTGGTCTCAAAAGAATTCTTGTCATAAGCTAATTCAGTCAGTTTTTCTCCACTCCGACTATAAACAGCGGGTCCGCCACCTGGGTGCCTGCTACCAAAAATCTGAATCCATTCGGCAGTCGTCAAGTCGGCATATTCATCGCCAGCAGGGGAAAGGTAGCGATAGCCGATCGGGTTCCATGTCCCAAAGAAACCAGGGCTGGTATCCCAGGCTCTTTCTGTGGGCGTTTCGCCAGCGGGCATCATGTCGTCAAAGCCAGCGTTGGCGTGGTAGCTATGCGCTTCAATGAACTCCGCGTCATGGCAAGAGCCGCAAGTATTCATCGTCGAAACGGGATTGCCTGTATCGAGTACATTTTCCCCGTTTTCATCCAGCAAGGGGAAGGTGGGATGAAGGGGTGAGCCGTCTTGAGCGAAGGCGCTTGTCCCCGTCAGGGCAACACCGACCAGCAGAAATACGCCTGCCAGCAAAATGCTTGCGGAACGCAACTGGGATTGTTTGGATTTCTTCGTAGATGACATCATCTGTAGTCCTTTTGATCTTCTTCTTTCTTTTCAGGATGGAGCGAAACGCTCCTCGCACTCGGAACGTGTGTGTTTTTGGCTTGGTTGCCCTTGTGAGCATTATCTTGCATCATCTTTGCAGCGACGGTTGAGTAGCCAACGCTTTTTGACGTATCGAAACCAGAGCGAGTTTTGCCTCGTAGCCGCTTTGATTTCGATACGGATGACGATAAAGCTGTCATCCTACTCAATCGCCGCTAGAGAGCATTTCTTGCTGCTCTCTATTTTCTAATAATTTCTGGCTATCTCTTTGCACTAAAACGCCCGCCCCAATCAATGGGATCACCGTAATAGCCGAGGGCTTCCCAATCCATGCGGCTTTCGTCGCCATGGCAATAGCCACAGGTCAGGGCTTGGTCGGCAGAAGCAACCATATGCGTTGTGGGCCAGAACATTTCCGTTTCAGCGAAATCATATTCTCCGCTAAATTCCATGTCTATCGTTTCAGAGCCTAGGCGTAGTGCTAGATCCCAGTCGAACTCTGTCCAGAAGCCGCCTTCGCCAACGGTCTTAGGTTGGAGAAAATAGTTATAAACAATGTCATAAGGCTGTTTTCCACGGTGAACTTTGAAGGGGAAAATCCTTGCTGTATCGTCGCGAATATCGCCCAAAGGCAAATTCATTGAAGTAACTTCTTCGGGGTTCATGGTGTCGCCGATCAAGTAGCGGTCGGCGGTTCCGTTATACCAACGATACTCAGGCACAAAATCAGATTCGTAAACGAAGCTGCCCTTGATCTTCAAGTATTCGTGTGTGCTTTCTTCTATATTATCGTTTCCAGCCGTAGACCAATCCCAATACATTTTTGTTGCATCGCGAGTTGCGGCTTCGGGAATGTGGCAGGTTTGGCAAGCGACAGAATCAAGGTGGACGTTAATGCGCTCATCTTCGTGTAATTCTTCGCTATGGCAGTCTGTGCAGGCGATTTGATTCTCTGAATCCAGGCTGACGGAAATTGAACGTCCGGATACTAAATGTGCTTCTGTTTTATGGCAGTCGGTGCAGAGAAAATCATGCTTCCCCATGTGAACATCAACACGATCGGGAGGGAAGTAGAGTGTTTCATCCAGATCACCATGTTTTACAGCGTTCCCGCCGCCGCCTTTAAAGTGGCAGCTACCGCAATTCTCACGGCTGGGGATACCGACATTTTTGGCAACATCAAGCAGATCAACACCTTCGGCAGGTAAGCCGGATGTGCTTTTGACATAGGTTCCTGTTGTATCGTGGCAAGCAAGACAGTCTACGTTCTGTTCATTAGAGAAATCAAAATCCGCACTATCCCAACCATAACCGGCATGGCAGGATGTGCATCCCGACCAGTTGGATTGAATGCCAATGCAGAAATTGTTCATTTGATTTTTCTTACCGACAGTTACTGGCTCATCGCGTCCTTCAATGTCATAGGGTTTACTTTCCCAAGTCCAGTGAGCGGTTGCCATCATCTCAGATGCGGAGTTTTCGTGACATTCGAGACAGACTTTTGTGACATCGGGGCCTGTTTCAAAAGGTCCACGATCTTCAATAATTGCAGTATGGTCCGTATGGACAGGGTGAAGGGGAAGATTCTCCCAGGGATCATCCGAGCGTTTATTTTCTTTGGGCAGAAAATAGATGGTCGGGATGAGAATGACGGCAAGGGTGACGATTATGCCTATGATCCAAACTCGTTTTTTATTTCGCATATTTATTCCTGTTCTTCGTTTGAGTTTTGACTTTCTACAAGGCTTGCTCGGTAAGTAAGCCTGTCGTTTAAAATAGTACGAAGCAGATCGAGCGCTTCGATAATACGTTTGTCTGCAAGTCTGTAATAGATGTAAAGCCCCTGACGTTCCCCGATCACCAAGCCTTGTTGGCGCAGTATTTTCAGATGGCGTGATGTGGTAGGTTGGGGGATATTCAGACTTTCAGTAAGATCGTTAACATTGCGGGGGGCATCTACTAATGCGTAGAGCATAAGAATGCGTGTGGGGTCTGCCAAGCCATTGCATATGCCGGCATGGAGTTCGGTAACTTCTTGGAGGAGGGGGGATTTGTTCATAAGTGTATTCGGATATTTGCATATGGTTCAGTATCAAGATGATAGCATTATGAGAAAACTTTAATTAGTGCGACTTGTCACATTCGCTGATGCGCTATGTCATAATGCAACCAAAGGTGTCATAATTACTGTGTGGAGAAGCGCATTTTCAACAAATTGACAGGACATTTCTGGTTTAATTGTTTTGAGCAGTTTGTCAATTATTTGATAGCATCGTGAATATCTTTTTTTTCTAATTGAGAACAAGATTAGGGTTGGGGCAAAGTGGGTTGACCTAAAAAAGTGACAAAAATTACTGTACATCATCGTTTGAAACGCCTATTATGATAGTGATAGGCGTTTTTTATTAGAAATCTGGATATGAATTAAATGACAGAGCTACCCTTTGTTTGTATTATCTGTTTTATCTGCGGTTTGGCCTTCTTCAGTATGGGGTTATTGGTTATGCTGGAGGGAAACCGGGCATCAGATCTGCGCTTGCGTAAAGCTTTGCGCCCCCTGGCTGCATTCGGTATTGTTCATGGTATCCACGCATGGGTAGAGATGCTCGGAGGGATGGAGGAAAAGCTGGGATATGCTCAACCATCTATTCCCGAGTATTTACGCCTTGCCCTTTTGGCCATTTCCTTTCTTTCTTTGATCTCATTTGGTGTCTATTTATTGGCTTATTCGGAGACTTCAAAACGAGCAATTCCATTAGTGCCTATAGGGCTTTTGATTGTCTGGATTTTTGGTTTGACATCTTTTCGTGACAACTACCCTGTCGAAGAAGTGTGGGATATTGTGGATGTATGGACGCGCTATGTGCTGGCTGTTCCCGGAGGAGTACTGGCTGCCATAGGGTTGCTTGTGCAACAGCGAGCCTATCGGCGTTCTGGCTTGGTTCGTTTTAGACACGATGCTTTGTGGGCGGCCTTGGCTTTTATTTGTTATGGCATTATAGGGCAGATTTTCATCAAACGGACTACTCTCCCTCCTTCGACAATTATTAATCAGGAGTCCTTTTTAGCATTTTTCGGTTTTTCTGTTCAACTATTTCGGTCTGTAATAGCTGTTGCCATTGCTGTTTTTATTATTCGTTTTTTACATACTTTTCAGGTTGAAACTGAAGAAAAGATAAAAGAGCTGCAACAAGCCCGCCTTGAAGAGGCGCAACAGAAAGAGATTCTAAAAGGGGAGCTTTTTCGACGGATTGTAGACGCACAAGAAGCAGAACGAGAGCGTATTGCTCGCGATTTGCATGATGAAACTGGGCAGACGCTGACTGCTATAGGGATGGGGCTGCGAGGTATGTCCACATCGTTAAGTAATGGGCATGATCCCGAGCAGATGTTTAGTGCACTCAGGCGTCTCGAAGCACTTGCTGCCGGATCATTGCAGGAACTTCAGCGTCTTATCTTAGATTTGCGACCTTCACACTTGGATGACCTTGGGCTTTTAGCAACACTTCGGTGGTATGCCAGTGAGTTGATGATGCGTACGGAGCTCGAAATAGAGATCAAAACTACAGGGGAAGAAAAAACGATTTGCCCGGAGTATGCCACAAGCATCTTTCGTATCTTGCAGGAAGCGTTGACAAATATAATCAAACACGCAAATGCAAATCATGTTCAAATCACATTTGCTTTTGAATGTGAAGAAGTTCGTATTGCTGTGCAAGACGATGGGCGCGGTTTTGATACAAAACTATATAGAAAAAAGAGATCCTGGGGGCTGATAGGCATGCAGGAGCGGGCGACCTTGCTCAACGGAAAATTTAGCCTTTACTCCGCGCTTGGGAAGGGCACTGTTCTTGAAATCATTATTCCTTATTGCCCGGTTCATATGGAGGCGGCAGAATGACAATTCGCCTATTACTTGTGGATGACCATGAAGTTGTTCGCTCAGGGTTGCGCATGCTTCTCGGAACAGAATCTGATGTTGATATCCTCGGCGAGGCTGGAACTTCCGCAGAAGCCATAGCGGCAGCTGAGAAACTAAACCCCGACGTGATACTAATGGATATCGGCCTGCCAGATCAATCCGGGATAAAGACCACAGAACAGATAAAAACTAAACACCCTAATATTGCTATCATTGCACTGACCATACATGAGGACGAAGAGTACTTCTTCAAAATGCTGGAAGCCGGTGCATCGGGTTATGTGCCCAAGCGAGCTGCTCCGGAAGAATTACTAACAGCTATTCGTACTGCCGCAAGTGGTGAGGTTTACCTATACCCGACAATGGCAAAATTACTTGTTCGTGATTATCTTGCCAGCGAGCCAACGAGCACACAAGATGAAAGAAACAACAATTTGACTGATCGAGAAAAAGAGGTGTTAACCCACCTTGCGGAAGGGGAAAGCAACGAATCTATTGGCAGGGGGTTGGTTATTAGCCCCAAAACAGTAGCGCGCCATCGTGAGAATATCATGCGTAAGCTGAGTTTGCATTCTCGTGCTGAGCTGGTGCGTTATGCAATCCGCAAGGGGATCATCAAAGCCTGAATTTCGTAGGTCACGTTTTAACGTGACTTTGTTATTTGGCAAGGAGTGTCACGCTTGAAGCGTGACCTACTTTGCTTGTGGGGGAAACACCCCACAAAACACAAGAAAAAGATGGGTGGTTTTCCGAATTTACTTCCCATATCTGCCTTTGCTATATTGAGAGTGAAAGTGATTCTCAAATAAGTTTCTCGCTCATCTGAAAATTGAGTGAAAAGGAGGTAGAAATGTTAAAGAATATTCGTAAATATGGGTGGTGGATTGCTACACTGACTATGTATGTTGCAGTGTTGGTTGCTTATGTTTCACCTCTGCCCAAATGGGTCTGGCTCCTTAGCGGAGTGGCATTTATTACTTTGTGGGTGAAAGCCGAAACGCTGGCCGATGAAAACGCTGCTAAAGAACTTGCGGCCAAAAAGGAAGAGCAGGAAGCTGAAGATGGTATTGCCATCGGCAAATATGGTTACCCTGCCAACGCTCACCTGCATCCCTATAGTGACTACTATGCAAGCGATGAAGAAAGATTGCGCGAAGCTATCCTGAAAGAGATGGAAGAAGCGCTGGATGAGGCTGAAGACGAATCTTATCTCGAAGCGACATAGCGGATCATTCTTGATTTGAGCTTGGTTGCTTCCCCTAACATCTCCCTGGCGTGAGCGGGATCGCGATGATCTCCCTCGCCAGGAAGATGTTTTTTAATGGCAAGCAAGCCTGATACAAGAGCGGGGCGTTTCTTCTCATCCCATACAAAAAAAAGAGAGGTTCAATCTCAAAGATTGAACCTCTCTCGCTTGAAAGGGACTTTCGTCTTCTTTAGTGAGCTTCACCTATTTCTTCTTCCATGAGTGGGAGGTTATCCGCGATAAGCCAGAAGATAATAATGCCGATGGAGGCTAGCCCGGCTGTACTAAGAAGTTCCTGCCAAGTGGGGTAGTAATGTGCGCCAGCCAACCCGACAAAGCTGACATTGAAGCGGTGCATAACCAGTCCACCGACGGCTAAATAGCCAGCTCTGAAAATCCATGTGCGGCATGTCCTAAATTTCGGAATGAGCAAAATGATAATGGGTAGGATATACAGCACATTTTCGATGATGAACATTTTACTTTGGTAGCTGTTTTCAAGAAGCAGATTGAGTTCACCTGCATAAATCAGCTCACCAAATTTGAGAAGAGTCGTAAGGCTAAGAAATACAAGCAGGTATCTGCCCAAGCCTGAGAATACGCCAGGCTTGAAGTGCCAGTCATCAAAAAAGCGAAGTCCTAATAAGCCCACCAAAATTGCCATAGCAAAACCCGCCGTTATAGCAGAGATGAAGAAGGTGAGTGGCAAAAGGGGTGAGTACCACAATGGGTGCAGTTTTAAGGGTAGCGCGAGAGAAATTGCGCCCAGTGATGACTGGTGTCCTGAAGAGAGGATGATCCCCGCAGCGACAATCGGGATTTCAAAATAGTGTATAAATTTATGCGCTTTGTGCCATCCCAACTTGTCGAAGAGCATGGGGATAAACTCGAGCGTCAGGATCACCAAATATGTGATCACACACATGCCTACTTCGAAGAGCGGAGAGTGTGGATTCCAGTAGAAGAAATAGTGCCAGAGGCGTTCTGGTCTGCCAAGCTCTACGGTGAGAGCAGCAGCAGCAGAGATGTAGCCAACAAAACCACTGATCAGAGCTATACGCGCGATATTGTGGTATTTGTAGCGGTGGAACATGTGCGTTAGCGCTGCCAAGCTGAATGCCGAACCAGAAAATGCCATGACGGCTAAATCAAAGCTGATCCACAGCCCCCATGGGCGTGTGTCTGAGAGGTTGGTGACAACGCCAAGGCCGAATATCCAGCGAGAGCCCATAGAGATGAGGCCAAACAGGGCCAAGACACCAAGCAAAACGATAGAAAGAGGGATTTCTTTCTTTATTCTCGGGATAGTGATTGTTGTCATTCCGTTTCTCCTTCTTCTTTGCTGCCCTTATTTGCAAGCGCTTGCCTTTCTTCGGCTGTCATTGTTGCTCTATAGGCAATTGCCATAAAGCCTGCTGCCCCGCCAAAAATGTAGGGAACGGCTCTGGTTGCGGTTTCACCATAATGCGGAATGGCTTTTTCTGTTAGAGGGGGAAGGCCAATTTTGTCGAATGAAACAGACGATAAGATAAGCACTGAGGTGCCACCGCCATCATGTTCGCCAAAGATGCGGTCTTCATAGTATTTGCCAGGGTTGGCTGCAATCCGTTCTTTAGCGATCTTGAGTAATTCACCGCGTGTTCCCGCGATCAAGGCTCCAGGGGTACAAGCATTAGCACAGGCTGTGCCGTCATGGCGGTCGTAGCAAAGGTCGCATTTTTGGATAAGCGGATAGGGCTCTGACCAATCATAGGCAGGTACACCGTAAGGACAAGCTTGCATACAATAACGACAGCCAATGCATTTGAGCGATTCGTAGACAACCGGTCCTTGATCTGTTTTTTCCAATGCACCGACAGGGCAAGAAGTAACACAAGCGGGGTCTACACAGTGCATGCACTGGTATTTACGGAAGGATGTTTCCTCGCCATCTTCGCTTTGATATAGTTTGATGAGTGTCCAGGTATTTCCTGCTAAATCATCTACATCTTCTTCTTTAAGATCATTGTCTATTCTGCAAGCAAGCTCACATTCTCGGCAACCTACACAAAAGGTAGCATCGTAGAGAAGGGCTTCTTGGTCTTCTAAGGGAATATCGCCATCGCCAGATGAAGCGAGTGCTGTTCCGGCCAATACGCCAGAGGCAGTGAGACCACCTGTGATGCTTCCTGCTACCTTCAAAAAATCTCTACGAGTGAGACCACTCATACAAGTATTACGTGTGTTATTTGTTTTTTTACTCATAATTATCTTCCCTTCGGGCTATATGGCGGGTTCCAGCAACTTCAAAGAAGCCCACGACAGCAACAATACCAACTAGCCAGAGTATCCAATCGGTGCTCTGGGATGGGGATGAAACTATTTCTTCCAAGGATGACTCGGTTGTTTCTGGAGCCGGGTAGCTGTCAGGATCCCATACGAGGGTTTCTACACGGTCTTCTGAGTATCCTAAGGCTGAGAAGTCTATATGACCGCCATTGGGGTCGTGACAGGCTTGGCATTGCAAGGCTTCTTCTGCGGGGGCTACCATATGCGTGATGGGCCAATAGTATTCCGTTTCTACAAAGCCATACTCGCCGCTATAATCTGCTCCAGCACTTTCCATGCCTGCGGCAATGGCTTTATCCCAATCAAAACTCTTCCAATAAGCGTTTTCATCTTTACCAAAGAGATGGGGAATTGCTAATGTATTATTTCCACTGTCATAGGGTTGGATACCTGTGAAGCGTTTGACGGGCCAGATCTTGGCGTTAGGGTCATCCATATCGCCCAAGAAATGATTGATCGAGACAATTTCTGATGGGTCAATCGTATCGCTAACCAGCACAAACTCTACAGCACCGTTGAACCAAACATACTCTGGAGCTACATTTTCTTCCCAGGTGAAGGTGCCTTTTTTGGCATGGTAGAGCACAAGATCATTTTCGTCTTTTTCCACAAGCAGTTCACCATCATCGGTTTTCTTGCCGGCAGTTGACCAATCCCAGGTCATTTTTGTTGCAATGCCCCCGCGAGCATATGTTGGGATATGACAGCTCTGACAGGCAAGTGTTTCTGCGTGTTCGTTGATAAGCACATCCTCGTGTGAATCGGCGTTGTGGCAGTCTACACAGGCTTTGACCTCATCATCATGTTCGTAGCGACTACCGCTGATATCATGGTTTTCAGTGACATGACATTCTGTACAGGAGAAATTCAAGCCAGCTGCATCCATATGAACATCAAGTGAAAAATCAGGCTCTTTGAGTGAGCTATCAATATCACCGTGCTTGACTGCGTCTCCGCCGCCGCCGTAAGCGTGGCAGGTGAGACAATTTGTACGGCTGGGAGCCCCGACTTTTTGGGCAACTAAAACCAAATTTACTTCAGGGTCAGGCATACCAGCACCGGTAGGTGTTTTCTTATAGGTGCCGGTTGTGTCGTGGCAAACAAGACAGTCGACATTTTCCTGAGCGGAAAAGTCAAAATCTCCGTCTTTCCAGCCATAACCAACATGACAACTTGTGCAGCGCGGCTCGTTAGAGCTTGTCGCTACACAGAAGTTGTTGAGTTCGTTTTTCTTGCCAACGACCTGCCCTGTGCTGTTATTGACATATTCCCATGTCCAATGCGTTGTGTGCATGACGTCTTCTGCGGAGTTGATATGACAACTGAGACAAACTTTTGTCAGGTCTTGAGGCGTTTCAAATTTTTGTTGCAAGACCTCGAATATGCTATGATCTATACCCTCTGCTTTAGGGGCAGGGTTGAATTGTTGGTCTTCAGTGATTTCGTTGCTTAGATTACCGTTAACTCTTTGCACTTTTTCTGCCAAAGGCGCAGTTGGCTCTTGGGCAGATACTGAGCCGTTATATAGCACGCCCGCTGCAAGAAAAAATGCTGCAACGATCAATCCAACTGATAACCAAGTTGAACTTCTTTTGTGGGGCATTGATAAGTCTCCTCATAATAGAATCTAGAAAAGCTTTTCTAGTTTTAATGTTCACAATACTAATACTTAGCAAACATCCTATATAGTGAAGGATGTAACAAAAAGTGTTGTTTTGTGTAATTTATATCGCGCCAATTGTTTTTTCATTGATAAATATCAGTGTTTCTGAACCTGATTCGCAAATAGAGCCAGGCTTCAAGTTTTTGATCATTTTCCAAAAGGCGGCTTGGGCAACAGTAGCAGATCTGCCCGTGTGTCGACCAATATAAATATCTCGGCAAATAGTCAGCCCGTGTACAGGTATCACGGCTACATTTGGTTGCCGCATCCCGGCCACAACGGCATTTGACACAAACCCCACACCTAATTTCTCCTGCACAGCTAGTGCAATGGCTTCAGAGTTTCCTAATGTCAGCAGGGTGTTCAGATTGTGTACGGAAATATTTATTGTGTAGAGTGCATCTCTAACGGTGGCAAAAGTGCCGGATTCTTCCTCGCGCAAAATGAAATTTGCTTCATATAGCTCTTCCGGCATTATTTCTTCACGCTTTGCCCACGGATGCTCCTGCGATGCGATCAGCATGACCGGGTCTTTCATAAAAAGCCGAAACTCGGCATCTCCGCAGCCTTGGCTATGACTATGACTTGATAAAGCAAAGTGAACAAGTCCTTCACAAAGCATGTCAATAGATTTTGCTTGGGGGGCAACCTGGCAAGTTACTTTTACTGCGGGGTATTTATTATGAAAGCGGGCAAGTAATTGCGGCAGTACATATTTGCCGGGGGTTGTGCTACAGCCTACCTTCAGGTGTCCGAAAACTTCCCCGCTTAGAGAAGCTATTGCCTCTTCTATATGTATAGACTGATTCACCATATCACGAGCAAGAGGTACCAAAGCCTCGCCTACATCTGAAAGTCGCAACTGGCGCCCTGCTCTTTCAAAGAGAGCAGCATCAAAATGTTGTTCTAAAGATTTAATATGCTGGCTGACGCTAGGCTGAGACATATGCAGCACCTGCGCTGCTTGAGTAAAACTCAGTGTTTCAGCTGCAGCCAGGAAGATATTTAGTTGATGCGCATCTAACATATCTTATTTCCTCAAAATAGGTAGCTAACAGTGTGTGAATTTTATAACATGCTACTTATAGCTATATCAAGTGTCAAATGTCAGTTTTGAATAGTTTTTGCTTATGAAATAGCATAAGCAGAAGCTATAAGTAAATATTATGTTTATCACTTGAAGGTATGACTTTTGCTTATTATAATGGTGAAAATTATTACAAGTGGTTTTGTAATGACTATTTGAAATGTAATTTGTCCAAAGAAGAAGCATACATAGAGGAACATCAATGACCAGAAAATTCAATCTTATTTTTGCCCTGCTCCTGACAATATTTTTTTTGAGCTTGTCTGGATGCACAGGAGCAACACCCCCTTCTGAGGAAGTTGCGGAAGAGCCAACAGAAGAACCCGCTCCTGAACCAGAGCCTGCTCCCGTTGTGGAAGCAGAAGAGGTCGATCATTGTTTAGATTGCCATACAGACAAAGAAAGCCTTGTTTCCACTGCAAAGCCCGTCGAAATTGTGGTGGCAGAGAGTGAAGGGGCTGGCTGAGGGGGAGAAGTGGCTCCGTTGGAGCCTTGGGAAAAAGTTTTAGTAGATGCAGAAGCCTTCCCCGCAACTGTACATGGTGAAATTTCTTGTCTTGTATGCCATGAAGGCGTTCAAGACCCGAATAAAGAAGTCGCACACACAGGTTTGGTTGCTCTTCCCAGTGAACAGAGCGAAAAATACTGTATCGAATGCCATCCTGTAATTTCCAATATGTTTCCCGATAGCTTACATGCCAAGCAAACCGGATATTGGACCGTGCTAGAAGCACGCAGCACACCAGAAAATCACCCTGAGATCGAAGAGATGTTTGGCAATCACTGTCAATCATGTCACACCACTTGTGGGGATTGTCATGTCAGCCGTCCACGTTCAGTTGAAGGCGGCTTCGTTAGTGGGCATGTTTTTGAGAAAACTCCCTCAATGACCAATAACTGTACTGCTTGCCATGGCAGCCGTGTTGGCAACGAATATCTTGGAAAGAACGAAGGCATCAAATCTGACGTTCACTTCCGTCAGGGACGTATGAAATGCATCGATTGTCATACTAGCCATGAGATGCATGGACAAACCACAGGTTGTTCATACTGCCACGCAGAACTGCCTGAAAGCGAACACCTACCCCCCGATCATCGCTATGATGACGATGATCTCCAGTACCCAACATGTGAGTCATGCCATTGGGAAGCGGCTGCAGGCAAAGATAAGATTTCATACCATGTCATGCATAACCCGGATAACAAGGTTTCCTGCCAGGTTTGCCACTCAGACAGCTACACGAGCTGTGACAATTGTCATGTTCAGGTCAGTGAAGAAACCGGCAATCCCTTCTTCACAACAGATGCGCATTACCTCACCTTCATGATCGGGCGCAACCCCATCCAGAGTGAACAAAAACCTTATGAATATGTCACATTACGACATATTCCGGTTGACAAAGACGCATACGATTTTTACGGAGATGATTTATTACCCAACTTCGATGCACTTCCTACTTGGGCATACACAACTCCACATAATATCCAGCGAAACACACCGCAAACAGCAAGTTGTAATTCATGTCATGGTAACCCTGACATATTCCTGACAGCAGATAAGGTGGCAGAAGAAGAGCTACAAGCTAACCAATCTGTGATTATTGAAGAAGTTCCTCCTCTCAAATAGAGGAGTTAAAAAAATCACTTCACTAAATTTCTCAAAAGGAGAGAATAAAAATGAAGAAGAACCGAGTTTTAACCCTGCTTTTCACCATAATTATGGTATTTAGCATTTTGCTGAGTGCCTGTGGTGCTCCTGCTCCTGCAGAAGAAGCCCCAGTAGCTGAAGCTCCCGCTGAGGAAGCCCCAGCGGAAGAGGCTCCTGCTGAAGAACCAGCAGTAATTGATCCAGCCGATGCTGACCTAGATGGCGGTTATGGTAAATTGATCGATACAATGGAAGGCTACAATGCTCTCAAAGACATCCCGGCCATTGCTGCGATGTTAGCAGAAGATAATCCTCCCTTCCTGTTGGACGTACGAAACCTGGATGAACTCGAAGAAAAGGGACATATTGAGGGTGCGGTGCACATCCCTCTCCGTGACTTGGCTAAAAACCTCGATCTGTTGCCCAGCTTCGATACCCCTATCATCGCCTATTGTGGCAGCGGATGGCGTGCAGCCATTGCTATGCCCGCTCTGACAGCTTTGGGCTGGAATGATGTCAAAACCTTCCACCCACCCTCCTATGGTGGCTGGGTTGAACAAGGATTCCCCATCGTTGAAGGCGCTGCACCCGAAGCCGAAGTGCTCAATGCTGCCGATCCTGATCCTGCCATGGTTGCTGCCATGGATGAGATGCTTAGTGCCATCCCCGAAGGTTGGGGTGTAATCAAGGCAGAAGATCTGGCAACAGAGATTGTTGATAACCCCGATTTGATCCTGATAGATGTCCGCAAACCCGGAGAAGTCGAAACAAGCATGATTGATGCTCCTAATGTACTCTGGGTGACATTGGATGATTTCATCAACTTGCAAGATCAATGGCCCGCAGACTTGGATGCGCCAATTGTGACCTACTGTAAAGCTGGTCACCGCTCTACAGTGGCTATGACAATTCTGTGGAGCTACGGTTATACCAATGTCCGCAGCCTCAAGGGCGGCTTCGTTGGTTGGAAAGGGGCTGGTTACCCCATAGCTGGCGGTCTTGAAGGAAATTACAGCAAAATGCTCACCAACATGGTCGGCTACAACGCGATCAAAGACCCAGCTGATCTGCTGCTTGAAATGGCGGAAGACACCCCGCCCTTCGTTCTTGATGTTCGCACCACAGCAGAAGTTGAAGAAACTGGTCATATTGAAGGCGCTTACCACATTCCGCTAAGCGAACTCGCACAGAACACCGACAAGCTGCCCGCCTTCGACACCCCCATCGTAACTTACTGCAAAGGTGGCTGGCGTGGCACTATTGCAATGACCGCATTGCACGGCATGGGCTGGACAGATGTCCGCGTTCTCAAGACTCCTTACGGTGACTGGAAAGAAGGCGGCAATCCTACAGTTGACGGTCTTCCCGAAGCTATGGTATTCGACGCAGTTACCGTTGCTGAAAGCATCACCGCCCCCGTTGACGCCGCTCTTCTTTGGGCAAAAGACAATGGTTGGGGCATCAAAACAGCTGACGACCTGAGCACAGAACTGCTCGAAAAACCGGAACTGATCCTCATTGACGTTCGCCGCACCGAAGAACTCGAAGAAAAAGGCATCATTGGTGCTGACCAGGAACAGGTCCACATCCCGCTCGAAAGCTTCATCACCAAGTCGAAAATGTGGCCCGCCGACAAAGAAGCCGAAATTGTCATCTACTGCGGCAGCGGACATCGCTCCACAATGGCAATGGAAGTGATGCTCTCTATGGGCTACTCCAATGTGAAGAGCCTCAAAGGTGGCTTCGGTGGCTGGGCAGAAGCCGGTCTTCCCGTAGCAGATTTTGTTGCAGCTGAATAACAATAAAAAAAATAAATAGACTAACTCCCCTGAAGAGCATTCTTCAGGGGAGTTTTTTCTTTGGGATAAAAAGCCGAAAAACATCCTTGTTTTTAACTTGCCTTCGTTTAAAAACAAATCACTGCAAAAAAACTTCTTTCCGCTTAGCCTGCTCCCGCGAGATATGCACTGCATCTGTAAGGATGCGTTGCATATCGGGTTTAGTGCAAAATAAGAGAGATATTTGGATAAAAACCTTGCGAGAGTTGATCCTTTTTATCTCTCTCTATCTCAAGCCAACTTTCGCAAGGTTGGCA
>CAZOOX010000049.1:0-25658 GCA_964581545.1 uncultured Anaerolineaceae bacterium
GCGAGGCGAATAAATTTGAAAAATCTTCAAAATAAATTTGAAAAATCTTCAAAATTCCTATCCCCGCCGCAAGCGGACGGGGTATTACGGAATTTTGCCCCTACGGGTACAGATTTTTCTTAATGCTCGGAACCCTCGTAGCAAGCTACGGGGTATTCAGAGAAGAATAAATATGAAAAAAATACAAATATTTTTCACGGGCATTGCTCTGGGAATGCTGAGTTGGGGAGCAGCTCATGTTGCTTCAGGAAAATTTGAACTATTCGATAGCGACACGGGATTTTGGGTTGCAGAAGTAATTTTGGTGATTGCAACTTTGCTGGCTGGCATTAAATTTGGTGTAGGTAAATCCCTGCTCTTGGTTTTCGGCGAATATCTGGGACTTAACACTTATGTCTATCTCTTCGGCGGAGCAGAGGCGAGATCGTGGATATTATTGAGCCTCTTCACAACCCTTATGCTGCTAGTCTACCCTGCACTAGCGGGATTAATTGGCGGCGCGATCCGATATCTGAGAGCAAAAAAACATATATCATCTGGTGCTTTCTAAAAGACACTTTCTACATTTTCAAACAGGAGAAAAAATGAAAAATCTACTCAAACTCGAAGAACTCTTTATGTTCGGCATTACCATCTTTCTTTTCAGCCGCATGGATTTTGCCTGGTGGTGGTATCCGGCTTTGCTCTTTACACCTGACCTGAGCATGCTCGGTTACCTCGGCGGGACAAAGCTGGGCGCGCTAACCTATAACTTTATCCATCACAAGGCGCTGGGAATCAGCGTTTATATCGTGGGTGTTTTGAGCGCAAATGCCGCTGTGCAGCTTGCCGGCTTGATCCTTTTCGGGCACTCCAGCATGGATCGCGTGCTGGGCTATGGCTTGAAATATACCGATTCTTTCCAGCATACGCATCTGGGAACGGTTGGCAAAGTATAAATGCCAACAGGGAAAATTGATGAAGAAAAACATGCTATATCGCCTAATTGGACTTGGTGCTATGCCAAAAGGAATTCATCGCAGTCTTGAAAAAGAAAGGATTACCGTATTCGATGAAGGGATGAGTGGATGGTTCATCACGAAAAATGTTAAAGGACCAGGTAGAAGATACATCCATCGCCGAGAGGGTTTTCTTGGCTCCCTCGCGGTAACCAGGAAACGCGTGATTTGCTTTACCTATAGCAAGCGCCAAATCAACATCCCCATTGAAGACCCAAAGATATCTGAATTAAAGATTCATCTCCCGGATCGCAATAGCTTGTCGCTATCTTTTGATTCCGCCCTTTTTCGAGAAGGATGGGAGGGAATCATTGAATACCGTTTCAAGACAGAAAAGGCTTCCCAGTTTTTCGGAGCACTAAAATCCGTTGGCGCTACACCCATCTAGGCACGATTGGAAAAATACCAACCAAACAGGAGAAAAAATGATTAAGAAAGAAATTTATAAGTACATCGCTTTCCCCGCATTTGCCGCTGCGCTCATGCTGGCAGGAATGCTCAGCACGTCCATTTTCAGCGGCGGTGTCACCGCCCAGAATTTTGAGATCATTTCCGATATTGAAAGTTACACCCGCAATATCATCGCCGCAGAAATCCCCTTGCGCATTATCCTGACCTTTGACAATCTCTTCCTGATGTTCTACACAGCCGCCTTCATCTTCCTGGCAATCGACCTGTGGAACGAAGATAATATCTGGTTGGTCGTTGTTGCGCTAGGTGCATTGGTCATTACCACCTATCTCGATCTGCACGAGAACCACGATCTGATGACCCAACTCACCACCGCACTGAACGGGATGCCCATCTCCCTCGCCGATATTCAGGAACGGATGCTCTGGAGCCAGCTCAAATTCCACAGCAGCTATCTGGGATTTTTCCTCTTCGCATTTGTGCTGCACGGCGACACCCTCCTCGAGAAATTTCTCAAATACAGCCTGTGGTTTGGTTACCTGCCCATCGGCGTGCTGGTCTACACCTTCCCCAACCCGATCTTTGACCTGCTGCGTTATTTCTTCATGCTGGCGGGGTTGACGATTTTGGGCTGGAATTATTTCGTGCGTTATCGCGAGGAGCTATCATGACAAAACTTACCCGCCGAGACTTTCTCCGTATGAGCGGAGCCACGTTCATCGCCCTCGCAGGCGGTAGTCTGTGGCGAGCTGTAGATCAGGGCGTTTTCGCCACAGGTGATGGGGATGCCTACCAAGCCTGGGAGCAGTGGCAAACTGAAGCCACGAGCGGATCGCTGGCTCTCGTCCACGCTGCCATCCTCGCCGCCAATCCGCATAACACTCAGCCTTGGCTTTTTGGCATTACTGAAACATCCATCGACCTTTTTGCCGACACAACGCGCAATATCGGGACGATTGATCCCTTTTTGCGGGAGATGCATATCGGATTGGGATGTGCGTTGGAGAATTTGCTGATCGCCGCCCCAGCCAACGGATACGCCCCTGTTTTGAGCCTGCTACCGTCAAAAGAACAGATTGCCCACATTGAGCTCATTCCCGGTGACAGCGCCATCCCCGAGCTTTATCATGCCATTCCCAACCGCCGTACCAACCGAGGGGCTTACGGGACTGCGCCGCTTTCACAAGATATGTTGACAACGCTCGATCATCTCAACACCGATGCCGATGTGCGTGTTTTCTGGCTTACGTCTGAAAGCCAACGCAAAAGCATCGCCGACCTGACCTATAATGCCGCAATCGCCATTACGCAAGACGAAGAACAAACCCGTGATAGCGCTGCATGGTTCCGCCATGACTGGGATGAGTTGCAAGAACGCGCCGATGGCGTGACCGTTGATGCCCAAGCCATGCCCGCCGCCATGCGAGCGATCACAAAAATGCTGCCGGCCCTCTCGCAGGAGCAGAACGACCAATTCTGGCTCGATGCCACCCGTGCCGCCCTTGATGCGACGCCCGCCTTTGGCATTTTGGCTGTCCCGAACAACAAAGATAATGCTCAGCGCATCAAAGGCGGGATGCTCTACCAGCGCATGAACCTGTGGGCAGCCCAAAACGGGTACGCCATGCACCCTGTCAACTACGCATCCGAAAGAGCGGATCGAGAAGAAAGCCTGGGCATTGCTCCAGACTTCGGTGATGCCCTCCAAGATTTGATCGGCGACCCCGCTTGGCAGGCGTTGATGCCCTTCCGCATCGGTGTCCCTACAGTAGATGTGCTGCGCAGCCCCAGACGTGGTGTGGAAGACGTGATCAGAGGATAGATTTTTTGTATGAAAACAAATTCAGTCAAGAAAAAACGCATCGTTGGTTTCGACCTTGCCCGCTCGTTAGCGATCTTTGGCATGGTACTGGTCAACTTCAAGGTCGTGATGAACGCCAAGGGAACTGGCTCCGTGTGGCTGGAATGGTTGATGGGGCTGCTCGATGGTCGGGCTGCCGCTACCTTTGTCGTACTAGCGGGGGTAGGCATATCGTTACTCTCCGCAAAAGGGCTGAAAAGCGGCGACCAAGCCCAAATACGGGCATACCGCATTACGCTGCTGAAGCGGGCGCTCTTTCTTTTCATCGTCGGCTTGGCATATATCTCCATCTGGCCTGCCGACATCCTCCATTTTTATGGCGTTTATATCGCCATCGCCGCCCTGCTCCTGACAGCCAGCAACCGTCAGCTTTTGACAATCTCCACCCTTTTACCCGTCGCCTTTCTCATCCTGACATTGCTTTTTGATTACGAAGCAGCCTGGAATTGGGTAACGCTCACTTACGCCGATTTCTGGACAGTGCAGGGTATGATTCGGCATATCTTCTTCAACGGCTTCCACCCCGTCATCCCCTGGCTGGCGTTTATGCTTGTCGGGATGTGGCTGGGGCGGCAGGATCTGCTCAACGCCGCTTTCCGAAAGAAATTGTTCATCATCAGTTTTTCTATCGCTGCCATCACCGAAGCAATTTCCGCTTTATTTGGGAAAGGGGAACTCGGTCTGCTTTTGGATACAGCTCCGATGCCGCCAATGCCCCCATACATCATCGCCGGGACAGCGACCGCTCTTGTCGTCATCTTGGTATGCCTCGAAATCACTCTGCACCGCCCCAACGCTGGATGGATCCCCCCGCTTGTCCACACCGGGCAGTTGGCGCTGACCCTCTACGTGGCGCACGTTGTGATCGGAATGGGCTTCCTCGAGGCCATTGGTCGGCTAGATAACCAGAGTTTATCCTTCGCAGCTGTCTCAGGTATCATCTTCTCGATTCTTTCGGTAATTTTTGCCCATCTCTGGCGGCAGCGCTACAAGCGTGGTCCCCTTGAGTGGGTGATGCGGAAGCTAACATAATGACATATACCAAACCGGTCACCACCATCATCGAAGAACGCTACTCCTGCCGCAAACACCTTAAAGAGCCTGTAGCGCAGGAAACGTTGGCGCAGCTCGAAGCCTATATCGCCGACCTTGAACCAGCACCCTTTGGCGGGAACGCACGCTTCAAGATCGTCGCAACAACGCTCGAAGATTCAAAGGCGCTCAAAAGCTACGGCACTTATGGATTCATCAAAAATCCAGCCGGTTTTATCATCAGCGCCCTCAAGGAAAGCGATAAGAATCTCGAAGATATTGGTTACCTGATCGAGAAAATCATCCTCTATGCCACTGACCTGGGACTTGGTACATGCTGGCTCGGCGGGACCTTCACGAAAAGTCCCTTCGCACGGGATATTGCTCTTCAAAACGACGAGACTATGCCTATTATCGTTTCTTTTGGCTACCAGGCAGAAAATTCCCCCAGCGGTAGGATCAGACAGTTTGCAAAGGGTGATCGCAGGCTGCCGTGGGAGACGCTCTTCTTCGACAAGTTGTTCACCCAGCCCCTCCACCCCGAAAATGCCAGGGACTATGAAATCCCACTCAAGATGCTGCGCATTAGTCCCTCGGCATCGAATAAGCAGCCCTGGCGGATCATCAAGAAAGATAACCGCTGGGATTTCTATCTCCTCCGCACGCCGGGATATAGAGAGGGTATTCTGTCCTGGCTCAAACTCGCCGACCTGCAGCGAGTGGATATGGGCATCGCCATGAGCCATTTCGAACTCACCGCCCGTGAAATGGGATTGAATGGTAGTTGGCAAATCAAGGATCAATATCAGCTTCCGGAAATGGAATATATTGTTAGTTGGGTCACAAGATAGATTGGTTCAATCTTTGAGATTGAACCAATCCTAAACACCTTATGAAAATCTCCATCCACTACTACTCTGGTGCAGGGAACACCAAATTCATTGCTAAAAAGCTGACAAAAGCGCTCAAAGGTGACGGACATACCGTCCAAAGCATAAAGATCAGCAGAGAGAGCAACGCCAAGGGCGTGGATAATTTCGACATGCTCGGCATCGGCTTCCCGGTATACTTTCGGGAAGCGCCCGAACTTGTTGTCGACCTGCTCAAAAGCCTGGACGGCGCCAACAAGCCCGTCTTTTTCTTTACAACCAAGGGCTTGTATTCGGGCAACGCCGTGCGAGATTTAATGGAGGTTGCCGCGCAGCAAAATTTCCGTCCTGCTGGTTTCATTGAATTCTTCATGCCCGGCACGGACTTTTTGATTCTTTTCGCCAAGAAAAACTCGTGGATGGAGGGTTTTCTCAAACGCATCCACAGCCGCCATATCGATGAAAAGATCAACCAATTTGTTGCCAGCTTGCAAAACGAATCCACAACAAAACCCCCTCGCCCAAAATGGTACACTGCCTTCGACAACTTTATCGTCAAAAAACTCGAAGACAAATACGATAACCATCACCGTGCCTATATCGGGCAGTTTTATTCCAAGCCAGAGACCTGCATCGAGTGCATGAAATGTGTCAACGGCTGTCCTCGCCACAATATAGCCCTGAATGGACAAATTGAATTTGGTCTCGATTGCGACGTCTGCTTCAACTGCGTGCATAACTGTCCCACCGAGTCCATCCAGATCGGGACGATCACACAAGATAAAACACGCTACAAAAAAGTAGAGTTATTATAATGAGTGAAAATTTCCAGTTCCGCAATGTATTCAACTCCACATTGGTGAACGAACTCGCCGACAATATATTCAATGTTTGGGATTCGTTCGAAAGGGATGCCTTTGTGAATGCGATCCTTCCTCAATTGGAAGTGCTCAGCTTTGGGGATCGGAATTCCCTCATTGCGGATGCCCTCCGCGAGCATCTCCCCGACGATTTTCAGCGTGCTGCCCAAATACTCGTGAACGCACTTGGACCGGAACCTGATACCGATTCCCTGAGCGGATTCGACGGCTTCATCGTGATGCCGCAATGCCTCTTCATCAGTCGCTACGGTCTGGATGATTTCGACACATCCATCAACGCCCTCTACGAGATGACCAAACGTTTCACCGCCGAGGGAGATATTCGCCCCTTCATCGAGAAATATCCTGAAAAAACAATGGCGTTCCTACACGCGCTCACGCAGGATGAAAGCCCCTTTGCGCGGCGGCTCGCATCCGAAGGGACGCGCCCGCGGCTTCCATGTTTTCACGCCTGCCCAAATTCCAGCGCGATCCCGCTCTGGTGATCGAATTACTCGACAAGCTCAAAGCGGATCCCAACTTAATGGTACGTCGCTCCGTCGCCAACAATCTCAACGACATCGCCAAAGATAACCCCTCTATCGTCGTCGAAACGCTGGAACGTTGGCAAAAATCTGCCTTATCCAAAGAGATGGACTGGATCATCTCCCACTCCCTGCGCACCCTGCTCAAGGACGGACATCCCGGCGCGCTGCGTTTGATGGGCTACGATCCGGATGCGAAAATCTCCGTCTCAGAAATTCAACTTAGCAATGAAACGCCCGTCATCGGAGAAGAAATCACCTTTTCATTCAAAGTCACATCTCACGAAGAGAAAGCCTGCAAATTGATGATCGATTACATCATCCATTTTATGAAAGCAAACGGGAAGCAAGCCCCCAAAGTCTTCAAAGCCGCCAAGAAAATTCTTGCCCCAAGAGCAAGTATCACGATTGAGAAAAAACAATCCTTCATCCAACGGAGTACGCGAAAACACTATCTGGGCGAGCATCGGTTGGTCGTGCAAATAAACGGAAAGAAATATACAGCTACAAAATTTATTCTATACTAAGGAGCAAATGTGTTAGAGATTGCAAAAGACGTCTTTCAAATTCAGCTTTTTCCCCGTCATGCAGTAAATGCCTACTTGATCGGCAACATCCTTGTAGATGCCGGGATCCGTTCATCCGGGAAGAAAATACTTAAAGAGATTGGGCAAAAAGAAGTAAAAACGCATGTGCTGACGCATGCCCATGCCGACCATCAAGGAGCGAGCGCTTTCATTTGCAAAACGCTTGGTATTCCACTTTGGTGCGGAGAAGGCGACAAGGGAACAGCCGAAAGCGGCTTAATTTCGAATGAATATCCTGATCCCAATCATCCCGTCGCCCGTTTTCAACAGCGCTTCTGGGCGGGACCGGGACATCCGGTTGAGAAGGCGCTCAAAGAAGGAGATATGGTCGGCGACTTTCAAGTGCTTGAAACGCCCGGTCATTCGGTCGGGCATATCGTCTTCTGGCGGGAAAGCGACAAAGTCTTAATTGCAGGTGATGTAATTGTAAATATGAACTTGATGACAACCATCCCTGGCTTGAATGAGCCGCCAGCCATATTTACTCCGGATGTCGAGAAAAATCGTCAATCCATAAAAAAGATCGCAAAGCTGGAACCGCGTATCGTTTGCCCTGGGCATGGAGCTCCGCTGTATGACACAGAAAAACTCCAGCAATTAGCAAACCAATGGTAAGAAAAGATCAAATATGAGCAAGAAAAAACTCGCAATCGGACTATCGTTTTTCACCACCTTCGGCATTTTCGCCTATTGGGTGTCCGTCTTTACTGGTGTCTTCCCCGTTGTGGAACTGATCCCCGGTTACGTGGACTGGTTCATGGTGTTCCCCCTTGCCTCCCCCCGCCGCCCGGAAAACCCGGTCCCCTCGACCACTGGCTGGCTTCCCTGGAAATCCTTGCCCGCGGCTTCCCTTCTGCGCCGCTCGTGTTGAAAGACGCCTTTGCCTGGCTGTGGAAACAGCAAAACGAAGATGGGTATTGGGATTTCGGACCCAGACCAGCTTCGCTCGCCAACCTGCCCCTCTCTGACAACTGGCGAAAGCGAAAAAACCGCATCTTCGATTGGACAACAAGGGTACTGGCTTTGCTGAGACTTGCACCACCGAAATCATAAATAGACGTCATAACCAATTATCCAAATGAAATTCACTCTCTACACATACTTTGAACAACACCCTACTCAAAAAAGAATCGCAAAATGGTGGGCAGCGCGGGGATTACCCTTGCCTGAAGCATTGAAACGCCAGCTTGCCAATCAGATCCACGCCGAGATGATCGCCCGTCTGATGCGTGTCGTCGTAACTCAGGGCAGCCTGGATAGGCAGCAAGCCCTGCAATCGCAGTATGACCTGGGCGAAGAAATTGCTGCTCAAACTGCGGACTTTTTATCCGTCAACCCTGATGATGCCCGCAGCCTTTCGAGCATTATCGACTTCCTGCACAATTTGCTGGGCATTCACGGCAAAGTTGAGATCATTGGTAATAAAAACGAAGTCACCTGCCATTGGATAAAATGTCCGCTTTCGGCACAGTTGCGAGAAAGCCCCGACGAAAGCGGACCATACTACTGCCATCTTTATCAAGAAATGTACAAAGGTGTTTTACACGCCATCAACCCTAATGCCGAAGCGAATACTTTGACGACCACCCAATCTCTGGGAAATGAGTTCTGTGAACTGAAAACATCAATCAAGCCAAAAGGTGAAAAATATGCAACTCAACAATCATAAATGCGCCATCGTACTTGTTGAATTCCAAAAAGAGTGGACGGAGAAAGGTCTCTTCCACGCGCTCATAAAAAGCCAACTAAAAAAGCGAAACACCATCCAAAACACGCAGAATTTTGTGGCAGAAGCCCGCAAATTGGGCATCAAGATCATTCATGCTCCGCTCATCGTTGACCCTACCAAGAAAAAAGGCTGGATGGCGTATCTCACCTTCGGAAAGATTTTCTCCAAAGGGACGTGGAGATCAGAGATCGTTGACGGTCTCTACGAAGAAGACGATTTGATTGCCTTGCGTGAAAGCTATAATTACAAAGGCTTCGATGCCTTCCACAAAAGCCCACTCGAAGAGACTTTGCGTGAGAATGGCATTCAAAATATCTTTATCTGCGGTTTTGCGACCGATCAATGCCCCTCGCTGACTTTTCGTACAGCCGAGAAGAAAGGCTTCGATCCATTTCTCGTTACAGATTGCACTGCTACCTTTAGCAACTTTTTCCAAAAACGCGCAGAGCATCGTCACCGTGAGCGATTGATCACATCTCAAAATGCGCTGAAAGCAAACGCTGGTGCTTAGGATCAGGAAATTTCTATGACAAAAATTTATGAGAACACCCCCATTTCGCCTGAGTTAAACAAACGCTTGTGGGCGATGCCAAAAATCGAATTGCACGTTCATCTCGAAGGCGCAACGGATGCCGCTACCGTCTGGGAGCTGGCTCAGCGCAATAAGGTCACGCTCCCTGCGGCGAGGCTGGAAGAATGGCAATCTATGTATGCTTTCCGTGATTTCGATCATTTTCTTGATATCTACCTGCTCGCAACACAGTGCATGCAAACCGCAGACGACTTCGCCTTCATGCTGGACCGTTTTCTCGCAGAGCAGGCGCGGCACAACGTTCGTTATTGTGAAGTCTTTTTGAGCGCATCCTTTATGCTCGACAATTTCCCGCAGGATGAAGTCATCGCTGTCTTCGCGGAAGGCGTCAAACACGCCAAAGAAAAGTATGACATTGGAATGCGCTTTATCCCTGACATCGCCCGCCACATCCCGGAGTCACGTTATCGCGTACTGGACTTCATTCTCAAGGGGCAAGAAGCAGGTGTCTTTATCGGGCTGGGGCTTGGGGGGCCAGAAGCCGGTTTTCCACCTGAGTTATTTACTGATGTTTATGAGGAAGCACGCCGCCAGAGATTGCACGTTGTTGCCCACGCGGGAGAAGTTGTGGGACCGGAAAGCGTTTGGGGGGCACTGAGCAAGTTGAAATCCGAGCGGATCGGGCATGGTGTCCGCTCTGTGGAAGACCCTAAATTGCTTGAATATCTGGCAGAGACGCAGCTCCCGCTTGAGGTCTGTCCGCATAGTAATTATCGGCTGAAAGTCACGCCGCTTGATCAGCCGCATCAAATCCGTAAATTGGTGGATGCCGGCGTTTACTGCACCGTCAACAGCGATGATCCGCCGATGTTTTCCACCGACCTGACCAGCGAATATATTCTGCTCGCAAAACAGGGTTTTTCGTGGGATGAGTTGTGGCAGCTCAATCGCAACGCGCTCGAAGCCAGCTTCCTTTCGGAAAAAGAAAAGGCGGCTTATCGCGCTGAATGGGATTCGTTTTCTGGAAAGGAATAGAAAAAACCTATTGGTTTTTGGATAAATTGGTTAAGCGTCCCGTAGGATTACTATGTGACAAAGTTAAGATCACGAGAATCTGCGGGACCTTTTCCGCAGAGGAAGTTGCCAATTTATGTGAACATCAATAGTTCTAACGGAATTTGTGGTTGCCCAAGAAAGTGATAGCAAGCAGCTTTTTGTACACGGATTTTACGGAGTTGCACGGAAAAAGTGATAAATCTACGGAGTTTTCTCCGTTATTTTCAGAGATTCTCCGTGAAATCCGCGTACAAACCACAAAAAACCTTAGAAGCAGCAAAATTTGAACCTTAGAATTTCATAAAAAACGCCTTCAAAATGCTACAATACATTATCTCCATAAACATTTTCAAAAGTGAGAAGAATTATAAAAATTTTCCTGCTACATCGTTTACTAAGTACCTATCCTAAAATTGCTCTAGCCGCCGTCCCCGGCCACGGTTGTGGAGATTGCTTAGCCCCAGCGGAGTACAGGTCGGCGGTAAAGTTGCCTCGCAAAGACACGAAGAAAAAAACAGATTGTTTAGTGAACGGTGTACTACCGTACATTTATCAAAATCTTCGTATCAAAAGATACACGAACTGATTTCTCAGTCCGCTTGAGCGGGCTTCGCAAGGATAGCACGGCGGATTTATCCCCCCCCGTGCGGGTGAAATTAACACAAAATTCGCTCTTTTTGAAATATATTTGTGTTGGTTATTGGACCCGCAGGGGGGGCACTAGAGTGTGCTCCGCGAAACCGACCGTGCTAGTTGTGCAAAGTCCATTCGGACTGAAAATCTGCATCTTGACCTGACAGATGTACGGTAAAAAGTAAAAATTTCTCTTTAACATAACGGAGATAAGGATGAAGAGGCAAATAAGTCTACTGAAGGGGTGGGCTGAAAAAGCATGGAATTACCCTGCCATGAAAACAACAGATGTCGTTGTGATTTGGCGAGAGCGAATTTTCTCATTAGCCTTTATTAGTTTGGCGCTTATTGGTGTTTTCCCACTTTATTCGAGCCTTAAATACTCATTTCTAAACGGGGAAGTGCTATACGCCAGCTCACTCATCGCAATCTATCTGGTTGTGCTCGTAGTCACCTTCCTGCGAAATATGCCATTTCCTGCGCGCGCCTGGTTGGGGTTATCAACCTACTACGCCTATGGGATTGTCTCACTGATTAACGTCGGACCAACTGGCAGCGTGCGAATCTGGCTGCTATCGCTGTCCATCATAGCCAGCTTATTCCTTGGGTTGAGAGCCTCCATGGCAGTTCTTGCACTCACCACGGGGACGATCTTTGCCGCTGGCTGGGCGATCAACAACAGTATTCTGGCGTGGACACCATATACGATGAACTCTGTTGCAGAGGGGTGGGCAGTTACCAGTGTTACCTTTGCGTTTCTAAACGTGGTCACAACAATTGCCTTGGGAGCATTGGTGCGCAACATGGAAAGAATCTTGCGCAACGAGCAAAAACTGACTCTCACACTTTCAGAAATAAATCAAAGACTGAGAGAGGAGATCGCCGAACGAAAAAAGGCAGAAAAAGAGCTTCTGCAAGCATACGACGCTACCCTGGAAGGCTGGGCAAAAGCTCTTGAAATGCGCGATCAGGAAACCTCCGGGCATACGCAAAGAGCTGTAAACATGACTCTTGAATTGGCAAAAGCCTTAAACATCCCGGAAGAAGAACTCATCAATATCCGCCGCGGTGCCCTATTACATGATATTGGGAAAATGGGTATTCCCGATAGTATTCTCCGAAAACCGGGCGACCTTACCAAAGAAGAATGGGAAATTATGAAACAGCATACGCACTATGCCTATGAGTGGCTTGCGCCCATCGAATATCTTCATGCTGCCTTAGACATCCCACGTTACCACCATGAAAAATGGGATGGCACAGGCTATCCACATGGGTTAAAGAGAGAAGAAGTCCCTCTTGCAGCGCGTATCTTTGCCGTGGTCGATATGTGGGACGCCCTCTGCTCCGACCGCCCATATCGTAACGCCTGGCAAAAAGAAAAAGCTACAGTATGGATCAAGGAACATGCCGGAAGAGACTTGGACCCCAATATCGTGGAAGTCTTTATCAGACTAATAGAGGATGAAAATCCTGTGCTCCTTTGCACCGAACGCGGAAAACCCTGTTAGCAACTTTTGTTTTTCCTTCATCAAATTGACATTTGGGCTTGACTTTAACATTGTGTCAAGGTGTACGATGGGGACATCGTATCCAAATCGTACTTCCAGAAGGAGAAATATCATGCAATTAATATTATCTGATCGGTGGCTAACTCAGCCCAAAAAGGCACAACTTGGCGTTTATCTTGCGCTATCGCTCCTGCTTGCCATAGGCGGCTACATTGCCGTTACGGTAAGCTTTATCGCCACAAAATATCCAGTATCCCTGTTCGAGGCTCAGCTCGCGTTTGACGCGGTTGCGATCAAATCCCATTACAACGTCCTGATTACACAGGGCACATTTGACAAATTCGTTCATACCCAAATCATTGATTTCGCGTGGATCATTGGCTTGATGCTGACCTTGTTCTTTGCGCATGTAGCAATAGCACGCGCCCAACCTGCTACCTCGCGGTGGCAGAGACTTGCACTTCGCCTGGCTGTGCTTGGTCCGCTAATTGCTTCAGCGGATATCTTTGAGAATCTTTGCTCATTTGTAATGCTGGCAAATCCCGGAAGATTTCCTAACTGGTTAGCACTAGTGTATTCCAGCTTCGCTGCGATCAAATGGTCGTGGTCGGTCATTGGTACCACGCTCGTTATCATCCAGATTGGCGCGCTTGTGGTCTCAAGAACACGAAAAAGAACACCCTAAAAAGGAAGACACTATGTTCAAAATCGGTGACTTTTCAAAACTCGGTCAAGTCTCAACCCGGATGCTGCGCCATTACGACAAACTCGGTCTGCTCGTCCCCAACCATGTAGATCAGTGGACAGGCTACCGCTTTTACACCATCGAGCAGTTGGCGCAGTTACACCGTATCATTGCTCTAAAAGAACTTGGCTTGAGCCTGGGACAAATCTCCGACCTGCTGAAAGAAGACGAAATTTCAACTGAACGGCTGCGCGGGATGCTCATCCTGAAACAATCGGAAATTGCGCTAGATATCCAGGCTAGCCAAAACCGTCTGGCGCACGTGGAAGCTCGTTTACAGCAGATCGAACAACAAGGGCAGCCCATTCCCTACGAGGTGGTCGTCAAGCCCGTTGCAGCGCAGATCATCGCCTCGATCCGGCAGATCGTTCCATTCGGGGAGATGGACGAATACTGCGATTCTATGCACCGCCAGTTGTACCAGGGGCTGAGAGAACACAACATTGAGCCATTGCAGCCTGAGATTGCCATGTACCATAACAAAGAGTATTCAGAAATTGAACTCGAAACCGAAATGGCTGTGTTGGTTGACCCAAAGTACTTAAACCACCCCGTCATCAATGGCGAAATCGCCTTTCGGGAATTGCCTGCCCGCGATCTGATGGCTGCCCTGGTTTATAAAGGACCCTTTGACAAACTCTCGTCCGCGATCCTGGCGTTGCTCGCTTGGGTTGGCGTCAATGGATACGCACCCTCGCCCCCATTGCGGGAACTGCGTCTGTCCGGTCCCGCGCATATTGACGGGAAAGAAGACCCCGCTCCCGTGCTGGAATTGCAAATCCCCATTCAAAAAATAGCACTAGAAAAAGGAACAACATAATGGTCTACAAAAAAGTCATCCTCAACGAATTTGGTGATCCCGACGTTCTGCAAGTCGTCACTGAAGATACCCTCCCCGAACCCCCTGCTGGTGAAGTGCTCGTCAAAGTGCTCGCTGCCAGCGCTACCTTTACCGATACCCTTGTCCGTAAGGGCATTTATTACGGATTCAAGGAAGAGCCGCCGCTCTCGCCCGGTTACGACATGGTCGGCGTGGTAGACAAACTCGGCGAAGGCGTGACTGGACTGGAAGTCGGCCAGAAAGTTGCCGACCTGACCGTTTGGGGCGCCTACACAGAATATATGCTGCGCCCCGCCGATTCGCTCGTGCCCGTACCTGATTCCATCGCACCAGCGGATGCCGTAAGTATGGTTTTATCCTACGTCACCGCCTACCAGATGCTGCATCGTACGGCAAAGATCAAGCGCGGGCAGACGATCCTCGTCCACGGGGCAGGAGGCGCGGTCGGCACCGCACTGTTGCAACTCGGGAAACTGTATGACCTGAAGATGTACGGCACGGCATCTGCATCGAAGAAGGAACTTGTCGGGGGGCTGGGTGCGGTGCATATTGATTACGCCAAAGAGGATTTCGTTGCGCGGTTGCAAGCCGAGGGCGGGTGCGATGCGGTCTTCGACTTCATCGGCGGCGATCATTTCAAACGTTCCTTCGATTCGCTGCGCAAAGGCGGCATCCTGATCCCCTATGGTTTTTATGATGATGCGATGGGCAAAGGCGGTGACAGTGTGCCAATGACCTTCATGAAGGTCTCTTTGTGGAATATTCTGCCAAACGGGCGCAAAACATCTTTTTATTCGATCACGCCGTTGCGTAAAAAGAACCCCGATTGGTTCAAGGAAGACCTGAGTGCGCTCTTTGCTTTGCTGGCCGAGGGCAAGATCAAGCCCGCCATTGAGCGGCGCATGAAACTGGAAGATGCCGTCGAAGCGCATAAGCTCATCGAGCAGGCGGCGGTCAAGGGTAGAATTGTATTAGAAGTGAATGAAAGTTAGGAAGGAAAGCGGTCACCTTCTTGGGAACCGCTTTCCTACACAGGCTGCAAAGGTTCTCTTGATCTTTATCAGGGGTTTTGTGTAAAGCCTTTTGAAATACTTGCGACAACCCAGCGAGGAACAAAACGGTTGGCAATTGCCAAAATGTTATTTCTGACTCCCGGTATCAATGATAATCGTTTAGCAAATAATGCGTCCAAGCCAAATTGGGCTACATCATCAGCACGCATTTGTGTGCGCTCGGAGAAGAACCCATTAGCAGTGTCGCTTTCGATGCCCGCAGATGAGAAAAAGTTGGTCTTGGTATGTCCCGGTGAAAGGCAGGTTACGCTAACGCCATGATCTTCCATTTCCTTGGCAAGGGCTTCCGAGAAATGGAGAACGTAACTTTTTGACGCAGCATAAGCAGCCATCATGGGGACGGGCTGGTAGGCAGCAGTTGAAGCGATATTCAGGATATAGCCGCTTCCTCGAGCCTTCATTCTGGAGCCGAAGAGATGACAGAGTTCTGTGACGGCAGTTGTATTGAGTGTGAGCATTTTGGCGATCTCTTCGGGTGAGAGTTCAGTGTGTTCGCCAAATAACGCTGAGCCAGCGTTATTTATTAGAATATCTACTGGCATATTTAGTGTTCGGCATTGCTCATAGATATCTCGGGCAGCGTTGGGCTGGGATAAGTCTGCTTGAAATATTGTGATCGAGTTTTTGCCAGTCTCTAATTTTTTCTTTACGTCTTCCAGTTTTGGTCGAGTTCTGCTTACAAGAATAAGGTTATATCCTTCTTTGTATAGCAGCCTGGCAAATTCCAGACCAATGCCTAAAGTAGCGCCTGTGATTAAAACCCTTTGGTTTTGTAACATATTACACTCCATATCTCTTTGATTGTCGGTTCTTTATCCATTTTGTGACGCTTGGCATTTGCCACATGATTATGCCTGTAGCAGACAATAGGGGAATGACAACATATTTTGTCAGTGAGCTGAACACCGGTTCAACGCCCCACGGCGAATAAACATAAGTGCCGATCAAGGCAGCACCTATGAAATGTACAACTCGTTGGAAATTGCGCAGTCTCTTATTGGATAGTTTCATAATTTTCTCCTAAAAATGTTGCATAGATTTGGATCATCATGTTATGATGACAGCGTAAACATTATAACCTAAATGTTGACGATGTCAACATTGTTTTAGGAGATTAGTATATGTCAAAAAAGTCATATCATCATGGCAACTTACGCAATGCACTCATTTCAGCAGGGGTTGCTATTCTTTCTTCTGAAGGGGCAAGTGCCGTAAGTTTGCGAAAGGTTGCTAGAGAAGCTGGGGTAAGCCATGCAGCACCCTACCGACATTTTGCTGACAAAGAGGCGCTTATGGTCGCAATCGCAGAAGAAGGGTTCCACAAACTTGCACAAGAGTTGGAAAAGGCTTTTGTGCGTTTCCCAACTCACCCTAATGACTCCTTTGGCGAACTTGTGGAAATGAGCATGGTATATCTCCGCTTTGCAGAGAAGAACCCCGATCACTTGAGGGTAATGTTTGGCGGAGCCGTGGACAAACACGTGCACCCCTCTTTGATAGCTGCATCAGAGGAAGCCTTTTCACTGTTGGTAAAAATTATCCAAATCATGCAAGACAAGAAGATGCT
This sequence comes from uncultured Anaerolineaceae bacterium, assembly GCA_964581545.1. GTDB lineage: Bacteria > Chloroflexota > Anaerolineae > Anaerolineales > Villigracilaceae > Desulfolinea. The sequence continues at coordinate 16,851 of CAZOOX010000049.1, forward strand.
GCGTGCTGGCAGTGCAGATGCTTTGGCGCTTGGGCTTTGGTCCATGCTCCATGGCGTAACAACCTTGCTAATAGAAGATAAAATCCCCCCGCCCATACAGGAAGCGCATTCCCTTGAAGAAATTGCTCAGACTTGTGTTCGTGTTTTGTATGATGGAATTTCCTCATAATCTTCACCACCCTCCAAAGGAGCGTTTCTCCCAGCGTTCAAGTATATTTGGCGACAAAAAGAAACCAAAATGAGTATTCTCCAATCTACTTTATTCTCCCCGGTATTATTGGTGCTGATTCTCCTTGCGCTTCTCTTCTTCTTTTTTAATTTGGGGATGTCAACAGGATACCAGCGCACACAACACAGGTATCGTCATTCTTTATTTCCTTGCCGGGCTGTGGAATATCTTGCCGAATGGACGCAGGACGGCGTTCTACGATATTGGCGCGTTACGCAAGAAACAGCCAAGATGGTTTAGGAAGATTTGCCGGTGCTCTTTGACTTGCTGGCGGAAGGGAAGATCAAACCCGCCATCGAACGCCGCATGAAACTCGAAGATGCCGCCGAAGCACATAAGCTCATAGAGCAGACGGCGGTAAAGGGGCGGATTGTGTTGGATGTGAATGAAATGTGAATATTTTCCGTAAATGGGTCATCAGTGGTGGGGTGTTCAACCTCGTCGCCGCCACACCGCTGGCATTGCTTTTCACTTGGCGCAATTACTTAGAATTATTCAACGCACTGAACGATGCCCTCGGCTGGGATGGGCGCCCCATCGTCCCGCCAGAAGATGCCTTCAGGATGCTGGCGGTCAATACCGCTGGGCTTGCGCTGGCTCTCGTTGGCGTGCAATTTTGAACGAGAAAAGAAGGTGCGTACCCATAGGGCACAAGATCGCACGAAAATGATAAGAAGCTGCCCTTCGACAGGCAAAAAGCTCATCGAAGAGCATCCTTTTGTCGAAGTTGGTGCGACGCACATCTGCTTGAGCGAAAGTCCTATAACCTCAGTTATGGATAAGTTCAACTTTTAGCTCTTTAGCCACAGATTTCACGGATTTCACAGATAAAACTTTAAAAATCCGTGTCAATCAGTGTAATTCGTGGCTGTTTTTCTCTGAGAGAAATCCTTATCCATAATTCAGGTCTATACTTTATTTCAACCAAAGTAATTGCATAATTCAATAAAGAGGAAAGAGCCATCATGCTGGTCGAGTTCCACTTGACATATTCTTTTGTTTAATTATAATTTATACCGAACGTTCGTTATAAAAAGGACACTACTATGCCCAAAATTATCGACCATGATGCTCAACGCTTAGATATTCTGAAACGCAGCTTCGATTTATTTGCGCGCCGAGGCTATGGGAATATTGCCATGCGTGAGGTTGCTGCCGAATTAGATGTGTCTACAGGCACCCTATATCATTACTTCCCCTCCAAGCAGGCACTCTTCGAACAGATGTTTCTGGTTGTGAGTGAGTGGGATATATCTCAACTCGCCCTAGAAGTTCAGGAAAACACCCCGCTGGAGGAACGTCTCGAAATTTTCTTTCGTTTCGTACAAGAAAACAGAAACATGCTTATTAACATGATTTTCCTGACCTTTGATTTTTACCAGCTACGAGAACAAGGAGCAGACGATTCTTTCCTGAAAGATTCTGTTACTCGCTATCTGGATGGGCTTATTTCTCTTACCGGGTTGCCGTCGGAGTTGGCGCTGGTTATTTTCAGCGCGGTGGATGGTTTGCTGATGCAACAATTTCTGGCATCTGAAAGAATTGACCTGGAAAGTCATCTAGCCCTTTTGCACCAGATGATACACACCTATATACAAGTAAATGAATTCAACAAATAAAAACGAAGGGAAGCACAATGCAAAAGATCGTAATTGCCGGGGCAACCGGCTATCTTGGAAGATTTGTCGTGCAGGAGTGTAAACAGCGCGGCTATTGGGTGCGGGCATTAGCGCGCAGTCCTGAGAAATTAAATGAAAGAGGACCTTTTCTGGAGCCAGCGGTGGAAGATCAAATCGATGAAATTTTCGTTGGCGATGTCACAAAACCAGAAACTTTGGAGGAACTATGTGATGGAATTGATTTCGTTTTCTCTTCGGTTGGGCTAACGCGTCAAAGCCATAACCTGAGCTTTCATGACGTAGATTATCGAGGTAACAAGAATATTCTGGATAGCGCATTGAAAGCTACGGTAAAAAAGTTCATCTATATTTCAGTGTATAACGCACACATTATGGAAAAGGTCACCATTGTCAAAGCGCATGAAGATTTTGTCAGAGAACTGCGCGCTTCGCAGATCGATGCAACCGTGATCCGACCTACAGGTTATTTTTCGGATATGACCGAATATCTAAAAATGGCACAAGGGGGGCGTGCCTATGTCTTTGGGGACGGCAAAAACCATCTTAACCCAATCCATGGCGCAGACCTTGCGGAAGTCTGTGTCGATGCGTTTTCGCAAGATCAAGCCGAAATCTCTGTTGGGGGCCAACCACATATACACAAAACGAGATCGCAGAAATAGCCTTTCAGGTCGTAGGCAAAAAAAGCAGGATCACGCACATTCCCATCTGGTTGGCAAAAAGCATCCACAAAATGATACAGCCATTTAGCAAGCATACCGCAGACCTGCTGGATTTCTTCATCGCCGGCTCGCAACTCGATAATTCAGCCCCTTCCTTCGGTAATCGCAGCTTGGATGTCTATTATCGCACCTACCGTCCAAATGATCAAAAAAACACCTAAAAATGAATCTAACCTTCCTGCTCAAATATATCCATATCTTTTTTGCCGCGATCATGATCGGCACAACCGCAGTCAATGGCATCATGGAATTGCATGCAATGAACAAGAAAGACACAGCGCTAATGGCTTTCACCATGAAAACAGTAGCATATCTCAACCGTATTTTCATGCTCCCATCCCTTGTCATGCTCTCCATTTTCGGGCTATGGCTGGCGCTCCACCGCAAATTTACGCTAACTGCGCCCTGGCTGCTGATCTCCATAATCCTGACAGGTTTATTGTTCATAGCGTTTCTCCTGGGTTCGCGTGACGAAGATCAACTCGGAAAAATCGCAGTCCAGGCACTTGAGAAAAACCTGCCGCCAAACAAAGATTTCGAAAGGGTCAAACAGAGAGTCACATGGATCGGCGGAACAGCATCTGCACTGATTTTTGTCATCTTATATTTCATGGTCTTCAAATAACAACATGTCTGCGCTAAACTCACCGCAAAAAATACCAAAATCTTTCCGCCTCGCCTTTTTTGCCTACGCCTACAATCTCGCCGAAGTCACGCGCGCTATCGAGGTTGCCAAAGCCTGCCAGGCGCGCGGCGCAGAAATTCGTTTTTTGACGCATGGCGGCACGCACGAGCAGCGTATCCTCGAAGCCGGTTTTTCTCTGACCACCTTGCAGCCCCTCATCAGCCCCGAAAAACATCGTTTTTTGATGGATTTGGATCAGGGTCGCGCGCTCGGTCAACCTTTTAGTTTTGCAGAATGGTGTGCATTTGTGGAGAGCGAAGTCGAAACGCTCCAGAAATTTGAGCCTGATACCGTTTACGCAGGGATGAACCTGTCCTCGGCAATTTCCGCCAGAGCGGCGGGCATCCCGCTCATCTACCTGCTCCCGATGGCGGGGACGCTGCCCTATTTTGAAAACCACCTCGCCAAATTCCCTGACCAATACGAAAATATCTTCACGCGCCTGATCCCCCAACGCTGGAAAAATAATGCCCTCAACTGGATGATGCCGCGCCTGAATGTGGGCTTGGACATTTTCAACAGGGTTGCCAAAAAATTCGGTGCACCGCCTGCCCACAGCTTGATGGACATCATTCGCGGCGACTTAAACTTGCTCACCGATCTGCCTGAATTGACGGGGCTGCCCGCCGACGCGCTGCCCGATGATTATTGTTATGTGGGGCCTATTTTTGCCCGCCTGCCCATGCCTGTTCCCGACGAGGTGACGCGCGTTTTCAGCCGTCCGGGGCTTAATATCTTCTGTGCGATGGGGAGTTCGGGCACGCCCGCGCATCTGCATATGGCTGTAGAAGCCTTGCGCGAGAGTGGGCATAATGTAGTGATCGCGACCACATCCATCCTTGACCCTGCCGAGTTGGGAACCTTGCCGGAAAATATCTACGCCACACGCTATTTGCCCGCCCCCGAAGTGAACGAAATGGCAGATATTGCCCTCATCCACGGGGGGCAGGGGACGGTACAAACCGCTTGCTGGGCAGGGACTCCCGTCGTCGGTGTCGGTTTCCAATTTGAGCAGGATGCAAATTTAGAGATGCTCGTCCAGGCGGGGATGGCGGTACAGCTTCCTCTTCGGGAGTATTCTGTTAAACGGATCCAAGCCGAAATCACGCGCGTGGCGGATGATCCTTCCTATAAAGAAAATGCGCGGCGCATCCAATCCATTATCCGCAAAATAGATGGGGCATCCAATGCGGCTGATGAGATATTTCAATTTTCTGGAAGATCGTAAATTTGAGAGAGATATTTGGGGAAGGTTTTGATTTGGCTGAAATTGCCAAAGTGGAACGGAATTATGGCTGGGGAGAAGCTGCTTAGAACCTATCCGACAAATATTTTAGGATGCTCCCTGCGCCGAGGACGGCGCAGGATTTGAGAGAGAAAGCGCCACCGCATTCCTGCGAGTATGCTGCGCGAAGGACGGTGGCTAGAGCAATTTTAGGATAGGTTCTTAGTATTTCCTGCGTTATAATCCAGCCGCTTATGAAGATACTAACCGTCCTTACCTATTATCGCCCCCACACATCGGGGCTGACTATTTACGCTGAAAGATTAGCGAAAGCCCTCGTCGCACGCGGGCACGAAGTGACCGTGATGACCACCCAATATGAAGATGATCTGCCCCGCGAAGAGATGATGGATGGCGTGCGTGTGATCCGCGTTCCCGTTGCTTTTCGGATTAGCAAAGGCGTGATCGCCCCTACTTTTGGCTTGGTTGCCACCAAATTAGTTTTCGAGCACGATGTAATTCAGTTGCACCTCCCCCAATTTGACGCGCCGGGCGTTGCCTTTCGTGGGCGCATTTTCGGTAAACCCTCTGTCCTGACCTATCACTGTGATCTGAATCTCCCCACAGGCTTTTTCAACAAGATCGTCAATTCGGTCGTTCATTTCCAGAATAGTATGGCAGGGATTTTGGCAAATCGCATCGTGACATATACGCAAGATTACGCCGATCACTCCGCCTATCTCTCACGCTACAAGAAAAAACTGCGCACCTTCCTGCCCCCCGTAGAATTACCAGAAGCAGGCGACGACGCGATTTCAGGCTTTGCGAAAGAACATAAAATCTCAGAACGAAATCCCGTTATCGGCATGGCGACTCGCTTTGCTGCCGAAAAAGGTGTAGAGATCTTGCTCGATGCCATGCCTGCTATTCTCGAAAAACATCCCAACGCCCAAGTCCTCTTTGCCGGACAATATCAGGATGTTTTCAGCGAGCAAGATTACGCCAATCGCCTGATGCCGCGCATTGCAGCATACGAAGGAAGCGGACACTGGACATTTCTCGGCATACTCAACCCCACCGAGATGGCGGCTTTTTACCCCGCACTCGATGCGCTGGTTGTTCCTTCTCTTAACGCAACCGAAGCTTTCGGCCTCGTCCAGATCGAAGCGATGCTGAATAATGTTCCTTGTGTGGCGTCTGCCTTGCCTGGCGTTCGTCAACCGGTGCAGATGCACGATATGGGCGAAGTGGCTGCCATCGGCTCTTCTGAAGAACTCGCTGACGGCTTGTTGAAAATTTTCGCAGACAAAGAAAAATACCGCTGTGATACGGTTGCGCTGGCACAGACTTATGACCCCGATAGTGTGGCGGTTGAGTATGAGAAGATGTTTAAAGAATTAGGTGTCAGGTAATCAGGAATTAGTGACGAGTGAAAATCACTCATCACTTCTCACTCGTCATGGAAGAACTTCAAAGCCCTCTTCGGCAAAATGTTGATCGAAGGTAAATATCTGATTGACCCCCATCCGCCGCATCGTCGCAAAAGCGGAAACATCCACGAGGCTGAGATGGCGGCGGTTTTGTTTGTGAAGAAGCTGCATGGCGTAGATATGTTCTTTTTCAGCAATCCATTCGATTTCTATAAGTGGAAAGACAGTGTTTTCAAGCCCAGAGAGAATATCTAAGCCAAATCTTTTTTGGACAAGAGCAGTACATTCAAGCAGCACATAACTGTTTGAAACAAGAACTGTTTTAGATGGAGCCAGTTTAGCCCATAGAACTTTGGCTCTCAAATGATTTTTATCCTCTACATTGACAAAGGCAATAATGGCAGATGTATCTACAAAAATCATGATTCAGCCGCCTGGGCAAAATATTCATCGTGATTGGTAGAGACATCGGTTTTGCCTTCAATATCTTTGAATTTGTCGGGATTTTCTTCGATCTTTTTGATGAAATCGAGTACGCGTTGTCCTAACTCTTCACGAGAAGGCTTCTCTTTTTTCTCAATTAACATGTCTACACCCTGACGCACCAGTGTAGCTACTGAAACTTTGTATTCAGCCGCCATTTCCTTTAATGTATGGTATTGTTTTTCTTCTAGTTGAATTTGCGTTCTAATCATCGTCTACTCCTTTTTCTCGTATATATGACGGTGATAGTAATCATAGGCTTCATCCAGATATTTGTTGTGATTCACAGAAACATCCGTTGCACCTTCAATATCTTTTGCGATGCCGATGACGGACACAGCTCTTTTCTTTAATTCTTCACGGCTGGGCTTCTCTTCTTGCTCAATGAATCGATCCACGCTCTGACGGATCAAAGTCGCCATCGAAACATTATATTCAGCCGCCATTTATTTTAGCGTTTTATACTGTTTTTCTTCCAGTTGAATTTGCGTGCGGATCATAAGATACCTCCGAAAGTGTAATCGTTTTTATAAAAAGTGATTACACATTTAGTATAGCATAGAAAGTGAAAATTGAGATATGAAGTAAGTCGCTGCGATTTCGATACGCCTGACGATAAAGCTGTCAGGCTACTCTATCTCCGCTGTATATGTTGACAGATTTAGCGGAGATTGAGGAGGACGATAGAACTTTCATCGTCCGTATCGAAATCATAGCGGAGTTTTTTGCAGAAAACTTTGAAAATATGACAGAAAAAGACTTCCTCTTCATCCACCTCCGCGACCTGCCCTACTTTCGCGCGCTTGTGCGGGGCGTGGAATCGGCCTATTACCAAGACCTTGACCTCCCCTCTCCGACCCTCGATGTGGGTTGTGGAGATGGTCACTTTGCCCAACTCACTTTCGACCGCAAACTCGATGTCGGTCTTGACCCCTGGCATGGCCCCATCCACGAAGCGGGGACGCGCGATGTCTACGACCTGCTCATCGAAGGCGATGCTGCGCAGAGTCCGTTTCCAGATGGGCATTTTGCCTCTGCGTTGAGTAACTCGGTACTTGAGCATATCCCCCACATCAATGCTGTTTTAACGGAAACAAGCCGAACGTTAAGAGCAGGTGCGCCCTTTGTCTTCTGTGTCCCCAATGAACGTTATTTGTCCGAGCTTGATATCCCGCGACGACTCCGTCAAGTCGGTCTTAAAAAAATGGCTGATTGGTATACAGAATGGTTTCGATTTATCTCGCGCGTCGAATATGCTGACCCTCCCGAAATCTGGGAAAAGCGGCTCAACGATGCCGGTTTTGAGCTGGTGCGTTGGTGGCATTATTTCTCCCCCGCAGCGATGCGTGTGCTAGAATGGGGTCATTATTTTGGGCTGCCTTCGCTGATCGTACATGTTTTTACCCGCAAATGGCTGCTCGCTCCCACCCGCTGGAATTTGCGTTTTACCGAGCGTTTTGTGCGTAAATATGCCTCTATAGAACCAGTGGATGATGGGACATTTACTTTTTATATTGCTCGAAAGATTTAAACACAAAGAGCACAAAGGTTCACAGAGAAAAACTTCGTGCTTCTTCGTGCCCTTCGTGTTAAAAAAATGACACATAACGATTCTTTTAACGAAGATTATTTTTCTTCCAACACCTACGAAAATATTTCCTTCGCCAAGTACAGCATGTACTGGTGGTCGAACCGTTTTAATGCCATCCTTGCCCGCCGCTATGGGACGCAGGGCACACGCCTGCTCGAGATCGGCTCTGGGATGGGGCATCTGATCGGCTCGCTCGAAGGGGATTTTGAGACCGTCGCCCTCGATGTTAATCACTGGGCACTGACTCAATCCCGTGATGTTGCCCCAAATACGGGATTAAACGTCGGCTCTGCGGAACGCCTTCCTTTTGCGGATGCGAGCTTCGGCGTGGTCATCATCAAACACGTCGTCGAACACTTACGCGACCCTGAGCTTGCTGTCTCCGAATTGGGCAGGATATTGTCCCCGGGCGGGATCCTGATCCTCGCCACCCCAAACCTTGATTCTCTCCTCAAGCCCCTCAAAGGCGAGGCCTGGATCGGCTACCAAGACCCAACCCACATCGCCCTCAAGCCCCCCGCCGAATGGCTCGGCATGATCGAAGACGCGGACATGAAACTCCGCAAAGTCTTCTCCGATGGTTTCTGGGATGTACCCTACATTCCCATTATTCCGCCAATGCTTCAAAAGCTGGCTTTCGGCTCGCTTGGCGGATTCCAAGCGATCATCGGAATCCCCTTCCTGCCGATGCGTTGGGGGGAGAGTATTTTGGTGATAGCGGAGAAGAAGTAAAGGGGTAAACTTGTATGAATAAATTTGTGAGTCTTGTTATCACTTTTATATTGTGGGTTGCCGTTTCAGTA
>CAZOOX010000050.1:0-25415 GCA_964581545.1 uncultured Anaerolineaceae bacterium
CACCGAAGGTCTGTCTTTTTAGATACTTCCCTTAAATTAGGGATGTGTCATGTTTCTATTTCAAATAGTTACCACTTCTATTTACCGAACAATCCGCCAAGTGCATCTGCGGCTGCGCCGAGATCGCCTTTGCCTTCGAGCAAATTATCAAGCTGCCCACTAACTGCTGAGGGAAGTTTATCTTTGACAAAATCAAGAACAACTTCAACGGCCATTTCAGCTTGTTTTTCACTCAAGCCAGTTTTCTCAACAACCAAAGCTACTAATTCTTCCATTTTTTCGCTCCTTTAATAACTCAAAATTTCATTGAATAAGATGACTCATTTTACCATTTTATTTCCACAGAAACCACAGAGTCTGCCCCACAGCCAGCCCAAGCAAAACACCAAAGAGTGCTTCTAATGGTGTGTGACCAAGCACTTCTCGTAATTTTTTCTCTGCTTTAAAATCGCCGCTGAGCAATTCTCTGATCAACAAATTGATTTTCTCCGCATGAAAACCAGCTTGTCGGCGCACACCTGTCGCATCGTAGATCACGATCATCGTGATCGGGAATATAACCGCAAACACAGGAGAATCAAAGCCAACAAAAAGCCCTGCGCCATAGGTCGCACCAACCATCAACGCGGAATGAGAGCTGGGCATCCCGCCCGAACTAAGCAATAATGCCCAATTCACTCTCTTTGTTCGAAAATATTCCATAGGCACTTTGATAATTTGTGCTAACGCCCAAGCGATCACTGAAGATAAAAAAACGGGGTTTTCAAAAATACCTAAGGGGTTATTCATCGCTCAGTTCACCACCAGAAAGTTGTTTTACCTTCAACTCCGCGTTTTCAAGCAAAAGCGTGCAATGCTTGCTTAAGTCTTGCCCGCGCTCAAAAAGAGACATCGATTCATCCAGCGTGCGTTCTTCGCTCTCAAGAGTCGCCACAATTTGCTCTAAGGCAGCGAATGCTTCTTCATAATTCATTTCTTCTATTTTCTTTTCAGCCATAATTCACCTAACCTTTGCGTTAAATTCGCCATCTTTTACACGAATTTTCAAATCATCATTTTTGTTTGCGTCAGCCACACTCCCAATCACTTTTTCTGTTTCTGGATTTGTGACGATGGCGTATCCCCGCGCTAAAACCGCTTGCGGATTAAGCGAGGAGAGTCGACGGTTCAGCCCCTTGAGTGTTGTCCGCATCACTGCCTGACGATGGGCTTGCTCGGCGTTAAGTCGCTGTGTCAGCCCATCAACAGTTTGCTGCTCCCGCTGGATGCTTCTTAGTGGAGATACGTATCCCAAGCGGGCTTGGAGATCGTCTACACCGATAAAGTTTCTATCCAAAATAGTAGAAATTTCTGTCTTGAGCTGTTCTTCATAATAATTAACTGCACCACGTAATTCGTTAATCGTGATCGGCGTCGCCAATTCTGCAGCGGCTGTAGGGGTGGCAGCACGCAGATCGGCGGCAAAATCTGTCAGGATAAAGTCGGTTTCGTGCCCAACCCCAGAGATGATGGGGATCGGAGATGCGGCAACCATGCGGACGACTATTTCATCGTTAAATGCCCACAGATCTTCGATTGAACCACCGCCGCGTCCAAGCAGGATCACGTCGAGATCAGGAGCGATACGGAGCAGATCATCCAACGCATCGACTATTTTGGCAGGAGCAGCATCCCCCTGCACCATTGTCGGCGCGAGGATAACTTCCGCAAGAGGCATTCGACGGCGCAAGGTATTGAGCATATCGCGCAAAGCTGCGCCTGTGGCAGAGGTAACGATCCCTATTTTTTTTGGAAAAGTGGGGATAGGACGCTTGCTGTCGGGGTCAAAAAGTCCTTCGCTTTCGAGAAGGCTTTTAAGCCGCAGATATTCCTGATAAAGAGCGCCTTCCCCAACAGGGCGGATATCGTCGGCATAAAGCTGATATTGCCCACTAACATCGTAAATGCTGAGATAGCCATGTGCTTCAACTTCCATACCATCATGCAAATCGACAGTTAGGCGAGCCGCGCTGCTGCGCCAGATCACAGCACGAATAGCTGCCCCGCCATCCTTGAGCGTGAAATAGATATGCCCCGAACGAGGGCGAGAAAGGTTGGAAATTTCACCGCGCACCCAGACATCGCGTAGGGTTTCATCCGTTTCAAATAACTCACGAATATAAGCGGTCAGGCTGCTGACTGTCCAGCGAGGGGAAGGAAATAGAGAAGCTTGATTCATCTCGGTGAGGATACTTTATGTCATAAGAGTTTGCAAGTTTTAAGTCCTAGTTCTAATGTCTCAGGTTCTAAAAAATCTTTTCTGCTACAATCTTTTTGCCTAATTACTGGTAAAAAAATACCCTCATCAAAAAGGCAAAAAACATGAATTTAAAGAAAATCATCTTTCTAAGTATCATCGTAATAATAGTTCTTTTGGGGTGCGTACAGCCAAGCGTAGACACAAACGTGCCGTTGCTCCCAACAAGCACCGCAACGAATACGCCCACAGCGACGGTCACAGCGACGGCTACGAATACACCCATCCCACAGCCTTTGAGCGAGCCAGTTTTTTATGAAGCGGGAAATTTGCCAGAAGGAATCAGCCCACTATCGGGATTGCAGGTCTCAGAGCCTGCTCTTTTAGCACGACCCGCGCTGCTTCTATCTGTGCCGCATTTTCCCGTCGCAGCACGACCGCAATCTGGATTATCCTTCACACCCTGGGTTTTTGAATATTTGATCGGTGAGGGAACAACGCGCTTTTTAGCCGTTTTCTATGGGGAGCAGCCTTTTACTGAAACGCTCATTACAGGTGATTGCGAAATTCGTACGGAGCAATTTGCCTCGCAAGGGGAGATACTGGGCAATTTTGTATGGCACGACCAAAATGGGGATGGCATACAAAACCCAAATGAAAAGGGCGTGGGCGGCGTTTGTATCCGCCTTTATGATGAGCAAGGAGAATTCATCGAAGAGACCAGCAGCGATTCAAATGGATATTATGGTTTCAGCGTAGAAACTGGAAATTCCTATCAGGTTGAATTTCTACTCCCCAAGGAAATGTCATTCTCTCCCGAAAATATCGGTAACGAAAACTCAGACAGCGACGCCGACCCTGCTAGCGGAATGACAAGCATGATCACCATCGAGGGCAACAACCTGCACATAGATGCAGGACTCATCTCTTCCATGGAGACGAAAGTCGCTGGTGGGCAAGTAGGCCCTGTCCGCTCTGGACGTTTGCTTTTCAAACATATTCAGAATTTCTTCCAAAATAGCTGCCTGATCTTTGCTGGAGCAGATAAAACCGTTGGCGCAGAGTTACCTTATTGCGCGCAAGTTCATAACACGGAAAATGGCGCAGGCTCCATGCTCGATATCGAACGGCTGATAAAGATCGGCGAGAAAAATACCATTCGTAAAGGCGATAATTTCAACTATGCGAGCAACTCCTTTTCTGAAACCCCGCCAAGCGGAGGCTTCCCAGCCAACCAAGTAGATTTCTTCGTCTCGTCGGTTAACCAAACACAGTGGAAATATGACCCGATCTCAAAGAGTTGGGCACGTTATGTGGATAACGCTAGCGAAAACCCTGTCTTCACACGCGACATAGATCAACTCACGGGGAGAGAGCTTTCTTTTGAAAATATCATTGTGATCTTCGTGGAGCATGAAGTTTTGCGTCCACGCGTTGCGGAGGTTCATCTCGAAATGGGGCAAAGCGAAGGAGGCTATCTCTTCCGCGATGGGCAGGCTTATCCCATCAAGTGGAGTACTCGCGCCACCAACTATGAACAATCCACGGGTTTACGCCGCCCCATCGCCTTCCAGGATTTGGAGGGCAACCCCATCCCCCTACGCCCCGGGCAGACGTGGATATTCATAGCAACACCTTATAGCAAGGTAAGCGAAATTGAGACAGAACACTGGAAGATACGTGTCTATTCCCCACCAGGATTTGGGGAGTATTAGTTTTTCACCCCTCTGCCCTGAAGGGCATCTCTCCTAAAATGGGAGAATTTTCTCTTTGTAGATTGTCTGCGAATATGAGCAAATAGCATGAACCCAAAAAAGTTTCTCTTCCTAAGCATTGTCACGCTACTTCTCGTTGGTTGCACGCGAACGACAGAGATCGTCAATACCTACACGCCAACAGCGTCCGTATCCCCGACAAAGACTCAAACACCTACACCGAGTATCACGCCCACAGCAACGCTCACGCCTACACCGCAGCCACGCAAGCTCACACAAGACTACGGTATAGAAATTGAAAACTTCCCCGAAAATTACAATACACTCACCGGACGTGAAGTCCGAGACCCATCGCTACTGGAGTTGCCGGCGCTGCTCATCTCAATCAGCAATATGCCCGTCACCGCCCGTCCGCAAGCAGGCGTGGGTTTTGCCCCCTGGATATTTGAGTATTATATCGGCGAGGCAACAACACGCTTTTTAGCTGTCTTTTATGGTGATTATCCGCGCCACGTGCCGAATATATTAGGCGACTGCTCCATCAACGAAGCTAAATATACACTGAGCGAAAACTGGGTCGGCAATCGCATTTGGCTCGACGAAAATGAAAACGGTATTCAGGATGATTGGGAGATGGGCATCGGTGGGATTTGTGTACATCTTTATAAAGAAGGAGAATTACTTGAAAGCACATCAACAAATTCAAATGGTTATTACGCCTTCAACATCAAAGATGTTGATGCAACATATTTCGTCGAATTTGACATAACTGATGACTACACGACAACATCGCCAAATACAGGGTATGAAGAATTGGATAGCGATGTAGATCCAGAAAGTGGACGAACACCAACTTTTCACGGAGAACTTGCCGATTCATCCCTAGATTTAGGCTTGTTCCTGCTTAATATCCCGGTTGCGACCCCGAGCCCCGTCGTGACAGGCACACCCCCGGCGTGGTACCTGCCCCTTGATGCCTATGCCGGTCCCATCCGCTCGGGGCGACTGACCTATGACCACGTAAATAAAATGTTCAATAATAGCTGCCTGATCTTCGCCAGCGCCGCTGCCGATATTTTGGCGCAACTTGATCCCTGCCATATCGCCTACGGAGTGGACACGTCCACGCCAAATAGCGCGCTCCTGACCATAGATGAGATGCGTTCCCTCGCCGAGGAGCAGGCGATCAACGCACCAGCGCCAAATTACAGCGGGAATCTCTTTAGCGAGGCCCTGCCCAAGATCAAGAGTGAAGCGGCTTCATATCTCGCCGTACATTATCACCAATTTAGCCAATCCGCATGGAGGTATGATCCCATTTCAAAATCCTATTTGCGCTACACTGATAATGCCGACGGGACAGGGGTTTTTCACCCGGCCACCGACCGCTTAACCGGCAGGCAGCAATCTTTCGAGAACGTGATCGTGCTGCAAGCGACGCACGATGTCTTTCGGTCCAATCAACTGGATATTGACATGAGCATGAGCAAGCGCGGCTTTGCCTACCTTTTCCGTGACGGGCGGATGATGAAGGTCTATTGGTCGACGAAAAATCGCGAATGGGAGCAAAAAAACGGGCTGCGACGCCCGATCCATTTTGAAGATATTGATGGCAACCCCATCGCCCTGCGCCCCGGCAGAACGTGGATACACCTGATGACACCGGCATCTTATTTTGAAGAAGTTGGCGATAGTATGTGGCAGGTGAATTTTGTGCAGCCGCATGATCCGCCGGAGAGTTGATTTTAAAATTTGAGCTTTTCCAACACTCATAGACTTTCGATACCATAAAAGAGGGACTAAAAATGAAACACCACAAAAACATAAGAATCCATTTTCTCTTGGGATTTTTCACTTTTTTGCTATATGGATGCAGTGCTCTAACCCCTGCGCCTACACCAAAAGCATCTACTTCTCCAACTTTAACCAGAGAAGAATTAATTACTCCTACAAAATATATACAATCTACAACCGCACAATCATCTGCAGAGCCGACTATTGACACTTTGGATTCAGCCTGTCAACCACCCTCTGAAGAGTATGGCGTTGAACTTTCTCCAGATGGAAACTGGATTGCCGTTGTATGCAAAAGCAAAGATATTGAAATGGACTCTTATCTACAAGTTCTTAATATGCAAAATAACAAAGGTTGGAGTATTCATTACGCTGACTATTCAAATGGGACAGAATACGACCCTCGCAACATGATTCGCCCATTTCATTGGTCAACAGATGGCGAATATCTCTATACCGCCTCGGCTGCGATAGGTTCAGGTTGTTGTACAGTAGGTTGGGATATATTGCTGGTTCAATTAAATTTGAATACAGGGGAGCAAATATCTATAGTGAATTTAATTGAAGAATGGCATGATATGACAGATTTTTCCTTTTCTCCAAGCGATAAATACCTGCTATATGAAACAAATGACAATTTACATATTTTAGAAATTCAATCCTTGAAAGAAAGAATAATTGAGCTAGACGCTAAAAACTTAACCGGAGCCGGACACATATTAATGTCAAATGATGACAAAAAAGTTCTTTTAGTTTTTCAAGAATATCCTGAAGAACGTCAAGGTGATCTCACCTATGGCTCTCTAGTCATCATTGATCTTGAAAGCGGAACTCAGAAAAGACTCTTGTCGGGTATAGACTATCTTGATATACCTCAGCCCATTGACTGGGATGATGACAAGCACGCAATATTGAAAGATAATGACAAGCTCTGGCTACTGAATATTCAGACAGCAGAATTAACAGAAATAACAGAATAATATGACTTTTTGATTCGTAGAAAAGGTCGATTTTCTATTGCGCACAAGAATAAAATCGCCTACACTTTTTATGCTCTTTTTTATGCCAAAATAACATCTCGGAGGAGACCCAAATGAGTAAGGAAAACGAAGTTGTGATTCTGAGTGCTGTCCGCACGCCAATCGCGCGTTTTCAAGGCGCATTGGCAGGTATCGATGCGCCAAAACTTGGCGCGGTCGCGATCAAGGCCGCTGTAGAGCGGGCAGGGATTGAAAATCCCGCCGATATTGACGAAGTTTATATGGGCAACGTCGTCCCAGCTGGGGAGGGACAGGCTCCCGCACGTCAGGCTGCCATCTTTGCCGGATTACCAAACACCGTTGGAGCAACCACGATCAACAAGGTTTGTGGATCGGGGCTGAAATCCGTCATCTTCGGCGCACAGGCGATCAAAGCCGGTGACGGGCAACTTTTTGTCGGCGGCGGTATGGAATCGATGACCCGCGCGCCCTATCTCGTTGGCGGACGCACAGGTGAGCTCCGCTATGGGCACGCCAACCTGAAAGACTCCCTACTCCACGACGGGCTCTGGGACCCCTTCGAAGACTGGGCAATGGGCAATGCTGCCGACTTCATAGCTGATGAATATGAAGTCACTCGTGAAGAAATGGATGATTATTCTGCAAAGAGTCAACAGAAGGCTCTTGCAGCAATCGAGGCGGGTAAGTTCAAGGAAGAGATCGTCCCCGTTGAAGTGCCCGGACGCAAAGGTAAGGTCACGATCTTCGATACGGACGAAGGCCCGCGTGCGGGGACGACAGCAGAGGGTTTGGCAAATCTGCGCCCTGTTTTCAACAAGAATGGCAAGACCACTGCAGGGAACGCATCCACGCTGAATGATGGCGCGGCAGCGGTAGTTGTGTCCAGCCGAGAATATGCCGAAAATAACGGAATCAAGCCGCTGGCACGTATCGTCGCTTATGGTCATGCTGCAGTGCAACCGAAATATCTTTTCGCCGCACCCGCCAAGGCGATGCCGAAAATCCTATCTAAAGCGGGTTGGACGCTCGAAGATGTTGATCTGATTGAACTGAATGAAGCCTTCTCCGCCCAATGTCTCGCCAACGGCAAAGAACTCGCCGACCAGGGCTGGGATTGGGACAAAGTCAACGTGCATGGCGGCGGGATCGCCCTCGGTCATCCCATTGGCACATCTGGCGCGCGCGTTATTGCCACGCTTATTTATGCGCTCAAAGATCGTGGTCTCAAACGCGGCTTGGCATCGCTCTGTTTGGGTGGTGGAGAAGCTGTCGCGATGGCAATTGAATTGGAAGACTAAAATGACCGCAGAAAAACGACTAGAGAAAATTGAACTTTATGGGCACGGATTTGAGTTGCTGACCGCGGCACTTGCAGAAGTCCCTAAAGAAGCCTGGCAATTCAAACCAAAACCCACAGAGTGGAGCATCCACGAGATCATTATTCACATCGCGGATAGCGAGGCCAATGCAGCCATGCGTGCGCGTATGCTGGCTGCGGAACCCGGTGGTTTCATTATGGGCTACGACCAAGATCGTTGGGCAGATGAACTTAACTACCACGATCACGACCCCGAAGACGCTTTGCAGGTCATCAAATATGCCCGCCAAACCACCTATAATTGGCTCAAAACACTGCCCGAAGAAGTTTTCACCCACGCGGTGAAACACCCTGAATACGATCAACCCTATACCTTCGAGATGTGGCTGGACATTTATTCGGGGCATATTCCCGGGCATATCGAACAAATCAAAAATAATATCAAAATCTGGAGAGAGCAGAAATGACAATAAAACATATTTTTATCGTGGGTGCAGGGACAATGGGAAACGGGATCGCTCAAACAGCTGCCGTTTCCGGATATACCGTTACGTGCATGGACGTTCAGTCTGCTGCCCTTAAAAAAGCAGAGTCAGTCATCCAAAAATCTACCGCTAAACTGCTCTCGAAGAAACGCATCACCGAGGAACAAAAAGCCGCCGCAGACGCGATCAACTTCGTCGAGAATATGGACACCATTGCCGACGCAGATCTGGTCATCGAAGCCGCAACAGAGAACCCCGAGCTGAAATTCAAAATCTTCAAAGAGATGGATGAGAAAGCCCGAGAAGGCGTGATCCTGGCATCGAATACTTCTTCGATCAGCATCACCAAAATTGCGGCATCTACCTCCCGCCCTGAAAAAGTGATCGGGATGCACTTCATGAATCCTGTCCCTTTGATGAAATTGGTCGAAGTGATCCGAGGCATCGCCACCACAGATGAGGTCACTGAAGAGATCATTGAAGTGTGCAAAATAATGGGTAAGACCCCCGTTGAAGCAAATGATTCCCCGGGCTTTATTTCCAATCGTATTTTGTGCCCGATGATCAATGAAGCTGTTTTCGCTTTACAGGAAAACGTCGGCGCTCCTGAAGCCATCGACGAAGTAATGAAACTTGGTATGAATCACCCTATGGGACCTCTTGCCCTCGCTGATCTAATTGGCTTAGACGTGGTTCTCTTTGTGATGGAAGTTCTGCAACGAGATTTAGGTGAAGATAAATATCGTCCTGCTTATTTGTTGCGGAAGATGGTTGACGCAGGTTATTTAGGACGAAAAACAGGACGCGGTTTCTATCAGTATTAAATAAAAACAGAACGCGGATTCTACGGATCAAGCGGATTTTCACGGATTAAAAGCTTTTTTGCTTTTATCCGCGCAAATCCGCAAAATCTGCGTTATTCGCGTTCTGTTCTTTTAAAGTCTGTAATTTCCCTAAAGCAAAACTATAGGCAACTATCCAGAGCGGCAGAGCCGTAATAATCAACCTATCCCCCTGGTCAGATGAAACGCCCGAAGCCAAAATCTGGATAGCAAAGGTGATGTAGATGATCCAGATCGCTTCCCATTTCCCCTTATAGTTGAAAAGTAAAAGGTAGCCCATTAATGGCAACATCAATAAATGCAGGTAAAAATGCCATTTATTGAGTGTCATAATGGCAATATTCATCGAATTGTCGTCATTGATAATAAAGTAAGAGTCTGCCAAAAGCCCTTCTTCCACCAAATTATTAAAGTAGACGCTGAAAAGTGCCTTTTTGTTGTTTAGCAGGTAGGCAATTTCTTCTTCCCGGGACCAATCTTCCACAATGGCAGCAATTTCGGGCAAGGGCGTATCGGGCGCTTCTGCTTTAGCGTAGACGCGTGTTACCGTCCAATATTTGAGAGTTGGTCCTGCCACATCGGAGATGATCGGATATCCCAGAATTTGCCAAGAGAGAAGTAGTTGTATCCACAGGGGGATCAGGGCAAGGGCAATTTTTCCCCAAAAGCGCAAAAGGCGCCATTTTTTGAAGGAAATGACCAAAACATAAAGCAATAAAATAGCCAACTGAACTTGATAAGTTGGTTTTATGACGAGCAAAAGGCTCATTAGGAAAAGGAGCCAATAATTTTTATTCTCTGCCCATTTTTCGTTTGCATCGCGAGGTTTTAGAACGACAAAGGCAAAAACTGCGATAAGGAGAGTGTTGAGGGCTTCTGTCATCCCATGAAAGGTGAGCGCAATGATAGAAGGATGTGTCCAGAAAATGCCCGCAGCAAGAATAGCCCAGCCCATTTTTTTTGTGGCGCGAAAAACCGCGCCCAGTGTAAAGCCAGCGGTGGCGAGCCACATGATAAATTGAAGAGCCCACAGGCTGTAATCAGGGTCAAAAGGTGTGAGCTGCCGTAACGCACCAACCATAAAAGGATAAAGCCACGGGCGACGATATAAGACCGTTTCTTCATCGGTATTTCCAAAAAAGTTATCGCCCGTATCACGATAATCCCGCGCGTCTGATGCCCACCACATATTATTATCCATGCGCCCCGCTTCAAAGCCGATATGGGTACTGTCTGCATAAGTTTGGGGAATTGCCCACGCAAAATAGTAGACTGTTGCGGCGGTAAAGGTAAGCGCCAGCGCAACGAGCATATAGCGATTTTCTTTGACCTTTTCCCAAATTTGGGTAAATTTTTCTTTCATTCAATCTCCGATGATCTTTATAAAATCCCCCGCATCATCTCGGCGACAGCTTGATAGACCGGGGACTCGTCGCCCAATTCTACCAGTGGTCGTCCGCTAAACTCAAATTCCATTAAGTCGGCATTGGATGGGACTGTCCCGAGGAAATTCACACCTATTGCATCTACTCTATCTAATAAAGGCCGGGGAAGCTCGCCCATGACCCGATTAAGGATCAGGTGTGTGTTTTCAACGTTGATATCCAGCCCGGGCACCATCGAGGCGATCCGCTCTGTCGCGACGATCCCCCTTTGAGTTGGGTCAGAAACCATTAGCAAGTGTGCGACATCACGTGTGGTACGGCGACTGAGATGCTCCATCCCGGCTTCGTTGTCGATAACGACATAGCGGTAGCTTTTGCTGATGCTGTCCACCACTTCGCGCAGATTGTGATTCACCGCGCAATAACAGCCTACGCCTTCGGGGCGCCCCATCGCGATCAGGTCGAAAGCATCACCTTCTTCAATTGAAGCACGTACTTCATAATCCAGATATTCCTGTTTGCTCGTCCCGCCTGGCATTGCGCCCATTGCCGCACCTTTCTGCAAAAGGGATTTTTGTACTTCTGCCAACATCCCTTCGCGAATATCGCCTACCGTCCATTCAAGGTCAAGCCCGAGCACCATGTTCAGGTTGGAACTGGGGTCGGCATCAATAGCAAGGATGGCACCATCTTGATTCTCTGAGAGATATTTGATCACCATTCCAGCAATGGTTGTTTTTCCTACACCGCCTTTACCTGCCAATGCAATTGTCGTTGTCATAAAACGCTCCAATAAAATCTTTTTACTTCAGAAGTTTCTTCGCCATATCCTCAGCGGCGGTTTTCAATGCCGGGACATGGTCGTAAACGGGAATACCCAATCTGTCCGCTTCCTGAACGCGCAGATCAGCTGGCAAAAACCCCAACACAGGAATCTCTGGTGATTCTTTTTCAAGGAAATCAGATTCATCTTCATTTCTAATTTTATTTCCTGCCAGCCACAACCGCTCCAGCCCAATATCATTGGCGAGTTTTTTGATCTGCCGTGCAGTACCTAACGAACGTCTCGTTGGCTCAACCACGATGACCATCGCCTCAACAAAATCAACCGTAGCGCGCCCAAGATGCTCCACACCAGCATACATATCCATAATAAGCACATCTTCTTCACGGAACATCAAATGTGTAAAAAGGGTTTTGAGCATCGCTGCTTCAGGGCAAATACAACCCGAACCGCCCAGATCTACTGACCCCATTTCGAGCAGGCGAACCTTTCTATGCATAACACTGAAACGCTCAGGGATGTCATCGACACGTGGATTAATGGTGAAGAATCCACCCGTTGTGCCGGGTTTGGCACCGGTACGCTCTTCAATAAGGGCATCCATCTCTGCTATGGGTTTGAGTTCTGCCAGCTTCTCATCAGGGAAACCCAAAGCACCTGAAAGGCAAGGAGATGGATCGGCATCAACCGCTAAAACATCCCGTCCCATATCAGCGTAGGCTTGTGCCAACAATGCCGAAAGGGTCGTTTTGCCGACTCCTCCCTTTCCACTAATTGCAAGTTTCATCTACATTATCCTTTTGCTTTGATCAATTTCTTCGTCAAATTACTTCCCAAAATGGCATAAGCATCCGTAACCAAATGATGATGCGCACTGGCATCAAAAAGCATTCGATATGAAGAATCAAAATCTTCGTCACCCAACCAGCACACAACCATGATAGGAACATGAGGCAAAATTTGATAAGAAAAAGCTGCGTTCCCAAAAGCTTCACGGCGTCCGCCAAGTTTTTCATTGGCCTCGACGAAGGCTTCGAGATCATCGCCAAAAGCTTTGAGCAGTTCATCCCCCGAATAGCCCTGAAATGCCTGAGCATAGAACATGCCGCCAGGAATTTCTTTGAAGGATATCCATTCTCCAGCCAGGGGAACACTATTTGATACATCGAAATAATATGCCAACATGGTCATATCAAAGGAGTTGAGTTCTTCTCCAGAACCAGCTTCACGGCCAATAAAATCGGGGAAACTAATGGTCACATCCCGCGACCAAAAAGACAATTGAAATTCGCCACCCTGTCCTTTTTCCAGGTAAGTTGCACCTGTATGAGCAGCCATTTTCTCAGGGTTTTTGCTTCGTAATTGCTCCCGAATTTCGGCAACCCGATCTCCTAATGGGTTAGGTGTATCTCCAAGTAGCCAATCTTTTTCAGCCATGATTTTCCTTTAGCCCCTCTGTCCTTCGGACATCTCCCCCAAAGGGGAAAGGTTAGGATGGGGGCGAAGTGTCAAATAAGCTAAAGGTGCATAATATCAGCTTTAAATCTTCAAGGGAGCACTGTTTTGCGCTCCCTTGAATTATATCAGCGAGTGTTTTCTACGCAGGCACTTTAGCGGGGTCTGCTTTGGGGTCGGGCATCACGAAATCTGGCGGTAGCAAGCCTGCTTCTGTGATAAGTCGCGGGACGATAGATTCCCAACCAACAGCCATGAGGTGGATTCCATCCACGCCTTCTTTCTTGCGGATAGATTCGATCAACTCCAATGCGATTTCAAAACCAACTTCGGCTTCTCCATCTTTTCCGGCTGCTTCCATACGCTTCAGTAGTTTTTCAGGAATCGTGACACCGGGCACTTCGTGGTGCATATATTGTGCCATCTTCAACGAACGGAGCGGGGTGATGCCAATCAGCAAATAGACCTTGTCGAGGATGTCGCGTTTGGCCAATTCGTTGAGCCAGATTTCTATGCCATCGGGGTCATAGACGAGGTTGGTCTGGAAGAATTGCGCTCCAGCGTTGACCTTCTTATGCTCACGGATCGCTTGATATTTCGGTTCTGACGCGAAGGGAGCGGCAGCCGCGCCAAGGAAAAGCTTCGGCTTGAATTTGATATTGCGCCCATCGAGGTATTTGCCTTCGTCGCGCATGCGGCGTAATATCCAGAGCATTTGGATGGCGTCAATATCAAGAATATCGGAGCGTCCCATCGGAGCAGGCCCCATGCGAGCGCTGTCACCGGATAGACAGAGTACATTGCGAATACCCAAGGCACTGGCACCGATGATCTCAGCCTGCAAACCCGTGCGAGTACGATCACGAGCAGCAATTTGCAGAACAGGTTCTGCATCGTGTTCAATAGCTAATTTACTGCACGCCAAACTAGACATACGCGGCGTTGCTGACGGGCAATCTGTGAAATTGACCGCTGCTACATAGGGTTTAATCATCTTGGTATTTCTGACGAGAGCACCTGTAGCGGTACTCATTGGTGGGGCTACTTCTGATGTGACCACAAATTCGCCAGAGCGAAGTCGGCGTTCAAGTTCAGAGATGGGTTCTTCGTAAGCCGGGGCGTGATATTCATTATCACCCTCCCACCAATCTGGCTGGCGTACATGCTCAAAAACAAGATCCCAGGTTTTGTAGCGTACTTCAGGAGGCTGGAAGAATATACCTTTGGCTACCTTCCCTGCACCTATTTCCTTGATCCGCTCGAAGACATCACCCCAGGTCTCTGTGCCGGTTTTGTCCCAATCGAGGGGTGGCAGAACTTCAAGGAGCTTTTCTTCGCGCCCCATATCGTAGGAACGTTCAAAAATCTTGTACCAAATGCAGGGACGGGTTTCATCTACATAGCAATGTTCTGCCGTGGAGCCACCGCAGGGGCCATTTCGCTCGCCCTTCGGGCACTCCATTGGACAGATAAAGGCTGTCTCCTGCAAAAGACAGTTGCCACACATGCGGCAGCCAAATAGCGGCCCCTTAATAGCTTTCTCGAGGGATGCAAGCAAGCGGCGATTAAGCGGCTCTTTTTTAAAGGGTAAAAAAGGTGGTTGCCAACGACGTCCGGGGGTAAAGATGGGCATAACAAGCTCCTTTCCAATTTCCAAACATTAATGCTTGTCAAACGGAAGCAAGTTTATTGCACGTGGTTTTTATTGTTCGAGATAAGAATCTGCGTAAATAACTTTATTAAGTAGAATTTGCACAGTTTTCCAAACAGCGGCCTGTTCAGGGTCGCTCATATCCACGCCATCGGGGGTGGGTTCTTCCATCGCTTCGACATGATCGTGGATCTTGAGATAGAGTTTGTTGAGCGCTGTGCTGTCATCTCGATTTTCGACAACACGGATGACCTCCATTAACTCAGTTTCCAGCGGGTTAGCGATCATCATCTTGAGACCCGCGCCCATCACCATTGCACAGTAAACGCTATTAATAAGTGGGCGATTCTCTGTCGGCACAGCGTTGGAAACATTAGAAAGGCCAATAGAGATCATCGGGGGAGGATCCCAGGCATATTGAATAGTGCGAACGGCTTCAATTAACTCGGGGCAAAATTCCTGACAACCTGAAACTGTCAGCACTAAAGGATCAATGATCAAATCTTCAATGGGGAAATCCAACTCCAGACAACGAGGTATTAATTTTTCAAGAGCGATATTCACGCGGTCATCCGAGGCAACCGGGATACCGCTTTTTTCCATCGTCAACGCGATGAGCTTGGCGTTATATTTTTTCGCCAGCTCAGGCACTTTTTCCAGACGTTCTGCTTCGGCTGATGTTGAGTTAAGGATAGGTTGTGCTTTTGTAATCGTCTTAAGAGCGGCTTCCATCCCATTGATATTGGTCGTATCAATACACAAGGGAACATCCACCACAGTTTCAACAGCCTTTACCATCCAAGGGAAAACCTCCTCCCAATCTTTTTTGCGAGGTCCTAAATTCAAGTCAACACATTGTGCGCCGGCTTCTACTTGTTTGATAGCCGCTTCCATAAAATATTCACTGTCTCTATTCTTCAATGCCTCTTTTACTGCGGGGGAAATAATGTGGATATTCTCGCCAATGATATACATAGGGTCTCCTTTATTTAAGTAGGTCTCACAAATTATGTGTGTTGATTTATTTTCTTTCTGGCTACCTGACACTTATTTCATAAGCGCCCGTTGGTTGAGTAGGTGATGCTACTCGCCGTATCGAAACCAACACTTGCTAAAACATTTTTGTGGTTTCGATACGCCCCTCTAAAAGCATTCGGGGCTACTCAACCACCTTCTCAAATTTAGTATCTGACAACAAAACCTTATTTATCTTTCATTACCTTTGCCACAGAGGGAAATAAGCTCAAATCTGTATGTGGCAAGAAAAGTGCCGACATGAAGGCATCATAAAATTTATTATCGGCAGATAACTCAATATAAGTCATACTTGTGGCAATTTCTTTAATCCGATTGCGCGCCTCGTGGTCGATCAAAGCTAAATAAGCTCCTTGTACGGAGGTGTTGCCCAAAAACTGGAAACGATCCCAAGGCAAGTCTGGCAGCAAACCGATCTCAACCGCTTTTTCAACGTTGATATATTTACCAAATGAGCCGCCGACCAAAACCTGCGTAGCCATATCCAGCGTGACACCGACATTCTCCGCCAGAACAGCAAATCCGGCATAGATGGCGGCTTTCGCGCGCAAGAGATTGTCAATATCGACATTGGTGATGACAATATCTTCTCCCTGACCGGATTCTGCCGCCCAAACGACAACATACTCCCCGCCGTGCTCACCATCTCGTGTGCGTGCTGTAGGAAGTTTCGTATTCACCTTCCCCCCCTTATCAACCACGCCCGTTAAAAACATCTCGGCCAAGAGGGATATCAAACCGCTGCCGCACATGCCCTCTGGCTTGCTACCGCCTATGACACGAAAGGTTGGCTCATGCGTTTCACCGTTTACCCACACTTCTTCGATAGCACCTTTGGTAGCACGCATCCCAAATAAGACCCCGGCACCTTCAAAAGCGGGACCAGCTGAACAGGCGCAGGTCACGAGCCAATCTTTCGAGCCGAGAACCGTTTCTCCATTGGTGCCAACATCCAAAAAGAGGACCATATCCTCTGAATCCCTCATCCCCGATGAGAGTACACCGGCACTAATATCTGCGCCAACATAAGAGGCAACACCGGGCAAGCAATCGACAATTGCCTGGGGGTGAATGCTCAAACCTACATCCGCGGCGCTTAGGGTCGGGATGTGGTTAACGGCCGTCACAAAGGGCGAGAGCCGAATACTCTTTGCAGGAATGCCTAAGAGGAGATGCATCATGGTGCTGTTGCCAGAGATCGTCGCTTTCATGATCTCCTCTGGTTTCGCACCCAACCGTTTGCACGCGCGCACGAGCAGATCATTGATCGTGCTCACAACCAGATCGCGCATTTTTTCGCTGCCACCATCCTTGCTGGCAACAATAATTCGAGAGATAACATCCTCGCCCCGTGAGATTTGCTGATTATATTCAGCGACCTGTGCCTTTACTTCTCCTGTGAGTAAATCAACCATCCAAACTGAGACAGTAGTAGTGCCAATATCAATAGCTACGCCCCAAAGAGGGGCATCTTCCTGTAAATGACCTGAGCTGAGCGTCAATAATTGCGCTGGGCAATCAGGGCAGTCCCAGGTTTTTGAAATGAGCGTTGCTGTAACTTGCCAATCCTTCTCACGGAGAGTGGCACCAATATTTCGGATAACCTCCAAGGATGCTTGCAGTTTCGCAACACCGGCTTGTTTGCGCAAAGCGGTCTGCAAACGACTCCAATCATCGCTTTGGTCACTCATGCTCGGAGGAGGCAATCTAAGCCCAACCCGCCGAATGGTCTGTCCTTCTTGCGGATCGTAACCAGCAGGCACGGCAACTTTTCCAACGGTACGGTCTGTTGTTAGGCGACGTTGTATCTTTTCTTGAGGAGGTACGGTGATCTCAACATCCCCCTCGATCACGGATTGACACGCTAAAGCGTAACCTGTTTCAACATCCTCAGCAGATAAACGCAAAGCACTACGACGGCGTATACCAGCATCCCCTTCGGTAACGATGACGGCGCAACGTCCGCAACGTCCTTGTCCGCCACAAGGCTGATTAATTTCTATGCCAACTTCTTCAGCAGCTTCAGAAATCAAAGTGCCTGTGGGCACACTGACTGGCTCAGATGCAATATCAAATTTTACGATGTGTTCAGCCATTTTCAGTATCCAGTGTTCAATCTTCGGTGGTCAGTAGGCAGTAGCCAGTGGTCGTAGTCACTAATTACAGACCACTGATCACTGCTCACTGCTTAGGCTACTGTTTTCAGATATGCAGGGATATCCACTGCTTCGCGTGGGCCGACGAGAACATTCCAATCGGGGAGTTCTTCCTCAAGCTCGCCGGAAAGTACAGCTGTATGACCGGGGAGAACAATATTTCTATTGTTGACCTTATCAGCAACTTCAAAGCGTTTGACATCTTTCGCGATCACCTCAGCATCAAATTTACCGGCTGCCCAAGCTGTTAACACGCTCATACCTTCTGATTCTGTGACCAGCAACCAGGAGGGGTTTCCAGAGCTTTCCACTTCGTTGGCAACGCTAAAATAAGTAATGCTGAAATTCGTTGTGACCAAAACAGGCGCATCGGGGCCGGGATCGTTGATCTCGTAAACACCCGGCTGTACCTGGATCGGTTTTTGCGGATCGGTGTAGATATTCTCGCGCAAGACCAAGAGAGCGTAAGCGACTTCAGCTGAGAAATGATCCAGCACGATAAAGCCACTATATTTACCGATAGCTTGCGCTGCCAAAGTAGCTTCACGATTTGCATCCCCAACATCACCGGGGAAGCTGATGATCGGATATCCGAGTGGCCGAAAATTTTTCTTAAGTGCCATGCGACGGGCAACAGTATTTGCCGTAAGCGTGCCACGGAAACCACGCTGGGTCGGTGAAAGAACAATATCTTTGACACCAGCTTTTTGCACCTGTTCAGACAGAGATACCATTCCATCAACGGAATCAGCTTCAATGACAAGAGCGGCATCGTATTCTTTTGCCAGAGCTGCCATTTCTTCCCAATTTTCTGTAGTGGCGTGTCCGAGCATGACTTTCTCATCCCCATTAAGCGCAGCCAAGCCAGCTTTTAGCTGAGTTGGCTCACCGATCAAAATAAGCGGACGATGACTGACTTCGCGCACTGCGCTAACTGCTTTTCCGAAGTCTCCGCCATCTGCCTGGACAACAAATCCGCCCATCTCCAACTCGATGCCAACATAGTCAACGACATAGGCATCGACTGGTGTAACTTTGGCTTTGATCTCTTCCTGGCTTTGTGAATCATAGACTCGCACAAAAAGCCCTGGGCGGCTGTAAAAGGTTTTTTCGTGGCGGAAGAGAACAACTTCGTTGCCTGCCTTGGCTTCGTATCCATTCGATTTGAGCGCGAATGGGCGCACGGGGGGTGCAGCGGCTTCTGAAAGCAGGGCTTTCGATTCTTCGCTGACATGGGGGCACAAGGATAATTCCACTTGTTTGGCTGCCAATTTCATTGCGAATGCTAAACAGGTCGGAAAATCACAATCCTTGCAATTTGTCTGCGGGAGCATTTTATAGATTTCAATACCTGATAGTGCCATGTTTTTCTCCAAATATCGTTGAAAGTTGAAGGTCGAAGGTGAGAGCTTGCAGGTCAAAGATCTAACCTGCAAGCTATGATTTTCAACTTATTACTTTCCCATCAGATCGTCAATTGCCAGACCTGTACGTCGTACGCTTTCGGGATGTCGCAGAGTAACAATATCTGCGCCAGCTTCAAGGAGCATCACCGAAGTTAGTGTTTCCCAGGTAATTGAGCGTTCAAGCCATTCACCCCAGGTCTCAGGAACATCGGTACCAACTTTTGCTTCTTTGGTCTTCCAGCATTCTTCGCCGGGGGTGACCAACATTGGCATCTGTGTCATGCCATCACCTTGCAGGGCGGCCATGCGTAAGCGTTCCATAACAGAATAGCCATATTCAAAACCATAGCCCAATGCGCCTGTGGTCGGATCCATAATGATACGATCCAGAGGAAGACCCATATCGTTTATCAGGATGTTAAGTTGCTTTGCCAAATTAACGTCCATCGCGGTGCGGGCATTGACCAGGTGACCATTTGCCATCGCAGAGGCCACAATTGTGCGGTAGTTTTTATCTTCGCAGAGACCCAAAAGCAATCTTTCGCCTTTGAAAGCATCAGCAATGGGCACGATCAACTCATTATCTGCATCAACTTGCCCAGGACCAAAGACCATCAGCGGTAATCCTGTTGCTTCCAGCACTTTGCGGACAGCATCAACAGCAGCTTCTGGTTTGGTCGGGTTTCCGTCGGCATCGGTCAGCGAAAGAGTCATTTGGAGCAGATCTGCACCAGCTTCTTCCGCCGCTTTCGCCCAGGTTCCGGGATCATTCAGAGCATCGCCCCATTCTTTCAGGAGCAATTCTGACCAATCCTCGGGGCGGCGGTCTTTGATCTCTATTGCGATCAGTGGTTTGTTTGGCATTGCACCTTCAAAATCCATAAAGGGCATGGCTGTTTCACCGCCAACTTTTGCAACACTGGTACGGGTACCACCTTCGGCTGTAGTTGCACCGATCTGGATTTCGCGTACGACACCTGTCCAATTTTCTTTGAGAATTTCGGTTTTAGTATCATCCGCGAGCCAGGGTTTATCTGGAGGAAGATCAATCTTTGGCGGCGCTTCTGCTTCAATTTTTGGAGCGGGCGCTGCCGCAGCTGGTGCTTCTTGTGGGACGATCTGAACTTCGGGGACATCCCCGCCGAGTTCTGCCAGTGCACCAACCAGTGACCCGATCAGAGTCTTGACGGAACGCTCCAGTCTATCGACTCTATCTTCGAGTGAGCCAGATTCTGCCTGGACGCTGGGTTGCTGAACCACTTTCGGTGTAGGCGGTGTTTCCACAACAGGAGCAACTTCGGGTTGCGGGCGTTCCGGCTCCACATCCGCTGCCGGAGGTTCTTCTTTTGCCACAGCCGCTTCGACAACGGCCTCGGCCTGGGCGATCACATCATCTGCACCATCCACACGCGCAGATTTTGCGACCATCGGGCCCATATCCAAAACCGGATGATCTTTCTCTTTCACCCACTCAACCAATTCTTCAACGGTTGTGACAGAGCTGCTATCCGCGATGCGATCGATTAAATCAGGGATGCCTTCGCGATCTGCGACACCCTGGAACTCAGCAGACATACTCTCTTTAAGATTGGCGCTCATCCAAACAACACGTTTGAAACCGCCGTCTGCCGAAATGAATTTGGGGCTGATCAAATAGAATTTACCAATACCCATCACACCGGGGGTTTGCATACCACCGCCAGCCATACCTGCCAGCGTGGAGAATTTCATCCCCATCGGGGTCATGCCTGTATCTTCGCGGCTGACAATGAAAACACCTTCGACTTCGGGGATATACATGACGATACACTCAAAACAGCCACAGGCTGTCATGGGGTTTTCCATGATGGAATACATGGAAATGTCTGTTATCACACCGTGAGAGCCGACATTGGCATAATCGAGCGTACCCGACCAATAACCAATTTCAGGGTCAATTAATTTGCCAAGAGGAATGGGCTGATTGGGTCCCGTAGGGTTGATGCTGAAGGATGCTTTGCAATCCAGCCAATTGTAGGCTCCGCAGAGACCAAGGCGTTCCGGGCTGACGATGCAGACGTGGTTAGGGGCAAAGGATTGACAAAGGGTGCAGGAATAAAATTCTTCAACTGCATTATCAGTCAGATCAGCCAGACGTTTATTGCGGAAATCATAGGCTTCACGGGCTTTTTCGAGCCATTCGGTGACTTGTTCTGGATCGGTATACAAAGTGACTTTCACTTTATCAATGATCGTTCCAAATTCCGCATGCAAGCGAGCATGAAGAATTGTGCCAATATGTTCCAGTGTGAAGCCTTTTTCAACCGCCTCTCTGGAGATTCGTATCCACGCAATATCACGTTGACCAATATGCTGTAAACCAGAACCCCCGTTGACAAAGTAGTGAATCTGGCGCTCAAGAACAGGTTCAAAATCTTCCTGTAATTTTCGCCCAGCTACCTCCACGACGATGCCCAGATCCATCGCGCCTTGATCTTTGACATCATCAAAGTTGGGGCCAACGATCTGAACAACGCCGTCGGTCACTTCATCCATATCCTTCATTTGAAGGAACTCAAAACAACGAGAGTATTTTCCGCCAAATTCGACGCGCATATCTGCCTTACGAACAACTTCACCTTCAAATGCTGAGCCGTAAGGAATAGGAACAGGCACTTCGGTCATCTTGATCTTGACACCGCGGACTTCGATGCATTTCTGTACCAAGCGCTCGGCACGCTCCATGTCGTCTGCGCCTTCGATCTCTTCGAAAGGCATCGAGATGACATGCTCATAATCCGTCACGCCCGTAGGCAAGATCTCCGGGATAACAGTATCAGCGATAACGGGGAAACCAAAGTTGATCGCCCCCGCAGCGGCTGCATATTTAAGATCATCAACTTCGCCTAAAGCCAAGACGAAAGCGAAAACGCGTTTTTTGTTGTAAAGCAAAATATCACGCGCCTGACCTGCATCAATACCGCCGAAAGTTAACGCTGAGCGAGCGGCAAATCCTAGTGCGTAGATGGCGCTGATCGTATCTGTGCCGAAAGGAATTGTATATGTATCGTAACCAAGCTCAATTCCCTCTTCCTCCAATTGATGGATAATACTGCGCCCATTCACATTGCCGGAAAGGAAGACCAGAATATTGCGTTGCTGAAGTTCGCGTACGATCTTCACAGCTGTCTTATTATCTTTTGCTGCCCCAACAATAGCGGCAAAGCCAGGCATACGCCCATCGACCAACTGGATACCCCAGGAACGCAATTGAATATCATCAATGGGACCATTGAGATGCCCTGCAGGGCCACCACCGTTATCAAGTTCGGGATATGCTGTGCCGCCGGTTAGTTCAATGCCGGGGAAAGGCTCTGGTTGCAAGCCATAAACGAAACGAATGGCTTCAATGATCTCAGCAGCCAAAAGCGTTGCCATCCCGCTATCGAGAGTTTCACCCAAGTAGGGTGTCCAGTGATTTTCGGCCGGCATGGGATGCAGCAAAGCTCGAGCATGCTCTAAGGCTTCATCAAGATGCCCCAATCTTTCTACTTCCATGCCCGTCATCGCGTAAATAGTGGGCAGGAAATAAGCCGTGTTCGGAAATTCTACAGGCGTATCAGGCCCTTTTTCATTGAGTGCGCGTTGAAGCATAAGCTCCGCTTCAACCACCAAGGAATTAGCACCGCGTATAGCACGAGTTGCAATATATTTTGACATTTCTTCTCCTCCTAATCTGCTGCTGCGCCGTAGATGGATTCTCGGCGTTCAGCAAGTGGGAGTTCTTCCAATTCCAACATGCGAGCGTCGCCGCTTTGGCCGAAACGATCTGCATCATATTCCGGCAAACCAAGGTCGGCACGCTTTTTATCAATATGCGCCAGCGTGGCTTCGATCATCTTATCTGGATCGGGGATAAACTCCAGCTTACCGCCATAGTCTTCTTCCCAGCCTTCACTAATGATCTTCGTTACGAGGTCACTATCAGAGACTCGGTCCGGCATTCCGCTAACTGGCGAAGACCCACCAAAAATCACGTATGCGCCGGAAGCCACACAATAGGTGCCGATGGCGAGCGCTTTTTCGCTCATCCACTCTGGAGCCAAACCGACAGCTGGGACTTGATCGATATCGTCCCCAAGACCGCCCTCGGCCACAACTTGCGTGAGCACGGTCAAAATCCTGGTGTTGTCGACACAGGAGCCCATGTGCAAAACAGGCGGGATACCAACCGTTTCGCAGACTTCTCGCAAACCAGGTCCAACCTTCTCCAGACCTGCTTCACCGAGCAGCAACCCTTCTTTTGCACAGGCGATCGCTCCACAACCCGTTTCAACGATCAAAACATCTTGCTTGAGCAATTCTTTGGTCACATAAGTATGCAAATGATCGTGCTGACTGCGTGGATTATTGCATCCCACTATCGCGGCCACACCACGAATACGTCCGGACATGATCGCATCATTCAACGGCCTAAATGATGCTCTATAAGACCCGCCGAGCATATAGTTAATATATTCGTGTGAAAAACCAGGTACCAGATCGGTACGATGATCAGGGATCTGCACTTTACCGCGATTCTTAAAGTTATCGATTGCGTGACGCAAAATATCTTTGGCAATCGTCAATGCTTTGTGCTCGTCAAATTCAATATGCGTCGCCCCTTTGATCTTGACTTTCTTCGACGTAGTAATAATATCCGTGTGGAAATTATCAGATAAATTGACCAAAGCCTGCATGATGCACTGCACATCCACCACCATTGCTTCAACTGCGCCGGTCAAAATCGCCAATTCCTGTTGGAGGAAATTCCCCGCAGCAGGGACACCCTGCCGCATCAGAATTTCATTCGCAGTACAACAAATACCGGAAAGCTGAACACCCTTGGCCCCGGCTTGCTTTGCATACTCGATAATTTCTGGCGTTTGAGATGCTGCTACGATCATTTCACTCAAGGTTGGTTCGTGACCATGAACAACGACATTAACATGATCTTCCTTTAGAACGCCGAGATTAGCTTGCCCCAAAATAGGGGCTGGCGTGCCAAAAAGAATATCTGAAATGTCGGTAGCCATCATACTGCCCCCCCATCCATCTGCAAGAGATGTGCGAACAGCATGTTGCAAGAGATGTTCAGGGTCCTGGTCATCACCCATATGAGTACGATGCAAAGCTTCAACCACTTCCCGATCAACGCCACGCGGTACTACGCCTTTTTCCTCCCAAATTTTTTGGCGTTTTTCAGGAGCGCGTTTTGTGACAACAACTCTTCCTTGTTGTTGTCCAAATTGGGAGATATAAAGATCAGCCAGATCGTTTGCAATATCTTCAGGAGAACGATCTTCAACGGGAATGTCGTTTATGGAGGCTACAGTTCGCAACTTGGCAATATCCCGAAGTGTATAGCCCTCGGCCTCGCCATTTGCTACGGCTTTCAACGTAAAAGCCATATCCCGTCCATGATCAGAATGAGCAGCAGAGCCTGCCGCAATAGCGCGCACCAAATTACGAGCCTGGATCGTATCCAGCGTCGCACCACAAACGCCAACTTGGCCATCCTTTGTCAGGCGGCAAGGTCCCATACTGCATATTTTGCAGCACATTCCTGCCGAACCGATATTACAGGCTGTCATATCATCCGCGCGTGTAAACGCGGTTCCAATACCCAACTCATCTGCACGGATCAGCAATTCCTGTGCTGCCGGGTCTTTACTGGCTTCCTGGGGAGTTCGTCTTTTTTTAGCCATTTTTCTCCTCACTCTTCATCCATACTAGTAATTGGCGTCATGCCAGGACAAGGCCAGAGACCACGTCCTTCGTGCCCAACCTCTTGCCCAAAACTAACAACTTTGCCGGTCTGCGCATATGCTTCAGTATGACGATAATAAGTATCTGCGCTACCATTTTCCTGATTCACCGGAATCCCCGTCTCTTTGGGGATAAACAACTCGCCAATATAGCCGGCCTCATCAAGCCTGGATACGATATCCTTTTTAGTAATCTTTTTAGAGTTGTAGGTGATCTCCGCAGCATGAAAACCACTACTTGCGTATACTTCTTCTACGCCTTCGAGATCAAGCAAGATACGCCTGACTTCAACAACATGGTGGTCACCATACATAGCGGGGAGATCAAGGGTTATTACTGTCACGGGTCTGGCCTCCTTTTGTTAT
>CAZOOX010000051.1:0-25067 GCA_964581545.1 uncultured Anaerolineaceae bacterium
ATTACGCGCTAGCATCGCAAACTAACGCTTGACAACTAACACGGTATCTGCTTCGTCGCAAAAACATGCTTCTCGCAGAGACATTTTAAACGAGGGTCAGTAGTTACGAAAGAAAAAGAGCGTGCGGATTTTATTGTCCACACGCTCTTTGCTTTTAATGCTGTGTTTCTCGCCCAAGCGTCATGAGGGCGAGGGTTAGGCTTTCACCGCCTTCATCAAGATGAGCTGCGCTCATATTTTCGTAGGTGTCCAGCGTGGTGCTCGAAGTTCGGTCCCAACCTTCCCAGAGCAGCCCTATGCGAGGAGCGTCATCGCTATTATGCGATGCGCCGTTATCGAAGACAATGCTGATATCTACGCGTTCGCCGGTACGCTCTGTAGGGGTTCCCATCCGTTTGGCGGCGTCTTCAAAAATATTCGCCAAACGTAGACTGCCGCCGACCGATAGAAGCAGGGCATCACCTTCTTCGGCGCCGAGCCCGCGCAAATCCACGATCGTTTCGACTTCGTACGCGGAGAGAAATCCTGTTTTTGCGCTTAAGAATTTCTCCACATCCGTCTGTACATATTCGCCTCCTTCCAATCCTTCACCACTATAAGCAACGAAAAGGAAGGTTTTGTAGGGCTGATATCCGCTCTCTTGCATGGTGCGGATGAGTTCGAGCATCATCCCCACGCCCGAGGCATTATCGTTCGCACCAACGGGAATTTGCCCATCGGGTAATAGGGGCGGCTGGTCGTATTGAGCAAAGACAACGATCATTTTGTCGTCAAATTGCCCTTCGCCAGCGACCGCCGCTGTACCGGGCATATAACCAATCACATGTCGTGCTTCAACGTCTTCGTGAATTTCTCCTTCGATCTTCATACGAAGATTCTTGTCAATACTAAAGTTAAAGATCTCATCCTGCCCCAGATCATCGCTCAGGTGTCGCAGCTCTGTCACATCATAACCACTGTCAGCCAGCAGACGATTTGCCATCTCTTCGCTGATCCACATTGTGGGAATATCCGCACCTTCTTCACGATTTGTGCCAAACATGACCCAAAAAGGATCGCGCGCAGAAAGGGTATAGCGCTCCTTCAATTCTTTTTCGTCATCGGTGACGATCAAAACGCCCGCCTTGGGCACATCTGCCAGTTCGTTAGCAGCTTCTTCTGAAAGAACGAGCAAAATTTCGCCACTGTAATCTACGCCGCGCAGTGCCGGGATATTCGGTCCAAACCAGGTCCCCAGGTTCAGTAGTTCGCCGGTCGCAACAAAACGGACACTGCCTTCAACATCACCTAAATTGCGATAATAGCCAGGTCCATATTCCACATAATCTTCCCGATAAAGGGGCGCTGCCTTGCCGTCGTCCACTTCCAGCACGGGAATACTTGTCAAAGTTTCAAAGGAACGTGAGCGGGTCTGGAAAAATGTGGCTTTTTCGCCCGCCGGTTGAATGCCTAAATTCTTAAATTCGGATGCGATATAGTCGGCGGCCTGATCCATTCCTTCGCTCCCCAACGCTCTCCCATCGAAAACGGGATTCGTGAGGTACGCAACGTGACCCAGGGCTTGCTGACCGTCAAATTGGCTTGCCTGCTGCTGATAAAAAACGATGTCCCCCGTGCTGCCGCGCAGCCAAAAGAAAGCAGTGACCGCCAGAGCAGAAGCAAGGAAGGTGTAACGATTGGCGAAAAGACGCGTTACTTCAACACCAACGCGCTCGATAAGGCGACGAATGCCTTCGCCAAAAAGGTTAAAGCCCATAATGGAAATAAAGAATGCACCAGCGGGGTAGATAGCCATCCACGGATAGGAACGGGTATAGGTACGTAGGTTGCTGAGCATCGCGCCCCATTCGGGCACATCAGAATAATGGAAAGCCGCCCCTCCAATATCTAAATCGGCAAATGCGCCACCGCCAATAAAGATGCCGATAAAGCCCAATTCGCCGAGCAGCATCAATACCGCGCCCATCTCAAGCACAATGATCGAAACGAGTGAGGGGATCAAATTAGGCAAAACATGCCGCCAAATAATACGCGGAGAACGTGCCCCCAAGGCAACAGCGCTCTCGATAAAAAGCTTCGGATGGATCATCATCACTTCACCGCGCACAAATTGCATAATCTCGCCCCAGCCTACAAATCCCAATGCGATGACGAAGGGATCAATGCCTCGTCGAATGCCAAAAGCCAGCACTAGAATCATTGCCAGTAACAAAGTGGGGAAAGCGGCAATAATCTCTGCCAAGCCAACGATAAAGCGATCAATCCTGCTACCGGGGAGCCATCCGGCGATAGCACCGAGCAAGAATCCGACAAAAATACGTGCCAGAACAACGGCAGTTGCCAAAAAGAGCGTTTGCTGCGCACCGGAAAGCACCAGACTCATCACGTCGCGCCCAAGCATATCCGTTCCCCAGGGATGGATCTCGCTCGGCTCAAATGGCGGGACAGAAAAATTACCATCTTCGATGACCAAGCCCTGCGTTGTATAGGGGCTATGTGGGGAGAGTTGAGGGCCAAAGACAATAACAAGAAAGAGCGCAAGAAGAATGAGCCCGCCGACCATGAAAGGGATATTCCCCAGCGTTCCTTGTATCCACGCGCGTTTCCTGCCCTGCGTGCGGTCATTTTTCAAATCAGGCAATGCCGCGGATTCCACTTCAGCGGCCTCCAGCTTGTCCTTTACCAATTGGGTAAAAGGGCTGCCTAAATCTCTTTCTTTATCTTTCGTTTTTTTCTTTAGGCCATCTCGCCAATCTCGAAACCACTGAAGCAATCCCTTATTCTTCTCTCTGGAAACGCCGCGAGCGGCATCTGCCAAGCGCGGATCGATCAGGTGATAGAGAATATCCAGAACGATATTTACGACAATCACCAGCGCGCCCAAAGAGAGCGCCAGAATGACCGTTAGATTATCATCGCGCTGGGAAATGGCTTTCAATAAGGTGAAACCGATACCCGACCAGCCGAAGAAAAATTCAACCACTGGCAAAGAACTCAATGAAAAACGCAAAGATAGGGCAACTGTCGTGAGAATGGAAATCGCCGCATTCCGAAAGACATGCACGCCTGTCACAACGCGCTGGCGCAAACCTTTAGAATGTGCTGTGCGAACATAATCCTGCAGGAGAATTTCTTCGATGGTCACAAAAGTAACGCGACTGATCTGTGCCAAAGGACGGGCTGCGAGAACCAGCGCAGGCAGGATCATCCGCTTATCCCAGCCCAAACCACCAACGGGAAGGAATTCCGTGCCCGTTATTTGCGTTATCTTTATCACGCCAATTTGCAAGAGCATAGCAGCAAAAAAGCTGGGCACAGAAATGCCAATGATCGAAAGCATCATCACCATGAGAGATTGCCCTGATCTTTTCCCTGCCGATAAAACACCGAGTATTACCCCAAATACTGTTGCCACAAGTAATGAGAGGGCTAATAAACCAAAACTACGCACAATAAGTTCTGGTGCAAGTTCCATCACGGGTTCAGGCAAGAGAGAGAAACCACCAGCTGTGGTCTCGCCAAAATCACCTCGTACCGCTTTCCCTGCATAGCTCAGGGATTTCCGCAATGCTTCCGGCACGGCATCTCCCAAGGGAACACCACGTGCCATATCCAATCCCATAAAGCTTAGGAAGAGAATAAAGCCCAGAATAAGTAGGCCAAAAAGCAGGCGCTGTCCCAGTGCCAGAAAGATGCTTTTCTTCATTGTTTGTGTTTTTTTCATGTTTTTTGCTTTGTTTTTACGAAAACGTCCCTCGTAGCCCCCCTCCTCCTTGCTTCGCATTTGGGGGGAAAAGAGAGATTAGTATGCACCCAGGAAATTCACGCCGTATATAGCTAAAGTCAGCAGCACATCAACCAAGGCTGTCACAAAATAGTAACGCAAGGTCGAGGGCACATCCTTTCCGCGCCGACGAAGTCTCTCAGAAATATAAATTGCAATGGCAAAAATGATCAGGGGGACAATAATACGCAAGGGCGTTCCCCACCCATCTGCTATATCTATCCAAGCCGAGAAGGGGATATAGTCCACAAAGGTCGGGAAAACCAGAATTTTTGAGCCCTGATATAAGATCAGAGAAACTATCAAAACAATTTGAGATGACCTGAAGCTAATATTCTCATCATTTTTTACCAGCCGCCAAATAATAACAAGCACCAATCCCGGAAAGAGCCACGGGAAGGCAAGCGGGAAAAGTAAAATGCCGGTCATACTCTCCAGCCCACCTGCCAAGATAAGGGTGGAAGCGTCCCGTAGTGTTGGGCGATCAGTGATCGTTCGGGTTTCAGAATCCGTTGTTGTGTAGTAGACCGCTTCCCCATCAAATCCTTCGCGCCAAGCCAGATGGAGATTGCCATCATCATCGGCTGCCAAAACCGGGTCACCTGAAATCTCCTGCGTTTTCGTCGCAAAGCTATAGCCTTTGTAGAGACCGTTTTCCAAAAAGGCAACGGCAATCTGAACATAGCCATCCAGACGATATTGCTGCTGAGCCGCCAAGGCAAGCGCCATTTCGCCACGCGGGCTTTGGATCAGTGAAGGCGCATAAACAAATGGCGTTGTTCGGTTAATGAGAGAAGCTGGCACCAACTCACTGTATGAATAATTCCCGTTTTTAGGTTGAAAAAGCGGCTCTTCGTAGGGTAGCACCCAAATATCATCTTGAGCAGAGACTTCTTCAGGCGCGCCGACAGGGAAAGTTATATACTCCGTGCGCGCTGTTCCCGCCTCCAAACCGGACTGGTCGAGAATAGACCAAAAAATATATACCTGCCCATCCGAAACACCCATTTTGGGGCCATTAAGACTTGCCCCCGTCCCCATAGGGATATGGTGTATATTCTCCGGCGTAAAAGTAAAATCTGCACCAGCCTGTGCATAGATGAGATCGTTATTGCTATTAAGCCAAGCCAAGTGGATTTGATCGTCATCCTCTAACGCAATGCTGGGATTTGAAACATTCTCCGCAACGCTCGTGATTTGGGCTTGCTTCTCTCCAAAAGCGGATACGCCTGTCAAATGAATATTGCCAGAGCTCGTCTCTTCCCAAACTACCCAGACTCCCCCATCAGAAGCCCTCACTGCTTCAAAACGGCGAACACCAGCATTTCCGTCCGAGATCATTTTTGGGTCACTCTGGAGCGTACCTTCAAGATCAACTTGTGCATACCACAACTGCCACTTTTGCGATGCATCAACGCGCGTAGACCATAATAAGTGCAAAAGCTCTTGCTGCGCCATGAAAATACGTGGAGCACGCATTTCACCCTGAACCTGAACGACATCCTTCTCTTGAAGAACTCGGGCATCTTCGCCAAGTTGAATATATCGAATGCCGGTAATACCGCCTTCTATGTCGAAGGGCCAAACAAGATGAATAGCAGAGCCATCTTCTTCAACTACCATGCCCAGGGTTCCAGAAGCATCAGCACCAACGGGCACACCGCGCCCCCAATCATTTGAGGGTTTCCGTGTCCGTGCCGGACCAGAGCTATAGCTGATAAGCAGCCATAAAACACCCACAAATACCAGCACTATCAAGAGAGATTTTCCACGTTTTTTCAAAGTTATTGCTCCATCGAAAGAAAAACTGCGGATGCTTTCTTGCAATCCGCAGTTCTTTTTCTGTCTATTTTTTTTATGCCCCAGCCCAATCAGCCTTTATAGCAAGAAATAGGCTATTGTTTTTGGCGGGGGTCAAATGCATCTCGCAAACCGTCTCCGAGGAAGTTGAATGCCAATGTTGTAAGCGATAAGGCTACAGCCGGAACCAATATCTGGTTGGGGTAAGAGCGCAATCCCTTTACGGCTTCAGAGATCATAATACCCCAACTTGGAGTTGGCGGGTCTACACCCAAGCCGATAAAGCTCAAGAATGCTTCAGTAAAGATATAGCCCGGAATAGCGAGCGTTTCGGCAACGATCAATGGTCCGAGAATATTGGGGAAAAGATGCTTAATAAGGATGCGGGTATCATTCGCTCCAACAGCGCGTGCTGCTTCGACAAACTCTTTCTTTTTATAGGAAAGTACTTGACCACGAGCGATACGTGCCATCCCCAGCCAGTTGATAAGACCAATGGCAATAAAAAGGAAGAGCAAACCGCCCATTTCTTTATTCAAGTTAAGGAAAATGACACCAATTCCTTCTCCACCTTCGCTCTGCCTGGCAATCGCTTTAAAATAAGTTTGCAGCAAAATCACGACGACAAGGAAGGGGAAGGCGTAGAGGAAATCTACCGTACGCATCATGATGCTATCTATGCGCCCACCGAGATATCCGGAAACCATCCCATAAATAACGCCAACCATTAGGCTGACAAAGGAACCAACAATGGCTACCGTGAGCGAAACGCGCGCACCATAGATCGTTCGGCTCAAGATATCACGCCCAAGGTGATCGGCGCCTAATGCAAAAGAGTCGCTAATACGAGCATAATTTTCTGCCCCGTCGGGAAGCATGAAAAGAATCCACTCCGGAACAGCATTATTTTCTTCAAGGCTTTGCCTTGCGTAATCGCTTGGGGCAACAACATGAGCAAAAACAGCAACCAAAACCAAGACAATGATAAAAATACCGCTAATCATTGCAATACGGTTTTTCAATAGTCGCTGGAAAGCCTCTGCCCCTAAGCTTCTTTCTTTTCGTGTAATAGTGCCTGTTTCTTCTGCGAGATCAACAACAGCCATATTTTATCTCCTGAGTTTTTAAATCAGTTTTTTTAATCAAATCGAATGCGTGGATCAAGCCAGGCATAAGTAACGTCAACCAAGAGGTTGGCGATCACAAGCACAACAGCGTAGATCAATGTCACACCCGTGATAACGGGGTAGTCTCGGTTGCCAATACTGCTGACAAAATGCTTTCCCATGCCGTTGATGCCAAAGATCAACTCAACAACAAATGTACCTGTTACCAATGCTGCAAAAGCTGGTCCCAGAATAGTAACAACGGGGATGAGCGAATTCTTGAGCGCATGTACCGCGATAACCGTTTGCTCACGCAAGCCCTTAGAACGGGCGGTGCGGATATAGTCTTCGTTGATCACTTGCAGGAGACTCGCCCGTGTAAGGCGTGCAATACCTGCTGCTGACGATGTTCCCAAAGCAAAGACAGGCAGGACAGCATGGCTAAAATAATTTGCGTTTAACTGGCTAAAGCGAGGGAAAATTCCGAGGAAGAAAGGTGGTTTTGCACCCCAGGTTGCCACAGGGAACCAACCCAACTCGATAGCGAATATCCATATCAGGATCGGTGCCAAAACCAGGTTTGGAATAGAAAGAAAGATAACCGCAGCGAAGGTACTTGTGTAATCCATCCACGTATTTTGCTTCAGGGCCGCTATGGTTCCTGTTGGGATGCCAATAATAAGGGCTAATAATAGCGACATAAATCCCAGCTGTGCTGAGATAGGCAAGGATGTTTCTATGATGTCATTAACCGTTTGACCACGATAGCGCAAAGAGGGTCCCAAATCACCACGAATAACACCCAAAGAAGGTCCTTCTTCTCCCAGGAGGTCGTCACCGACCAGATAAGAGAGAAATTGTTTCCACATGGGCCAATCAAGGTGATATTTTGCCTCGATATTTGCGACAACTTGCGGAGGCAAAGCTTTATCCCCGGCAAAGTCGAAAGGACCGCCAGGAATGGCACGCATCAGAACAAAAGTAAATAAGGTTACGGCAAATAAAACAGGAATAAACTGCAAAACACGACGAATGATATATCGAAGCATAGGTTGCTTTCCTTCTACTTTAGAGAATTGAGAGGTGGAGGTTTCCCTCCACCTCTCAAGATTGGTACTAAATCAGAAATCTAGTTACCGCGAGCTGCTTCATCAACTGTCCAGTTGTAGAAGTCATTTGCGCCCAAGGGCGGGAAGTTGCGGGTCACCCAGCTTTGAGTAACGTTCATTTCAGTGTAGTGATAGATCGGAGCATAACCGACGATCTCTTCAGCGAACATCTGCTCAGCCTGTTCGTAGAGAGCTTCGCGCTCTGCGGGGTCTTGAGCTTCACCAGCTGCAACAGTGAGAGCATTGAAGTCAGCATTATCTGTGCGGACGCGGTTTGCGCCTTCGTCAGAGTTAAAGACTTCGTGGATCCAGTTGTTCTCATCTGGGTAGTCAGCACACCAGCCAAGGCGGAAGATATGAGGTACTTCTTCGATGGGAGTATCTTTGGTAATGGTGTCGAGGTAGACTTTCCATTCCTGATTTTCAACGCGAACCTCTGCGCCCAGGTTGTCTGCCCACATCTGCTGGATTGCAGCAGCGATGTTTGCGTGACCTTCACTGGTGTTGTGCATAAGGACGATGTCCAAAGCGTTGAAGTCATCAATGGTCATGCCTTTGTCATCCAGATATGCCTGGAGGGAGGCTGCCGCAGCATCAACATCATAAGCCAAACCAACTTTTCCAGGCTCGGGAGCGCCGAAGATTCCAGGAGGAGCGAAGCTGGTTGCGGGGAACTGGCCACCTTTGA
Source organism: uncultured Anaerolineaceae bacterium (assembly GCA_964581545.1). Lineage (GTDB taxonomy): Bacteria > Chloroflexota > Anaerolineae > Anaerolineales > Villigracilaceae > Desulfolinea. The sequence continues at coordinate 8,488 of CAZOOX010000051.1, forward strand.
CAACGTTGTCGATCAAGCCTTGGCGGTCAATGGACTGAGCAAAAGCTGTGCGGACGCGAACGTCATCGAAGGGCTCTTTGGTGTTAACGAAGCCGTAGTAGTAGGTACAAGGAACAGGGATCTGGGTGTATTCTGCGCTGAGTTCGGGATCTGCTTTTACGCGATCAACTTCAGCGGAGGGAACGGCAGTGCTATCCAATTCGCCGTTTTCATAAAGGGAGAAAGCGGTTGATTCTTCTTCGATGATCACACCGTGAACGCGTTCAACTTGTACGGAGTCAGCATCAAAAAAGATGGGGTTCTTGGCAAGGTTCAATTCGCCGCCGTGTACCCAGCTCTCAAGAACGTATGGGCCATTGGAAACGAAGTTCTCAGGTTCTGTCCAGGAATCAGGGTTGGCTTCAATTGCCCACTGGGGCATAGCATTGGCGATCCACATACCAGCGATGGCGGGGAAGTAGCCAGCTTTGCGCTCAAGGGTGAATTGAACGGTGTAGTCGTCAATAGCGGCAACGCCCAAGTCATCAAGACTTACGCCTTCTTCACCACCGTTGATGGCAGCAGCGTTCTTGATAATATAAAGAACGTAGGAGTAGTCAGAAGCTGTTTCGGGGTTAACTGTGCGTTTTACACCGTAAACAACATCTTGAGCTGTCACATTCTCGTGGCCTTCAACTTTGCTAACTTTTCCGGTTTCGGCATCATAGCTAACCCAGGAGACATCTTCGCGCATGGTGAAGGTCCAGGTCTGGTTGCCATCAGCATCTTCGCCAGATTCCCAGCTTGTTGCCAAGTAAGGGATAACTTCGCCGGTGACGGGGTCAAATCTGGTCAAGCCCATGAAGGTATTACCAACAACATCAACAGAGGTTGTGTCGGTAGCCAAAGAGGGGTCAATGGTTGGGGGCTCAGTGCCCCAGTTCCAGTTAAGGGTTACGGGATCTTCTGCAAGAGCACCGCTACCACCACAGGCGGTCAACACCATGCTGCTAACGATAAGCATAGAAATGACTAACCATAAGGTTGTGTTCTTTTTCATTATATATCTTCTCCTTCTAAGTTTATAAAATATTTTGTTTAGCAAGTAACGACGAATTTATATCATCTATTAAGAAGCACCACCTCCTTTATGAAGTGATAGGTATTAGACCAAATGACAAGATACCCAATGATCATCGTGAACTTCTCGCCATTCGGGTTCTTTTTCTTTGCAAATATCTTCTGCTATTGGACAACGCGGGTGAAAACGGCATCCTGAAGGTGGATTGGAAGGGCTAGGAACATCACCTTCTAAGATGACTCGTTTGCGCTCGCGCTCTTTTACAGGGTCAGGGATTGGAACAGCAGAAAGCAAAGCCTGAGCATAGGGGTGCAAAGGTTTACCGTAGAGTTCATCTCTATCTGCCAATTCAACAATTTTCCCCAAATACATTACAGCGGTACGATCTGCAATATGGCGTACCATACTCAAATCGTGTGCAATGAACAAATAAGTGAGACCGAATTGTTCTTGTAATTCTTCAAGTAAATTGACCACTTGTGCCTGAATGGATACATCCAATGCGGCAATAGGTTCATCACAAACAATAAATTTCGGGTTTAATGCCAAGGCACGCGCCACGCCAATTCGTTGACGTTGTCCGCCCGAGAATTCGTGTGGGTACCGATTGATAAAGTAGGGATTCAGCCCCACCAACGCGAGCAACTCTTTTACACGTTCGCGCCGTTCTTTTTTCGTCCCGATACCATGTACTTCCAGAGGTTCAGCAATAATGCTGCCTACTGTCATTCTGGGATTTAAAGAGGCGTAAGGGTCTTGAAAAATAATTTGGAGATCACGGCGATATTTTCGCATCGTATCGTCGTTAACTTCAGCCAAATTTTCTCCATTATAGAGAACTGTGCCCGAAGTGGCACGATGTAATTGAAGGATCGTGCGTCCAGTAGTTGATTTGCCGCAACCACTTTCACCGACCAAGCCTAATGTTTCACCTTCTCTAATTTCAAAGGAGACGTTATCAACAGCTTGCACAGCGCCGATCTGTTTCTGGAAAATAATACCGCGTGTAATGGGAAAATGCTTTGTAAGGTTTTCTACCCTAACTAGTACTTTTTTTTTGTTCATCGAAATTCACCTGTATCTACATCAATCCAGCAAGCAATTTTGTGTTCGGGGGAAATTTCTTCAAGAGGAGGATTCTCAGTACGGCATTTATCTTGAACAAATGAACAACGGGCTGCAAAAGGGCATCCTTTCGGAAGTTGAATAAGATCCGGTGGTAATCCTTTGATAGATTCCAAGTCTTCACCAACACTGCCATCCATACGTGGCAAAGAGCGTAAAAGAGCTGCTGTATAGGGATGACGGGGTTGACCATAAAGCTCATCAACTGAAGCACTCTCAACAATATATCCAGCGTACATTACAACAACGCGATCTGCCAAACCTGCTACAACACCAAGATCATGGGTGATCCAAATAAGGGCCATACCGATTTGTTTTTGTAATCGCTGAACAAGATCAACGATTTGTGCCTGAATAGTCACATCCAAAGCTGTGGTTGGCTCATCTGCTATTAAAACTGCTGGATTGCAGGCTAAAGCCATCGCGATCATTGCGCGTTGTCGCATTCCACCAGAGAATTGATGAGGATAATCGTTAAGGCGAGAGGCAGCATCTGAAAGGCCGACCATTTCAAGAAGTTCGGCTGCTCGCTTTTCAGCAGCTTCGTCATCTAAGCCTAAATGTAACTGGAGGGGTTCTATCAGTTGGAAACCGATGGTGAGAACAGGATTTAGAGATGTCATTGGGTCTTGGAAGATCATCGCAATTTGACTACCACGTACATTGCGCATTTCTTCTTTTGACAAAGACATAATATCTGTTTCCATAAAGTAAAGGCGGTCTGCCTCGATCTTTGCGGGCGGCACATGTAACAAACGCATTACTGATAACATTGAAACGCTTTTTCCACATCCACTTTCCCCCACAATCCCCAAAGTTTCCCCCTCTCGCAACGATAGTGAAATTCCATTCACTGCCTGCACAAGCCCATCGTCTGTGCTGAACTGTGTGCGCAAGTTCTCAACTTGCAGAATAACAGATTTCTCGTTTACAGCCAATGTTGCCTCCAAACTAAAAAATTAAGTATAAAATTGATTTCAAAACAGCAGGATATTTATTCTTCATTCAAATAGCCCGAAAAGGGCGAATGACCTCTATAAAAAAAGCATAAAAAAGAAGTATAGCCACTCGATTATACCTGAATTGCTTAAAGCGTCAATTACGTTGACAGTCATATTCCACAACGGTACAATCGCCTTATTAATGATTCCCCTGGAGGAGAAAGATGTTAAAAGAATTCAAAGAATTTGTAATGCGCGGTAACGTGCTGGACTTGGCAGTCGCCGTCATCATTGGTGGTGCATTCGGAAAGATCATTGCATCGCTCGTGGCAGATATCTTGATGCCGCTAATTGGACTCGTGATGGGCGGCGTGGACTTTAGCGCGTTATCCTTCGCTGTTGGTGATGCAGTTGTCGCTTATGGCGCGTTCATTCAAGCCATTGTTGACTTCCTCGTTATCGCCTTTGTCATCTTCATGATCGTCAAGAGTGCAAATAAAACGAAGAAAGAAGAAGCTGCCCCTGCTCCCGCAGAACCAACCACCAAAGAATGCCCCTTTTGTTTCACAGAAATTTCCATCAAGGCAACCCGCTGCCCGAACTGTACATCTGAGCTCAAATAATCCTCTCGTAAGAGCGGGTCTATATTGATAACCCGCTCTTATCATTTAACAAAATGCATCTCCTCGACTCTCTCAACCCACAACAAAAAGAAGCCGTCACGGCCAGTAATGGCCCTGTCCTTGTCCTTGCTGGGCCAGGCTCTGGTAAAACGCGCGTTCTGACACAACGTATTGCCTATCTGATCGGCCAAAAAGGGATTCGCGCCTACCAAATACTCGCAGTAACTTTTACAAATAAAGCTGCGAGAGAGATGAAAGAGCGAGTCGAAGACCTGATCGGACCACAATTTTCACAGGGATTGATGCTGGGTACATTCCACTCTGTTTGCGCGCGCATCTTGCGTCGTGAAGTGGAGCTTCTCCCCTACGATTCAAACTTTGTTATTTTCGATTCAAAAGACCAAGAGAATGTCGTTAAAGCAGCCCTCCGTGAATTGAATATAGATGAGAAACGTTATCGCCCCCGCTCGGTGCACGGCTCAATTTCCAATGCAAAAAATGAATTGATCCGCCCCAATGAATACCCTACCACTACTTACAGAGATGAAGTTGTTAAACGCGTTTATGCACGCTATCAGGAACTCTTGATAGATAATAACGCGCTGGATTTTGACGATCTGCTCGTAGTGACGGCGCGTTTGCTTGAAGAAAATCCGGCGATTCGAGAAAAATATGCCGAGCGTTTTCAGCATATCCTTGTGGATGAATTCCAGGATACGAATATGGCGCAGTATACGCTAATTAAGCATTTGGCTTCTGTGCATCATAATATTTTCGTGGTTGGAGACCCAGACCAGTGTTTCCCACCAGAGACAAGCCTCCGCACAAGCGAAGGAGACAAAGCCATAGCCGAGCTAAAAGTTGGAGATCAAGTGATCGCTGCGAGCGGACGCGGCTCTACACTTCCATCCAGCATTAGCCACATAGGGAAACGTCATTTTGAAGGGGAATTAGTTACTGTAAAAACCCAAAAAGGCTATTCTTTCCGTGCAACGCCAAATCATATTGTTTTCACACGTCTTGGGCTTAATGACAAATTACATTATGTCTACCTCATGTACAGAAAAGATAAAGGCTTTCGGGTTGGGGTTGCATCTCATGCCCGCAGTGACGGTACATCGATTCAAGTCGGACTAAAAGTCCGCAGCAATCAAGAAAAAGCAGACAAGATTTGGGTTCTAAAAGTTTGTGACGATAGGGCGGATGCTCACTATTGGGAATCCTTCTACGCTTTTCATTATGGTATCCCCACAACAGTTTTTCACACAAGCGGACGCAAAATGCGTTTTACGCAAGAGAAAGTGAATTTACTATACGAAGAAATAGACACGCGGTCGAATGCTCAACACTTAATGGATGATTTGGAGATTGACGAAAAACATCCTCATTATCTCCCGCAAGGGACTTTTCGTAATGTAGTGAATATCCGTTATTTTGGTGATGGACGTAAAACCAAACAATCTCCATGGTGCGCACACCGTGTCGATTTATGGAGCAGTGAAGAAGAGCTAGCAAAGAAACTCAAAGAGCAGGGCTATAATCCGCGCATACATAGCCGAAAAAATTGGCGGATTGGGATTAATCGTCTGGAATATAATGACATTCACGAAGTAGCAAAAAAACTTAGCGATGATGTAGGAAATGCTGAAATTCTTATTGGCGCATTTTTGGTTGATAAAGGCGACGCAGCTCTATCTCCTCGTTTTAATCTAATGCCTACCAGCCAACTTCACCCTTCCATGATCGTTGCGGTTGAAAAAGACGGAGAAATTATTGAAGATGTTATCGTAGATGTCTCTCGTGAGTCTTATAGTGGCGACGTTTACGATTTGGAAGTGGAAAACCTTCACAACTATCTCGCTGGCGGGATTGTCGTTCATAATTCCATTTATCGCTGGCGCGGTGCGGATTATCGCAATGTACATCGTTTTGAACAAGATAATCCTGAGACGGTAACTATCCTGCTTGAGCAGAATTATCGTTCCAAGCAAAATATCCTTGACGCGGCAATGTCCGTAATCGACAAAAACGCCCGCCGTAAACGCAAAGAACTTTTCAGCGAACGCGGTGCGGGGAATAAACTCTCCTATTTTGAAGCGGTAGATGATTACGCCGAAGCAAATTACATCGTTGATACTATTCTGCAGATCACGGATAGCGGCGCGGTAAAACCCAGCGATTGTGCTGTCATGTATCGCACGAACGCACAATCTCGTCTTCTTGAAGAAGCGTTTTTAAAAGCGCAGATCCCCTACAAACTTGTTGGGGCACAGCGATTTTATGGTCGCAAAGAAGTCAAAGACATGATCGCCTATTTGCGTCTGATCCATAACCCCAGCGACCAGATCTCTTTGGCGCGCATTACCAGTGTCCCGCCGAGGGGGATTGGAAAGAAAACGCTCGACACCCTGCACCAAGTTGCTCAGAATGCTGGCAACTCTCCCGGAGCAGCGTTACTCGATCTCTCACGCGGCACAAAATCTCCCTACTGGGATTCTTTCACTGCGCGCGCGGCGACATCCCTATCCAATTTTGGGCATTTATTTGCTGAGTGGCGTGCATCTTCAGACATCCTGACCGTCAGCGAACTTTTCGACAAAGTTGTCGCAGACATTGGCTATCTCGATTATCTCAACGACGGTACCGACGAAGGTACAGACCGCCAGGATAACGTGCTGGAATTGCGCCGTCTCGCCGAAGAATATGACCAACGCACATTAACTGAATTTCTCGAAAATGTTGCCCTGATCTCCGATCAGGATACGCTCAAAGAAGGGCAAAACGCCGCCACGCTGCTCACATTGCACGCAGCAAAAGGGCTGGAATTTGGCGTGGTATTTATCGTCGGCATGGATGACGGAATCCTGCCCCACAGCCGCTCCTTCGACGAACCTGAAGAAATGGCCGAAGAACGCCGCCTTTTTTATGTGGGCATCACCCGCGCGAAAAACCACCTCTACCTCGTTCGCTCTGTGCAACGCGGCGGGCGCGGATACGCCGAAGCAACCTACCCCTCTCGCTTTTTGGATGACATCCCCGAAGAATTGATGATCGGAAAATCCCGCGCTGGTGCTGGTGCCTCTCGCCAGAAATCCTATTCTTGGGGAGGCGGCTCTTCGCGCAGATCAAAATCAACAACACGCTGGACATCGTCTTCATCATCTGCTTCCTCCCCAACATTCCCGAAACGCGCGCGAAAGAAAATTGCTCCCGCTAAAGAATCAAAATACCGGATGGGATCACGAGTCCGCCACCCCGAATTCGACGAAGGCATCATCCTCAACACCCGTGCCGACGGCGACGATGAGATCGTGACCATTGTATTTGAAAGCGTGGGTATCAAACGATTAGCTGCGAGCCTGGCTAAATTGGAAATTTTGAAGTAATGGGGAAGTAGAAAATGGGTAATTAGGGATTAGTGAAAAGCAAATAACCTGAGTTTCGGATAAGCCCCCTGCAATGTTTTTAGCCACAGATTACACGGATTTCACGAAAAAAGCACTAAAAATCGGTGGGAATCGGTGCAATCCGTGGCAGATCACATACAAATGCGGGCAAAAAATCCTTATCCAAAGTTCAAGTAAATAAGAAGTAGACTAAAATCTGCTTTGCATCCAAAGACTGTCTTGCAGATTATTTTAACTAATCAACTACTCAACTAAAAGACTACCCAACTAATTCTATGAAACGCCCTTTCCTAAAACTGCTCCATTTCATTTATTTCCTGGTCATCGGAATTCTAAAGTCCATCTCGCTCGGTGTACGCGTTTTACTGATCCAGGACGATAAAGTCTTGATGGTCAAACATAGCTATCAAGATGAATGGTTCCTTGTTGGCGGCGGGGCAAAACGCCGCGAAAGCCTCGCTCAAACCGCACGTCGTGAAGCGCTGGAAGAAGCCGGTGCCACCCTCGGGGAGATGGAGCTTTTCGGCATCTATACAAAGAACACTTATCTCCACACAGACCATATCGCCCTTTTCCTCTGCAAGGATTTCACCTACACGGGCAATGGGGACTGGGAAATCGACGAAATTGAGCTTTTCCCGCTCAATGCACTACCTGAAAATACTGCACCCGGCATTAAACGAAGGATTGAAGATTATTTAGAAGGGGTGAAACCAAAGGATGGTTTTGGGGAGTGGTGAAGAATTTAGAACTGCGAAGGTTTCATTTTCGCAGTTTTTTCTTTTAAATTCACTTGATTCGCGTTCTATTTCCCTCTCCCAGATCAGCAACAACGAAATCCGCTATAATCCCCTCACCATGCCCAAGCTTAAACACGGCAAAAATATCTTCTCGCAAAAAAAGAAAAAACGTTTCCCCTTTTGGATCTTCCTCTTGGGGCTTCTCGCTATCCCCTTCTTTCTCATCGAACCCTCGCCTCCGGCAGCGATAACAACACCCGCCGGGCTAACCGTCGAAGCAACTTTCCCGCCTACCTACACACCCCTCCCGCCGCCTACTTTTACCCCGCTCCCCTATCCCACTGGCGTTCATGGCGGACGCATTATTTTTACCTGCACGCGCGGCGACTATAACCAGATCTGCATGGTCAATCGCGATGGCAGCGGTCTTCTCCAGATCACTCACGACAGAGTCAATCATTATTACCCCTCTCTTTCTCCACAGGGTGAAGCCATCATTTACGCATCAAATAAGAGTCTTGGCACCTTCGATCTTTACCTGCTCGTGCTCAGCACATCCCAAGAGATCGAACTCACCAAAGAGATCGGCAATGTATTCTCTCCAGCCTATTCCCCCGACGGCAAGAAAATTCTCTTCATCAATAAAACTGAAGACGATGTGACAGGTCTATGGATCATGGACAGCAATGGCGAAAATGCCCAACTTATCTACGGAGGCAGAAAACAAGCTGGCGTTAATTCCCTAGTCGGAGCAGCTTGGTCTCCAGATGGAAAACGGATCGCCCTCGCCATGACAGAAGATCAAGCCTTTGAGTATGAAATATTTCTTTTGGATGTAGATAACGCTGACGCGCCGCCTCCCCGCGTGACCTATGGCTTGCTCGGCATTACCGGAAGCGTTTCCTGGTCCCCACACGGGGATTCATTACTCCTCTCCGCCGGTCCGCCTCTCGACAAAGACATCTTCAACTACGAAATCGAAACAGGTATCATGACTCGTCTCACACAAGGCGGGAACAATAACTCCGCCGTTTACTCCCCCAACGGAGAATGGATCGCCTTCAATTCCCTCCGTAACAACGACCAAGCCGATATATACATTATGCGCCCAGACGGAACGGACCTCCAGCAAATTACCGACAACCCCGAACCAGACTGGCAACCCCAATGGGAGCCGTAAAAGTGACGAGTGATGCGTGATATTTCACCCAGTTCCTGAGCGGATGGTTTTGCGAATGCAAAGCACGTAGTCGAAGGACGGATCAAGAGAGACTACGCAATACGCTTTACGAAATACGAAGTACAATACCCTCGTGTTTAAACAAACCAAAATCATCCTCCCCCTCAGCATAATTCTCGCCGCCATCTTTGCCATTTTTGAAGGTGGTAATTATTTCCTTGCCTGGCTTCCCGCCTCTTTCATCTTCTTTCTCGGCATCAGCGCACTCCACGCTCTTTGGCAATGGGCAGGCAAATCCCGCACCCTATTCTGGATTCTCGCCCTCGCGCTCCTGCTTCGCCTCGCTACCGCGATTGCCTTACACGTATTCCTCCCCATTAACGGCTATCCCGATAGCGAACAACAACAAGCTGGATACGTTTTCTACGATGCCTTCAGGCGTGACACCGCCGCCTACGAACTTGCCAAAAGCGATGATTCCCTCATCACAGCCTTCAGTCAAAAAGATCATACTGACCAATATGGTGGCTTACTCGCTTTCAGTGCAGGTGTTTATCGTTATTTTTCACCAGACACCCACCGCCCGCTTATGATCGCTCTTTTCTCTGCCTTTGTTGCCACCCTCGGCGTCCCCTTCTTTTGGATGGCAGCGGCAGCACTCGGCGGCGAAAAACTTGCCCGCATCTCAACATGGATCTTTGCCCTCTACCCAGAAAGCATCCTCATGGGCAGCTCTCAAATGCGCGAGCCTTTCCTGATCAGCTTTGTCGTGATCTCCCTATGGGCATTGCTGAGTTGGCAAAAAGACAAAGGAAATCGCGCTACACAAATTGGCTTGGGTGGAGCCTTTCTTGGCATGCTTCTTATCTCCCCGGCTATAGCCTTTATAAGCCTGCTCTTCCTCAGCATTTATGCTGCAATCCAACGCGAAGGCAGCCGCATAACAACTAAACAAATTATCATCACCATCACACTCATCCTTCTTTCCATCTTTCTTCTTTCTTCCGCTCTCAGCACGACAAAACTAGATTCCACATCCCCCCTCGGCATCATCCTTGAATGGACACAAAGAGCCATCCAATGGGATATTTACCAACTCGAACGCGGCTCAGGCTGGGTACAAAAACTCTTCGAAGAAATGCCCACGGCTTTACATATCCCCTTTGTGACAGGTTACGGTTTGACTCAACCCGTTCTTCCTGCCGCCATCATCGAGCCAAGCACGCTCACATGGAAAATATTGGGGATTTTGCGCGCAGCAGGATGGTACGCCCTCGCGCCATTCCTCCTCTACGGGCTTTTTACTTTCCCAAAGCAAGATTCTCCCCTTGCGCGCCGAGTCTGGACGTGGTTTGGGCTTGGCAGCTGGTTCTGGATCATCCTCGCATCCCTCCGCGCGGGCGGCGACCAATGGGATAACCCCCGTTATCGCGTTATCTTCATCGCCTTGCAAGCCCTCTTCGCTGCTCAGGCGTGGATCATCCATCGGGAACACCGAGATGCCTGGTTACCGCGTCTTTTAACGGTAGAGGTTATTTTTCTGGCATTCTTCACTCAATGGTACGCAAGTCGATACTACGTCCGCTTCGGCACTTTATCTTTCGGCGCAATGGTCGCGTGGATCTTATCCCTCAGCGCACTTGTCATCATCGGAGACATCATCCGAATTCGCAAAAAGACGTTATAATCCCTGCGCTTGAAATTTAAGGAGACTAAATGAAAACTGCATTAATTACAGGAATTACAGGGCAAGATGGTTCTTATCTTGCTGAGTTACTGCTTTCCAAAGGCTACAGGGTAGTAGGCATGGCTCGCCGAACCAGCACCGTTAAATATGATCGCGTAGAGCATTTGCTAGATGAGATCATCGTAGAGCAAGGTGATTTGCACGATCAAGGCTCACTTTTGGCTCTCTTGGAAGAGTACAAACCAAGTGAAGTTTATAACTTGGCAGCACAATCTTTTGTGCCTGCTTCATGGAACCAAGCTGTGTTGACCGCCGAAGTAACAGCGCTGGGCGTAACCAGATTGCTAGAGGCTATTCGTCTTTTTGATCGCTCCATTCGTTTTTATCAGGCTTCGAGCAGTGAGATGTTCGGCAAAGTAATGGAAGTTCCGCAAAAAGAAGATACACCTTTTTATCCCCGCAGCCCTTATGGTGTCGCAAAAGTTTATGGGCACTGGATCACGATCAATTATCGCGAATCTTATGAACTCTTTGCGTCATCTGGCATTCTTTTCAATCACGAAAGCCCCCGCCGTGGCCTGGAGTTTGTAACGCGCAAGATCACCGATGGCGTTGCGCGCATTAAGCTCGGTATGCAAGAGAAGTTAAGTTTAGGCAATCTCGACGCACGTCGTGATTGGGGATTTGCCGGCGATTATGTTGAAGCAATGTGGTTAATGCTCCAACAAGAAAAACCTGAGAACTACGTTGTTGGCACTGGCGAAACCTACTCTGTGCGCGAATTTTGCGAATTGGCTTTTGGCTATGTAGATTTAGACTATCAAGATTATGTTGTTCAGGATCCACGCTTTTATCGCCCCGCCGAAGTGGATTTGCTGATTTCTGATCCCAGCAAGGCGCGGGAAGAACTCGGTTGGGAACGCAAAGTCAGCTTTAAAGGCTTGGTTGAGATGATGGTACAGGCAGATTTGGAAAGACTGCAGAAATAATGAAGCTTGTTTCAAAAAAGGAAACTTCTTCGAGGTTTCCTTTTTATTTAGATTTATATTTCCTTCTTGATAATGTACTTCATTAAGCAAGTGCTTTATCATCGATATGCAGTATGGTTTAGGAGAAAATAAATGTATCTCTCTCTTGTCATCCCCGTCTACAACGAAGAAGAAAGTCTCCCCCTGCTTTTTGATGCAATCCATAATGCACTTGATTCCCTTCCGAAAAAATGGGAAGTCGTCCTTGTTGACGATGGTAGCAGCGACCAAAGCCTAAAGGTTCTCGAAGAACTAGCACAAAAAGATACCCAACATATCCGTGTAGTATCTTTTCGACGCAATTTTGGGCAAACAGCAGCGATGGCAGCCGGCATTGACCACGCAAAGGGAGAAGTTATCGTTCTTCTCGACGCTGACCTCCAAAACGACCCCGCAGACATCCCCATGATGCTCTCAAAATTAGATGAAGGCTACGATGTCGTCAGTGGCTGGAGAGTAAAACGTAAAGACACCTTTATTACGCGTACCCTTCCATCTCGCATGGCAAATGGGTTGATCTCCCGCGTTACAGGTGTAGAGCTCCATGACTATGGTTGCACCCTCAAAGCCTATAGACGTGAAGCTATCACCGGCTTTCGGCTCTATGGAGAAATGCATCGTTTTATTCCTGTTTTTGCTCATTCTGTAGGCGCAAAAATTATCGAGGTTCCCGTTCATCACCACCCACGCCGGTTTGGTGAGGCTAAATATGGATTAGAGCGTACGCTAAAAGTCCTCCTCGACCTTTTCACCGTCAAATTTTTATTGAGCTATTCAGCCAAACCAATCTATCTCTTTGGCGGTGCGGGGATGAGCATCATAATCCTTAGTGCAGCACTTCTCCTCTTTTTGGCAATACGGCGCATATTCTTTGGCATTTCAGTTTTTGGCTCCCCACTTTTTCAAATTAGCGCCATGTTCTTCATTCTTGGATTCCAATCCATTCTCATGGGTTTGATCGCCGAACTACAAGTCCGCACTTATCACGAATCTCAACGCAAACCTACCTACACCGTTCGAAAGATCATCAATATAGAATAATGCGAATTCTTCTCCTAACCTACGAACTCCCTCCTGTTGGCGGCGGTGGTGGACGCATAGCCCAAGACATTGCGGAAAAACTGGCTAAGCGTGGACATGAAATAGTCATCATCACATCCCACCTTAAAGAATTACCAAAAAAAGAAATATTGGATGGAGGGATAGAAGTCATCCGCGTGCCCTCATTACGGAAGGAGGCGTTCCGCGCAGGATTCCTGACCATGGGCGCATATATTCTCTCCGCGTTTTGGGCTGGGTTCCGCTTAACAGGCAAATGGCGCCCCGATGTTATTCACGTCCATTTCGCTGTTCCCACCGGTGTTGCTGCTTGGCTTTTATCTCGTTTAAGAAAAATCCCCTACCTTCTCACAGCACATCTCGGGGATGTCCCTGGCGGCGCACCAGAAAAAACGGGAGGTTGGTTCCGCTGGGTTTATCCCTTCACCCGCCCTATCTGGCGAGATGCCACAAAAGTAGTTGCTGTAAGCCAATTTACACGTCAACTCGCACTCAAGCATTATCCTGTCGACATCGAAGTGATCCACAACGGTGTAGACCTGAAAGAGCTTGATCCAGGTGAATTAGAGGTTCAATCCCCACCACGCATCATTTTTGCAGGGCGTTTAATGAAGCAAAAGAATCCCTTGCAAATCATAAAAACGCTTGCAAAATTACAAGACCTCCCCTGGCAATGTGTTCTTCTCGGTGATGGCCCACTGCGCGAAGATGTAGAAGAGGAAATATCCCGACACAATCTCAAAGATCGAATCATACTCCCTGGCTGGGTCACCCCAGCGGAAGTCATTGAATGGTTCCGTAAAAGCGATATCCTTTTTATGCCCTCCCTCTCAGAGGGTCTCCCGGTTGTAGGCGTACAAGCTCTTGCCATGGGCTTGGCGATGGCGGTCAGTAATATTGGCGGCTTTGTCGACTTGGTAAACGAAGGCGAAAACGGCTTTTTAATCAATGACAGCGACAAATACGAAAAAGCTTTACGAAATCTCCTGAATAACACTAAAGAATTATTATCTTTCAGAGAAGCAAGCCGGGAAAAAGCTGAAGAATTTTCGCTAGAGAAGATTGTAAAAACTTATGAAGAGGCCTTGAAAGACTCATCTTCTTCGGTAAAATAGTCTACAATCACGGTTTTAGCGGAAAGTGCTCATTACCGAATTACAGTTTATTTAAACGTTCTCAAGCCTAAAACAGGCGTGAAGCGTTCTTTCCATCCCCAAAAACAGAAGGTAAAACATGACAAGTAAGAGCAAGAATTTTGCAGCTATCGGTGTTGCCGGATATATAGCCCCGCGCCATTTGAAGGCTATCCAAGATACGGGGAATAAGCTGATCGCAGCCACAGATATTAACGACTCTGTCGGAATTTTGGATCGTTATACACAGGATGTGCGCTTCTTTACAGAGATCGAGCGTTTTGACCGCCATCTCGAAAAATTGCGTCACCTCTCTGAAGAAGAGCGTGTTCATTATGTCAGTATAATGACTCCAAACTATTTGCACGATGCTCATTGCCGTTTGGCTTTACGCATTGGGGCAACCGCAATCTGTGAAAAACCCCTTGTTATCAACCCGTGGAATTTGGATCAACTTGCCCGTGTTGAAGAAGAATATCAAGGAAAAATTAATACGATTTTGCAGTTACGCGTACATCCTGCTCTTGTTGCGCTCAAGGAAAATCTGGAGGCAGATAAATCGGGCAAGCAGCATGAGGTTTTATTGAGCTATGTGACTTCACGCGGACCTTGGTATCACACATCCTGGAAAGGTTATCCTGAAAAATCAGGCGGCGTTGCGACCAATATCGGTATTCACTTTTTTGATATGCTCCAGTGGCTTTTCGGAAAGCCAGGCTTACTTAAACTCCATCGCTCAACCCCCAAAAGCATGTCTGGCTTTGTGGAGTTTGAGCGAGCTCAAGTACGCTGGTTCCTCTCTGTTGACGAAAACGATCTCCCCGTTGAAATAGAGCCAGGTAAACCAAAGACTTACCGCTCAATTACCGTGAATGGTAATGAAGTTGAGTTTTCTGGCGGTTTTACGGATTTACATACCCGCGTTTATGAACGCACATTAGCCGGTAATGGCTTTGGGCTGGATGATGCACGCCCTTCTATCGAGTTGGCATATAACATCCGGAACACGCCTCTCACAGCGATTGATGATCTCGCACATCCTTTTCTGAAGAAGTAGCCATGACAGATTTTTATGTACACCCATCCAGTTATGTTGACGAAGGGGCAGTCGTTGGTATAGGTACAAATATTTGGCATTTTTGCCATGTGATGCCCAAAACAAAGATCGGCGAAGATTGCAATATCGGCCAAAATGTTTTTGTCGCCAATGATGTTGAAATCGGGAATAATGTCAAGATCCAGAATAATGTTTCAATTTATACAGGCGTAATTTTGGAAGATGATGTTTTTCTGGGACCTTCGATGGTTTTTACGAATGTGATCAACCCTCGCAGCCATGTTAATCGACGTGGAGAGTATATGGTCACTCGTGTTAAACGTGGTGTCACAATTGGCGCAAATGCGACTGTGGTTTGCGGCACGACACTTGGGGAGTATTCCTTTGTTGGGGCAGGCGCGGTGGTAACGAAAGATGTCCCTCCGCATGCGTTGGTTTATGGCAACCCAGCCCAAATCCAGGCATGGATGTGCCAATGCGGTATTAAGCTGCCCTTCAACAAAAATAATGCAGATGAACAAATCACCTGCGCAGATTGTAAATCCCAATATCAGAAAAAAGATGGAAAAGTTCAACGTCTAAAATAGACCTGGCAGATTTTGCCAAGGAGATAAAAGATGAAAGTCCCCTTGCTCGATTTAGTAGCTCAGTATAAAGAAATCAAACCAGAAATGGATGCGGCAATTCAGCGTGTTTTAGATTCAGGGTATTTTATTTTAGGACCCGAAGTAACTGCCGTTGAAGAAGAAGTCGCAGAGTATTTAGGCGTAGCACATGGGATTGGCTTAGCCTCCGGGACGGACGCGCTCATACTTGCTCTGCGCGCACTGGACATTGGCGAGGGCGATGAAGTTATTTTGCCTGCCTATACTTTTTTCGCAACCATTGGTTCAGTTTTACACGTTGGTGCGACCCCCGTCTTGGTAGATGTGGACGAAAAAACCTACTGCATCGACGTTGAGCAAACCCGCGCAAAAGTAACATCCGCAACAAAGGCGATCATCCCCGTGCATCTTTATGGTCAAGCAGCCGATATGGATGCATTGGCAGAAATCGCGAAAGAAAGTAATTTAAGCATCATCGAAGATAATGCTCAGGCTTTTGGCGCAGACTATCAGGGAAAGAAAACCGGAAGCATTGGCGATATTGGCTGCCTGAGCTTCTTCCCCAGTAAAAATTTAGGCGCATACGGCGATGGTGGGATGGCGGTGACCAACAACCCGGAACTGGCCGAAAAAATGAGCATGTTGCGCGCTCATGGCTGGAAGAAAAAATATTTTCCTGAAATCTTAGGCTACAACAGCCGGCTTGATGCACTACAGGCTGCAATTTTACGCGTCAAATTGCCTCATCTTGACAAATGGAATGAAGGCAGACGTAAAGTAGCGCATATTTATAGCGAAGCCCTGATAGGAACGTCCAACCTTCAAACGCCTTACGAAGCTCCGGTTCGTACACATGTTTATCACCTCTATATTTTACAAGTGCCGAATCGTGATGGGTTACAGGAAAAACTCAAAGAAGCGGGCATTGGTACCAG
>CAZOOX010000052.1:0-24849 GCA_964581545.1 uncultured Anaerolineaceae bacterium
TACTTTGGTTGACACATCCACCACCTTTCGCTCATTATTTATGAGATTCGGGATGGGGCATGTTTCGCAACCTTCTCACTCACTTCATGTTAATATTTATGTAACCTACATCACAGACAAAAAAGAAGAAACTTGTAATAATTTATACGCTCTTTTTGCTATAACGGCTTTCCAGCCGATTTTATTCATTTCACATAAGGAGAATGTGTATTATGAGCCACCCCAATGTACTTGATATCATCCTGTTACTTGCAACTGGCGTTACAGCAGCCTATATGGTTTGGCGTTTCTGGGCCCGCTACGGCTGGGAAAAGAAAGTCTATGCCCTATACTACATCTTGGGCTTTGCTGTTCTTTTCGTTTCTGGCGTACTCTTGATCTTCATGGGTTACGAAATTCTTGCCACACCTTTCGTATTGACGGTTGCCAGCCTGATCCCCTTTGGGCTTTCCGTTGGTATCGTGCGTCAATATTATGGTGAATATCAAAAGCCTTATATTTGGTTTGCGACAATTGGTCTAGTAGCCATTGCTGTAGCCAGCTTTGGCAAAATGGACATGCTCAGGAAGATCGCTGTACCTCTCTTCCATGGCGTTGCCGGATTGATCATCTTCCTCGGCCCATTCCTCGTCAAAAAATACGGCAAGGGAAATCCTGCCAAAGGTTTTGAGTGGGTTGGTATTGGCGGTCTGCTGATCGGTCTTGGCGGAATGGCTTTGGCTTTCATTGTTTCAGGAAAGCAATTGCTCTTCTTCAGCGCCGAATTGGTTTTCAATATCCTCGCTGGCTTGCTCCTGCTTATGGCTCTTGCCTTTGCCTGGGGTTTTGTGAAAGATATTGAGAACTAAGTTTATTTAACTAAAAAAAACCGCAGTCTGCTAATTCCAGGGTCTGCGGTTTTTTGTTCGCAAATTTGCTTTTTAATAAAGACAGTACTTTCTCTTTCTGTTATCTTATTAGAAGCACAAGTACTTCAAAGCGCAATTATTTTCAAAATAATTAGAAAATACAAATTGGGCACTATGCCCAACAATTTTATTTGTAAATTACATGGAGAAGTTCAATATGAAAGATTTTCTAGCAAAACGTCTTGATTATCTCTTCCGCTCCACCAGAGGCTTGACACTCGTTGCTATCTCAGCTGTTGCGATCATAACCGCAATCTGGGGTACCTTGTCTGGTCCTATGGTGGAATGGGGAGTTCGAGACATCACCGTCAAACTGCTCAATATTCAACTTGTGCAGGCAGAACGTGAAGGGCGCATTATCATGCTCTATCACACCATTGCGATGAGCATCGTCGCCATCGAAGTCTACTTTATGACCGAGATGCTCCCGATGAAACGCCATGAGCAGATTACCATCAATGCGACTACGACCGTTGGTTATCTGTTAGCGCTTATCTTCGGAATGGGCTTCGCCTATTTTGGACATAACTTCGTCTTCCACGGGCTATTCCTGGTTGGACAATCGTTGCTTTTCTTTGCTGGTATTTTGCTTGCAGCAGCGCTTTGGCCCTGGAAGAAGGAATACCGTCTTGAAGCTGATTCTCCCTATGCACACAGCAAAAAGGGTGTTGATCTTGAGCGCCTGGCCTTCTTCACCATGGCAGTTGCCACCCTTCTCTCAGCAACATTCGGGGCCGTAACAGGCTCCTACTGGGGCAATGGACACGAAACCTTCCTCGGCGAAGACCTGATCCGTGTACCGCATAAAACCTATTTGCAAAAAGCGATCATTGGCCACCTTCACATTATGCTCACGCTTATTGCTGTTGCGATCACTTTGATCGTTGGGCGCTGGATGAAATTCCAAGGCATTTTGCATCGTATCGCCATGCCGCTAATGATCGTCGGCACGATCATTATCACCTTTGGTGCACTCTCAGTTGTTTGGCTACCTTGGGCACACACCACAATCTACTTTGGCTCTGTCTTTGTTATGTTCGCAGCCCTGCTCTACGTTATCTATACATGGGATAAACTCATCAAAGAAGGCACAGCCGACATCGAAAAACCGACCTTTGGACAAAAAATTGGCGCACTCCTGCGTGACCCGCTTAAATTTGGCCCTGGCTGGCAGATGGTCTTCATGAACTTCACCGTCAGCGGTGTGGGCATATTCATGGCCATCAAACTTGATGAGATCTTCCGTGTTTGGCCTCATCGTGAAGAACGCATAACACTCACCGGTCACTGGCATATCCTTGCTGCTCTTATCGCGACCATCATCCTCTTCTACTTCATGGATTTATCCAAAGTAGAAGGAAAGAAACGCAAATGGGCTGGCTGGACGATCATCATCATGTCTGACCTTGCTTTCGCATCCGCGACCATCTTCTCTATGAAACGCCTTTTCGTAGTAGAAAGTGAGCAGCAATCTCTGGTCAACATGGTCATGCTTCTAATGGACTTTGGTTTGGGCATCGTTCTGGTCGTTCTTGCCATCTTCCTGATCTGGCGTTTATACGATCTCTTCTTGGAAAAAGGTTACTGGAAAGAAGAATTCGATGCTGAAAAGAAAGCAAACGCCGAAACAGAAATTGAAGAACAAAAGAAGAAAATAGAAGAGCTTGAAGCTACACTCAAGGAGGTCTCCAAATGAAACGGATGATTTTCATCGTTGCGCTCCTGACCCTTGGCTTGCTCAGCGCTTGTGGACCGGCTCCCAGCGTCAGCTCTTTGGAACCACCCTACGTTGACACAGGTGTAGACCCTGAAGCTTGGGCAACCATCCCTGCTGGCGAATTCCTCTTCGGGCAGCACGACCATCCCACAGATGTAGATGAATTCGAGATCATGGTCACAGACGTTACTGTCGAACAATATGTTGAATTCCTGAACGCTGCATTAGCATCCGGCGACATCAGCATCGGCGACTTTGAAGTCGAAGCCGGTGAAGTCCTCTGGCACGAAGAAGGTGCAGGCGGCTACTACGAAGGCGAACCCTTTGATGGCTACAAACACGAAGAAGAGATCAAGGCCGGAGATAAACTCTACATGCCCTTCGACCCGGGTTTACGCTTGAGTTATGACGGTACAAGCTTCACTGCTATGGAATCCTATACCAACCATCCGATGACCCTCGTCACCTGGTGGGGGGCAAATGCCTACTGTGAATATAATGGCTATCGTCTCCCCCTCGAAGTAGAATGGGAAAAAGCCGCCCGCGGTACAGAAGTTGTAGACGATCACGGGCTCCCTTTCCCCTGGGGCACAGAAATTCACGGCAACAACGCCAATTACTATTCATCCTTCGATCTTTTCGAGAAAATGTTCGGTCGTCTAGGCAACACCACCCCCGTTGGCTTCTATAATGGAAAAACCTACGATCTCGGTGAAGGCAGCTACGAAACCCACGACTCAGCCAGTCCCTACGGTCTTTACGACATGGCCGGAAATGTCTGGCAATGGATGGGCGACGACTACCACGACCAACACTATCGTCATATGCGTGGCGGCTCTTTCTACTCATACGAAGTTGACCTGAGAGTTTGGAAAAGCAACTCAGCAGGACCACAACACTATAGCCCAGCACTTGGCTTCCGCTGTGCTAAATAGCTAGACATTCAAGATGGGCGAGATTATAATCTCGCCCATCTTTGTCTAATTTACCTGTTTTTTTTCTACTTCCGGCACTGGAGCAATTATGAACAAATTAAAAGCCAAAATGCGTCTTTATCTACCCCTCATCAAAAGTCTGCAAACCATCCTTTTGCTAGTGACTGGCTTAGCCGGCTATATGACCGCACGCTGCCCTGTTACAACAACAGGAACGATGCTCGGGCTTACACTGAGCCTCTTCTTAAGCGTCAGCGGAAGCACCATTCTAAACATGTGGTACGACCGCGATATAGATGCAAAAATGCCCCGAACACAAAAACGCCCGCTCCCATCTGGAAAAATGGATGCAACAGAAGCGCTCCGCCTTGGACTGATCACATCTATCTTGGGAGTTGGTATTGCAGTCGCAATGGATGCGCTATATGGGCTGATCATTTTTGGCGGCCTTTTCATCGATGTAGTCATCTACACTATTTGGCTTAAACGAAAAACCGCTTGGTCTATCGTTTGG
The DNA here is from genome assembly GCA_964581545.1 of uncultured Anaerolineaceae bacterium. GTDB lineage: Bacteria > Chloroflexota > Anaerolineae > Anaerolineales > Villigracilaceae > Desulfolinea. The sequence continues at coordinate 4,075 of CAZOOX010000052.1, forward strand.
GGCGGCATCTCAGGCGGCATGCCCATCCTCGCAGGCCGTGCCCTCGGCACAGGCACAATAGACTGGATCGGCATCGCCCTCATGTTCGCTATCCTCTTTTGGATACCCACGCACATCCTCACCTTCTCCATTCGATACCGAAAAGACTACAAACTCGCTGGCGTTCCCACTTTCCCCTCCACTTATGGAGAGCTTTTCACCCGCAAAACCATCGCCCTCTCTAGTGTTCTTGCTGCAATTATCATCGGCATCGCGGCGTATGGCATTGGCACCGAATGGGGCTTCTTGCGTCTTATGGCCGTTCTCTCAGTTGGCCTCTTCAGCCTAGCCATAGCAAGTGTCGTCAAGCCTTCTGAAACTGTCAACTTTGGGCTATTCAAATACGCATCTCTCTACATGCTCAGCGCAATGATCTTATTAATGTTCTAATTCAATAAAGCTGACAGACCTAAAGACCTGTCAGCTTTTCCTTTTAAACTATGAAAAAAATCTCCGTACTAGATCGCATTCTCCTCCTAATTACAGGATTACTCGCCGCCTACCAAATTGTTGTCGGGATAGATGGAACCGGAACGCTCGCAATGTCAGCATATACCGTATCTTTTGGCGTATTGCTCGTGGCAAGCTTGCTACTCATCATCCTCGGCTTCGACATCCTCGGCAGCCCCCTCGTCGTCATTATCTCGACCATTATCCCCCTAAGCCTTTCGCTTGGTCTTGTTTATGAATACCTCCCAGGCTGGGGCAATATCTACACTATTTTCGCTATTATCGGTTTTCTCCTTGTCATCTATTCTCGCTATAAAATGATAAACAAATTAGCCTTTATCCCCATAGCCTTTGTCCACGGTATCTCCGGGATGATAATCTTCCTGCTCCCCATCATCTACAGTATACAGGGCAAAACATTTGGCGGATTCGCGTGGGTCGGCATCGGCGGCGCACTGATCGGTGTTGGCGGCTTACTGCTCACCTTTCTTAAATCAGGCAAGCCTCTGCTCTCCAAAGACACCATCCTAAAAATGCTCCCTGTCTTATTTATGCTGATGGCCGCAGCCTTCGTTTTTGGCTTTGCAGCAGCATAAAAAACATTCTTCTAATTTCTAAAAACCTCCGAGATTTAATTGCAGTCAAATCTCGGAGGTTTTCTCTTTACCCCTTTAAGACAAAAGTCATTCGTGTATATCTTCACAATACTGTACAATGGATATGCTGTCTTAATCAAACAAATACAAAATCAAGGAGAATAAAATGGGAAAATTCCTACGCTTCATTGGCATCCTCTTTATGGGGCTAACATCTGCACTGATCATCCTCAGCGGCGTCGGGACGACCTGTGTCGCCCTCAATCCCCTGGATTACGAGGGGTATGAAGCCATCGCAAAATTTCAATGGCTCTACATCATCTATGTGCTCGCCTTTGTCGCTTTTGGCATTTTGGGCATTCGCGCAACCATTGCACTTGTTCGGGGCAAGAAAAATGCATATCGAGATTCTCTCATAGTACTCGTGCTATCACTGATCGTTGGCGTTATTCATATGGCAACATCGCGCGCATTACGTGATAGCGGCTCGTCTATGCCTCTTGATTTCATCGTTTACGCAATAGTCCTTACCCTTATCATCTTCCTGCTCTTTAGCTTCCCCAAGATCAAAGAGATGGTCGGATTTGAAAACGGCAGCGACAATGGAAAAACTGCTGCTGGCGGGATGACATCCATCGTCATGGGGATGCTTTTCCTTAGCGTCCAAATGTGGGCAGGACCTACCCATATTTTCGACGGTGTAAATCTCGCAGATGCCTTCCACGCACAAATGATGATCGGTGGCGGAATTCTCTTCACCATCGGGCTGGCAACCCTTATTTACGCTGCACTAAGTAGTGTAAAAGTGAACGAAACATCTACGCAGGAAAACAGCCTTTCCGCATAGCCAGCACAAAGAAAATTAGCTCAAAAAGAAAAATGCAATGCCTTTTCATAGCCATTGCATTTTTCTTTTGAGTGATACAATCTAGAAAATAGTTCCTCGATGTCCGTCGCCGAAATATTGTAACTCGGCCAGAAGCAAGCACAAATCAGCTATGCTGTGAAACACTTTTCCATGAAAAATAAAGTAATATCTCTACTCACCTTTCTCCAATCCAAACGCGGCGAACTGAAAAAAAGTCGCTTCAAGATTTGGCTGCGCGCCTTTCTACTCATCCAATTTTCGATCATTTTTAGCCTCTACTTTTCCCACGACATTGCAGCAGGACATTTCACCTGGGAGAAAGTTGCGCTCATCACTCTTCTCTTTCTTCCTGTCGGGTTTTTGATGAGCTATATTGTGCCAATGCAGGCGAATATAGAAATTCGTGCAGTCACATTTTCTCTTGACAAAATCTATCTCTTTTTAATTTGGTTTTTGGTGATCTTCAAATTGCTTGCCAGCTATTATTATCATGCGCCCACAGTTGCCGATATTATCATGTGCATCATCCTGGGCTTGATGGGCGGGCGTTTAGGTGGGATCGGAATACGAGTACGCAAACTCAAGCTTCGGCATGGTTTTATAGCAAATTAGTCTTTTCAAACGACAGGCCCTTTAAGAAAATAATTCGCCAATCCTCCCACATTATCACCATCACATTGACACACATTCTCACATCAGGTATCCTTTCCAATGTCTGGGCAGGCTCGGCGCGGCGGAAGACTCCCAACCCCGCCAGGTCCGAAAGGAAGCAACGGTACGGAACTCTCTCTGGGTGCCGCCGATCTCCTGCTCAGGCATTTTTTTTACAGATTTCAACCTTGGATTTCAGATTATGTCTCGTTGGATACAAGCCCTCCTTGCAGTTGTACTCGGCCTCGTTATCGGGCTATTTTACGGCTGGCGTATCGCCCCTGTCGAATACACAGACCTCGCCCCCAACGCCCTCCATGCCGACTACCGCAACGACTATATTCTGATGGTTTCCGAAAGTTACCAAAAAGATAATGATCTCGAACTTGCTGCTCACCGCCTTGCACTAATCAGCAGCGCAGCTCCGGTTGAAATAATCGAAGAAAGCCTTGAAGATAGTGACTACGCGCAAAAAGATATTGACAAATTAGAAAAACTGCTGGGTGAGATGCGAGCTTGGCAGCCATCCCTTTCGGAATCCGTGCCATGAAAAAGATACTCGCCTCCTGGCATCTGCTCGCCGGAATCATACTCGGGCTTGGGCTTGGTCTCCTTATATCATGGGTTATTGCCCCCGTAGAGCTTAGCGATGCCCCCCCATCCCTGCTGCGTACCGATTTCAAAGATGGATACCGCGCTCTCATCGCATCAGCTTATGCATCCACAGGTGATCTGGAGCGCGCCGAAGAAAGACTCGCAAGCCTAAACGACCCCGATATAATCGCCGCTCTTGAGAGCCAGGCAGAACGCTCTCTCGCTAACGGAGAATCTCCGAAATCGCTCGAAGTGCTCGCTTTTCTTGCTTCTGCACTACAGGGAGAATCTTCAACTGTACAGATCACAAATACCCCCATCCCTTTTCGAACACAAACACCGATTCCGCCTACTCAAACAGGGACACCTCCCACACAGACTAATACATCCACACCTGAAGCCGCGACAGCGACTCTAACGCCTATCCCGATCAATACACGCACTCCGCGTGCCACAACCGCAGCAAGCCTAACGCCAGGTGCGCCCTACATCCTTGCAACACAAGATGAGATTTGCAGCACCAATATCTCTGAGGGATTGCTGATGGTATATGTCAGCGACTCATCAAAAAAAGCGGTCCCTGGTGCTGAGATCATCATCGAGTGGGATGGGAAGGAAGAGCATTTTTTCACCGGGCTAAAACCTGAGCTAGGCAATGGTTATGCCGATTTTGCGATGGATGAAAACAAAAGCTATTCCTTGCGCCTTGCGGCAGGTAGCGTTGCAGTTTCTGGCTTGGGAGCCCCACCCTGCCAGGACGATAATGGAAATCATTATTGGGGCAGTGTGAGACTAAGATTTGAGCAGCCTTAAACAATAAGCCCCCAAGTACACGAAATACTTGGGGGCTTTTATTATAGAAAGTTCTAATACTTTAGGGCATGGGGTTGTTCAGTGCCCAATCATTACCCAGCATAATATCTACATCTGAGCCTGCGGCGGGATCAAAACGGAACACAACCTGTTGATTGCTATTTGCCTGCACAAGATCAAGAATATAGCGGAGGGTATATAAGTCGGCATTATGAAGCACAACGGTCGTACTGTCATAAGATTTATCTGCGCTGCCGATACCGACTACATTCATACCTTGAGAGGAGAAGTAGACTTGAGAGCGTGCTGCAAGTTCTGTAGCTTCGACAATACCATAGGCTCCGTTAAGGACATTTACGCGCGAGGCTTGCGCCTGCATAAGCGTGACCGAATCTCCTACAGCTTGCGGGCTAAGCGCACCACTCGTTGTGAAAATATCATCCCGCAGTACGCGGATTTGGTCAGAAATAGGCTTCAGGATGGATAATCCATCGGGAGATCTATCGAGAATGCCCATATCATAGTTGATAACACCTCGTTTGATCTGGTTCACGTCAATTTGCGTTGCCAGGCTGGCGAGTTTCAACATATCTTCAAAAGACAAGTTCGTTTTCAATCCCTTTGCGGCCTCGTTATAAATATCGGGGGCCATTGCCACCATCGTGGGGAAATTTTCCGGCGAGAGAACTTGATCGCGTAGCGCAAAAATAACTTGTTGTTGGCGCAACGCACGATCTACATCACCACCATCTGTTGATTTACGATCACGAGCATAAGCCAAGACCTGATATCCATGACGAATGGAGCATCCTTTATCAAAAGGTTCTCTGGGCTTGGGGCCGATGGGATCAATTTGAAATTTTTGATCGACGCACATATAAAGCCCACCCATGGCATCAATGGCTTCCTCAAAGGCATGGAAATCTATCTGTCCATAGTATTGAATGGGGACGCCCAAAAATCTTTCCACTGTTTTAGCTGCAAGTTCCGGTCCCCCACCAGGCAATTTATATTGTTCGCCAAGCGCAAAGGCAGTATTGATCTTCCCATAGCCGAAGCCACCGGGAATATCCACCCACATATCACGTGGAATGGAGAGCATTCCCGCTGTTTTGCTAAGGGGATCAATGGTAAAGACGATCATCGTATCGGAACGAGGGGCATCTGTATCCAGATCTCGGGCATCTAAACCCATAAAAAGAATATTGACGCGACTTGCGCCATCCCAAGGAGCTGGGAGGTTTGAGGCTGGGGCTTCTACGGCAACTTCTGGCTGGGGAGCATCCCCTGCAACTGGGGTTGCATCGGGAGAATCAACCACTGCCAAACCAGGCAAGTTGATCATTTCCATACTTGCAACAAAGCCACGTAAAAAATTAAATAAACCAAAAGCCAAAGCAAGGGCAGCTACCCAAGCAATGATCATCCCGTAGGGGAGTTTTTTGAGTATTTCTTTGAAGTCAAACTTCTTTTCATTCATTTTTTAGTCCAATTTCATGTAGACCATGTCTAGGCCTAATTTCTCAAGTCCCGATTCTGCCCAATGCGAGATGAGGGCGGAGTCTTCTTCGAGGGCTGCCATGAGCGCGGGAATTGCGCGGCGGTCTTCAATTTCGGCTAGTGCGCGGATCGCGCCAACACGGGCGGTATCTCGCGCTTGGGGTGTAGATAAAAATTCGAGCAGCGCGGGGACAGCATCTGCACCTGCGGAAGAAAGAGCGTTTGTCACGAGAGTAACGAGCATCGTGTTTGGGGCGCAGAGGCTTTTTACTAATGCGGGAACAGCTTTAGGGTAAGGGTGTCCCGTTAATCCCAGTGCTGCGGCTTGCTGTACTTCAACGGATTCGTCATCCAGACCAGCGATGAGCCAATCTACGTCTACGCCTTCAATTTGTGCAGCGGTACTGAGTGTCCACCAGCGATGATCTGGATCAGGCGAATCGAGTAATTCCACCAAAACAGGGAGTACTAACTCTCCCTTTTCGATCAGCTTTTTCATCGCGGTTTCGGCAAGAGTCTCGTCACCACTTAAAAGGTTTGCAATCTCTTCTTTCAAATTTTATTTGGGTTCAGGTGGCGGAACAGGAAGTGCATCGGCAGCGGTATCCACCCATTTATCGCCTTCGTCAATGAGCATGACGGGGATATCGTCTACGATAGGGTATTTACGTTCGCAATCCTGGCAGAGGAGCCAGCTATCTTTTTCTAATTTAAGCAGCCCTTCTTTTTCTCGTACACAAGCAGGGCAACGTAGAATTTCAAGTAAATCTTCTTTGATCATATTTTCTCCTTGTACAAGGCGATATTTTACCAGAGTTTAGCTTTTAGACCTCAGGTTTTAGCGTTTAGAAATTTGCAGAAAAATCTATGATCTCTACATAATTTCTACTGACATATTCCTTCATCCTTCGCTCTTTTCTCAGGATTATTTGTGTCTGGGCCATATTCACAGACGGCTTGCCAGGGTTCGTAATGCGTATTAAAAACATCTTCAAAGAAAAATGCGCCGTTTTGATAAACTGTACGGGTAATAGAAACATCTGCACCATCAGCAGACCAATCGACTTGCTTGATCTCGTTTTTTGCCAATTCATCGTTCTCAACAAAAAGCGGCGCGGGAGAATCGACAACATTTTGAGCACCCGTTGTCTGCCAGTCTACGGTGCGCCCTGCTGATGTGGAATAGAATTTCCAGGTTAAGTTTCGCCCAGCTACATCTGTATAGGTTTCCATCAGAAGCCAATAGGGCGTGTCGTTTGTGAATTTCATATCTACCAATGGCAGGTATACGGTTGCATCTAGGCCAACGAGGTTTGAATCTTTGCTTCCGGAGGCATTCTGTTCATAATAATAAACACGGTAGGCGTGCGAGTTCCGCTCTTCTATTGGAAAACCGGCAAAAAAGGCATTGCGAAATAAAGTTGTGCTAACCTGACAAACGCCACCGCCGACGCCTTTAATAGTGCGCCCACCATAAATAATGAGTGCTTCGGCGTAGCCATTATCGAGGCTGATATCATCCATCACGCTGCCCATTGCAAAGGTCTCTCCCGGAGCGATCAAAACACCATGAAAAGCCAATGCCGCAGTTTGTATATTTTGAATGCGTTCCGGGCTGGAACCATAAAAATAGGATGTCTCAGCATTCACCAACTCGGTGATGCCAAGCTCCACAGCGGTTGCTGTGGCGAGCACGGCAGGCTCTTCGGTAGCTATTTGCAGATCTATCTGATGCGCGCCCGTGAGTATATTTTGATTGATAAAGGCGCGGCTGGATTCTACATCGACTGCACGACCGATGATGGATGAACGTGAAAGGTCGAGTTGACGGGTATCATCGTTGAAAATAAAACGGGCATTCTCGGCGGGGCGATCAACTTGCTCGGCGATCCCCAACAATATCTCGTTTAATGCGCCCGTATCGAGCGCGACTTCCAAATTGCTTCCGTTTTCTCCATCTTTTTGCCGAACGAGGAGCATATTTGCGAGGGTTTGGACATCAAATGTCCAGGGACCGGGGTCAAGCTCGGTGGCGCCGGGCAAGTTCAGGGTTAAGGGCGCGCTCAAAATTTGACGAGCGGCATCTGCTTGAGATGAGACATCCAATAATTTTGGTTGGATTTCATCTACGATCAAATTAACTTCCCCATCTCTAAAGGTCTGTAGTTGCGAACTGAGAGCAATAAGGCCAGCATCCACATTTAGGAAACGCCCCAACTGACCGGGTTGGGCGACAACCTCTGTGCCCTGAATAGCGAGGCTTGCTTCAACCGCGGGCTGATCAATTTCTTTTGCCAGCCGCTGCAAATAAGCGTAGGCGATATGTTGATCGAAGATGATAACAGCTTCTGCCGTTGCACCGCTGCGACGGGAATCGAGTTGATCGCCAAAGGCAGAAAAGAGACCGCCAGAACGCCCCAGTTCGTAAGCAGAGCGCGCGGATGCAGAGGCATCGAATACCATACCCAATTCTGCTGGAGAAGCCGCCCAGACGCGCTCTCCGTCGCGCATGAGAATTTGCCCCTGATAAGGGAAGTTAAGCCGCTGATTAAGCGTGACAGAGGCATCAGCAGGAGTCATCCCGGAGAGGTCTACCCCTGCGACAGAGACGCCGGGGAAAATGCGCCCGGCATATACTAGCTGATAGCCCAAAGTCCAAACAAGCAGGGCTGCCAAAAAGAGCATAAAACCGCCCATCAGCGCGGCGATGATTTGCGTAATGATATCTGCGTTGCGGGAAGGAGGAGGGTATGAGGTAGTGGTCATAGGGATAAATTATACCGTGTTAGAAGGAGGTCAATTCAAACGACCGTTTTCGTCTAGGGGAATATATCGCATAATAATACGAGTAACTCCTATCATCAAAAAGACGGCACTAGCGGAAATTACTATTTTTTTGACAAATGAATATTCAGGAGCTTCGATAAATAAAAGCCACAGAGCAAACAGAAATCCTGCCCCCAATGTAAAAGCATACATATAAACTTTAAAATTCCATTTTTTGTGCTTATGGCCGTAGAAACCAATCAGTTGAATTGTTACTGCAAAAACAAGAAGCCAATGTATTTGGTTTTCCATTTTATTCCGCCTTTTTATCTTGTTTACACCTTCGGCACCAACATCGGCGTATTCGCCTGATACTCCGCATAGGCATCGCCAAATTCTCGGCATAATTTCCGTTCTTCAAAATATGCCCCGATGACAATATAGACTGTTGCTGAAATATACATAACAAGCATATTAACTGTCATTATCGGCGTGAGCCAGATAAAGAGCAGGCCAAAAGTGTAGAGCGGGTGGCGTGTGTGCTTGTAAAGCCCCTGAATCACTAATCTTCCCTTTTTTTCGCCATTTGGAGCAATGATTTGGCGCAGCCCGGAAAATTCCCAGACATCGGTTTGGAACAAGCCAACGACCAAGCCAACAACTGCAAGAAATTGTCCGAAGAGCATCGCGTACATCCATGGGGTCGAAATTTGATATAGCGTTTTATCAGGCAAAATGCGCATCAGCCATAAAACAGGCACAAAACTGATCGCCGAGAAGATATTATAGAAAAGCCGATAAAAGCGCATCACTTTCGCCCCAAGCAATTTCTCAAGCATGGTTTTGAATTTTAATGAAGCCATAAGCGAATGAACAATTCCCCAAAGAAGAACCGATAAAATTAACCAGATCATTTTTTACCTCTAAGACTGATGAGTGATAAGTGATGTGTAAGCTTCACTCGTCATTTTTGAAAAAGTTTACCACGATAAAAAGCAAAACCTAATAGCTGAAATCTAAAGTCTAAAAGCTGATAAAATAGCTCCCTATGGCTAAAAAAGACAAATATCACAAGATCACATTCCTTCGTCATGCCGAATCTACAGGCAATGCCGAAGGCTATTTTCAAGGACAGAGCGACTTCCCTCTCACAGAACGTGGACGCGAACAAGCACAGGCTCTCGCCACCCGCTGGGTGGTAGAAAAAAAAGAATTCGACCACGTCATTTCTTCGCCGCTTAGCCGCACTCGAGAAACAGCAGAGATCATCACAAAAGCGCTCAATATCCCCATCGACGAGTTTGACCCGATCTGGATGGAGCGCCACAACGGCGAAGTAACCGGCATGAAACACAAAGAAGGACGCAAATTATTACCGCAACCCCACTTCAAAAACCCCTATCAAATTTTCGCAGGAAACGGCGAAGGCGATTGGGAACTTTTCCTCCGCGCCGGGCATGCTTTACAATCCTTGCTTTTACGCCCGCCCGCTCGTTATCTGATCGTCTCACATGGTGCAATCCTTAACTTCACGATGAAAACTATCGTGGGCGTTGTCCCCCAAGCCAATTATCAGGGTGCACAATTTCGTTTTGGGAATACAGCCTTCGCCAGCGCAACCTATGTCGCGCGCTCACATCGTTGGTATATCGAGGGGCTAAACGACAAAAATCACTGGAGAGAAAATGAGTAATCCCCCGCTAAAAATCCTATCTTTTGGGGCAGGGGCAATTGGAACCTATATAGGCGGGAGCCTCGCACTGGATGGGCACGAAGTCATCTTTGTCGAACGTCCCAATATCGCAAAAACGCTAAACGCTCGTGGACTTCGGCTTGATCTCAGTTTAGATTCGCGGCGCAATACCTCAGCGACCGATCTGATCCCTGCCGCTGATCTGGTTTTTGCCGATTCCCTTGAAAAGGCCCTCGACTATGGGCCTTTCGACATTGCCCTCTTCGCTCTGAAATCTTACGACACAGAAACCGCTCTGCAGGGAATAGCCCCCCTCGCTGAAAAAATGCCCCCCGTACTATGCCTCCAAAATGGTGTTGATAATGAACCCGCTATTGCCGAAATTCTCGGGCCAGAGAATGTGATCGCAGGCACTGTCACATCCGCTATTGGGCGACGTGATGCTGGGGATATTGTTCTTGAAAAATTACGCGGCATCGGTGTTGCGAATGAACATCCCATAGCTGAAAGATTGGTCAAAGCAATGAACACCGCTTTCTTGGATGCAAAGCTCTATGAACGCGCAGACGATATGAAATGGTCAAAAATGCTCACAAACTTGGTTGGCAATGCCACATCTGCTATTCTTGATATGTCCCCCGCTGAGATATTTTCCCGCAACGACCTTTACGTCTTCGAAATGCAGATGCTCCGCGAAACCCTTAGCGTGATGGACGCACAAAATATCAGCGTAGTTAATTTGCCGGGCACTCCCGTCAAGACCTTGGCTTTAACCGCAAAAGGGCCTATCTGGCTGCGTCCACTTGCTGCAAAAAAACTGGGCGGCGGACGGGGTGGGAAGATGCCATCATTCCATATTGATCTTCACTCAGGGCGTGGCAAATCGGAAGTGGACTATCTTAACGGCGCAGTTGTCCGTGCTGGAGAGAGTGCAAAAATACCCACGCCGATCAACGCATTGTTAAATTACACATTGCTTGCGATGACAAACGCCGAGATCCCGCTTGAAGATTATGCAAAGAAAGCTGAAAAATTATTAGGGCAAGTCTAGATATAGAATTGAATACAGATATGAATAAAATCAAGATCACAGAACCCAGCGAAAGTGTCGAAGTCCATCTTTCTGACGGGCAAACCTTGTGCGGTCCCCGCGGTGCAAGCATAGAAGACTTTATCAAGACACTCGGTGACAGCACCAGTGCTCCCATTGTCGCAGCCATCGTTAACGGCGATTTGCGTGAGATGCACTATAAAATAGAGCGAGAATCAGCCCTGCGGCTTGTTACCACCGCTACGGCAGACGGCGCCCGTATTTATAGGCGCTCACTGACCTTTTTGCTTGAATTTGCTTTCCAGAAACTCTTTTCGAAGGGGAAATTGACCATTGACCACTCCGTTGGCTCGGGGGGATATTATTGTCAGGTACGCGGACGGGAAATGCTATCTGCTGGAGAATTAGAGATGCTCAATCAGCGGATGCAAGCTGAAGTTAAGAGCGATTCGACCTTTGTCCGAGAGGAGATCCCGCTTGAGAAGGCTATCCAACATTTTGAGACTTTGGGGCATTCAGATAAAATCGCCCTTTTAACACACCGAAAAAAAGACTATCTGACCCTGTATAGACTTGGCGATCATATGGATTATCATCACGGCTATATGGTGCCCTCAACGGGCTATTTGCAATGGTTCGATCTACAGGAGAGTAAAGACGGTTTTGTCTTGCGTTTTCCACGCCGTCATGCGCCAACAGAGTTGCTACCGATGGGTGATTACCCGCAGTTACTAAGTGCTTTTCGACGATATGGTGATTGGATGACGAAGTTGGGCATCGATAATGTCGGTGCGCTAAATAAAGCGATCGTGGCCGGGCGTGCACAAGAAATTGTGCTGGTTTCAGAGGCTTTGCACGAGATGCATATTGCCACCGTGGCACGGCAAATCGCCGAAGAGCGCGATAAATTGCGCCTTATTTTGATCGCAGGGCCTTCCTCATCCGGGAAAACAACCTTTTCACGCCGGTTAACAGTGCAATTATTGGCACGGGGCATTTCCCCTTTTCCGCTTGAGCTAGACAATTATTTTGTAGACCGTGTAAAAACGCCGCGTGATGAAAAAGGTGAGCTTGATTTTGAAGTGATCGAAGCCCTAAATTTACCTTTGCTTGCGGAACATCTCCAAAAACTTGTTCGTGGCGAACAAGTGCAGCTGCCACACTATAATTTCAAAACCGGTGTAAGCGAAAAAGGTGAAGAAATTCAACTTCGAGAGGGGCAACTTATCATTCTCGAGGGCATTCACGGCATGAATCCACGCTTGATCCCCGAAGCGCTGCGAGAGCAAGCCTTTCGCATTTATATTTCTGCACTCACACAACTCAATCTCGACCGCCATAATCGCGTTTCAACCACCGACACGAGACTTATTCGTCGTATTGTGCGTGATGCCCGCGAGCGCGGCTATACTGCCCAAGAGACCATTTCTCGTTGGGAATCAGTCCGCCGTGGTGAAAAACGGCATATTTTCCCCTATCAGGAAAATGCCGACGTGATGTTCAACTCAGCGCTGGCTTATGAATTAGCCGCGCTAAAACCCTTCGCCGAGCCGCTTATACGCCAGGTTCCGCACGGCACACCCGAATATGTAGAAGCAAAACGCCTACTCGCCTTTTTGGAGTGGTTCCTGGTTCTTGACCCAGACCTCGCACCTGAAAATTCACTAGCTCGAGAGTTTTCAGGTGGCTCTGTTTTGAAAAACTTCAAATGGTGGCAGGGCAGATAGAAGCGCTGTTCAGGAGATAACGACAATGCGACGCACAAAAAACTTTCTACCCTTTTTGATGTTTTTCAGCCTTGCCTGTGGACTTTTTGCGCCCGTTTCGCCCCCAACCCCAACACTTGCTCCCGCTATGTTGACATCTGCTGCTGAAACAGAATCGATCATTTCAACACAAGCGGCCCTCGCCCTTCTTTTTAGCCCCACTCCTGATATCTCAGCAACCCAAACAAAAGCCGCTGCTCAAACAGCAACGGTAATTGCAAATTACACAGCTACGCCTATTCCTACACAAACTCTTGAGTTAAGCCCTAATGATCTGATAGAGGAAGAAAAACCCATCCCGCCACCAGCCCAAGCCCCTGGCGGCAGCTACAGACTAGAAAATGAAGTCCTGATCGGCGAATACGGGATCCGCTATTGGCGACATACCAATAGCGAAACCGGTTTTGAAGATGTTATTCTGATCGAAAAAACGGGCATGGAAAGCATCAAAATAGAGCAGGCTGCCGAAATTGCTCATCTAACCAATACAGATATAAACGGAGACGGCTACCCAGAAGTGATCGCAGAAAGCTATTCGGGCGGCGCGCATTGTTGTTTTAGCACACACGTTTATAGCCTTCGGGAAACACCAACACTCATCCTAAAAACCCCAGAATCGAATTCCGGGGGACGCTTCGAAGATCTAAACGAGGATGGCATATACGAATACATCACAGCCGATGATATTTTTGCCTACCAGTATTGTCCTTTTGCCAGCTCTCCTTTCGTAAAAGTCATCATGACTTATAACACCGAAAAAGAGAACTATATCCCTGATAGCCCTAACTTCCCAGAAGAATACGCAGAAGATATTTTGAGAGATACAAAAAACGCAGAGAGGGTTTCAAAAGCGGAAACCTATGAAAACGGCGAATGGGATGAAACCAGTAAATGCAGTATTTTGCCTCTTTCTCTCGATTATATCTATCTCGGTGAGCTAGACATAGCCCGCTCAGAACTGGAACGCCTCTACATTTACAATGATATTGATGCCTTCTGGAACGAGGTTATGTTGACCGTTCAAGGCAGTGAACTTTATGTGCCCAAAGATCTTACAGAAGAATAAACTTCCTACTTACTTGTGATGCAAAGAAAAAAGGATGTGTCAGCTTATCTGGCACATCCTTTTTAGATTAAAAGTATTTGGTTATTACCCTTCGCCGCTTTCACCCGCCATCATCAGACCAAGTTTTTGCGGGGTGGCTTCAGCACGTGGCACAATTCCCATAATTTCCCCTTCGCAAATGACAGCAATGCGGTCAGAGAGCGCCATCACTTCGTCGAGGTCTTCAGAGATCATCATAACGGCTGTACCTTCGCCACGCTGTTTGAGCAATTGCTCATGGACATATTCTGTCGCACCCACATCAAGCCCACGTGTTGGTTGGGCGGCGATCAAAACGCGGGGGTCACGGGAAATTTCGCGTGCCAAAACGACTTTTTGGATATTCCCACCAGAAAGGCTGCCAGCCTTTGTTTCGCGAGAGGGAGTTTTCACACGGAATCTATCGATCAGGTTGTCGCTATGCTTCGCAATGGTCTTGAGCATGAGAAAGCCTTTTTCTGCAAAGGGGCTGACATGATGCTCACGCAAAACCATATTTTCGGCAATGCTAAAATCTTTGATCATGCCATCTTTCATACGTTCTTCAGGGACATAGGATAGCATCCGCTCGGTCACGTCACCTGGTCGGAAGTTTGTAACATTTTCACCTTCGAGGATCACCTTGCCACTCGTAACCTCACGTAGCCCTGTAATTGATTCTGCTAGTTCACGTTGTCCGTTCCCGGAAATTCCGGCAAGACCCAAAATCTCTCCAGAGTGAACCTTGAGCGACACATTACGCAGGGCTGGCGTTCCTCTGTCGCTATCGCAATTGATATTGTCCAAAGTCAAACGTGATGGGCCAAGTTCAACATCTTCGAGTTCACGGGTCATGCTGACTTCGCGACCAACCATCCAATTGGCCAATTCAGATTTCGTGATCTCTTTGATGATCTTGGTACCAACAAGATCACCGTCACGCAAAACGGTAACGCGATCACAAATATCCATGATCTCGTGAAGTTTATGTGAAATGAAGATCAATGCATGTCCGTCAGCGACCATTTGGCGCATAATGACAAAAAACTCATCCACTTCCTGTGGGGTAAGAACAGCAGTAGGTTCGTCAAGAATGAGAAGTGCTGCACCGCGATAAAGGGCTTTGATGATCTCCACACGCTGCTGCTGCCCAACCGAAAGCTGCCAAATATAGGCATCGGGGTCAATTTGAAGACCGTAAATGTCGGCAAGCTCCAGAATGCGCTCAGAGACTTTGTCAAGATCGGTCAGAAAGCCGCGCGAGGAGGGAAGCCCCAAAGCCACATTTTCTGCAACAGTGAGTGTTTCCACGAGCATGAAGTGTTGGTGGATCATCCCAATACCCTGATTAATGGAGTCCGTTGGAGAATCAATGGTGATTTTCTTTCCGTTCAGGAAAATTTCGCCTTCTTCAGGTCCGTACAAACCGTAGAGAACCTTCATAAGGGTACTTTTCCCTGCGCCATTCTCGCCGAGGAGAGCGTGTACTTCGCCAGAGCGGACGTCAAAATCCACTTTATTATTGGCGAGAACGCCGGGGAAGCGCTTGGTGATTCCGCGCATTTTAAGGGTATCGATTTGGGTGTGTCCTGAGGGGAGTTTGTTTTCGGTCATTGATTTGTCCTATTTAACGGAATTGTTTTTCTTTAAACTAATTTTCATTAAAGGGTAACAAGTTAAGGTCACGTGCGGGGCGGGAGTATCCGATCCGCATTATTTTCTCAAAAGGATATAAACCGGAATTTATATCCTTTTGAGAAAAGCTGACAGGCTTAAACCTGTCAGCTTTATTAGAAACTTATTCTACGGGGACGACGACGGAGCCATCAATGATGCCTGCAACTGCGGCATCAGCGGCGGCTTTTACTTCGTCTGAAAGTTCATAGTTGCTATTGTATTCCATTACAAGACCACCGTTTTCAAGCGTGATCGTGTAGGCTTCGCCACCAAAATCGCCTTCTTTGGTACCGGCAATAATTTCTTTGATGACAGATGTCCAGTCATAAACCTGGCTGGCTACAACAGAATCGGGACCAACAGAGGTTTGGGCAGATTGTGTGCCGAACCAAGCTAAGCCTTGTTCCTGGGTCAAGCCAATTGCGCCGGTAACCATTTGAGCGGTTCCGGTGAGTACATCTGCGCCTGCGGCAATATGTGTGTTGGCAGCTTCAGTGCCTAAGCCTGTATCGCCGAAAGAGCCTGTCCAGATAACTTTTACGTCTATATCAGGGTTGACTGATAGTGCCCCAGCGGTGAAGCCCTTAACATAAAGAGCGGCATCACCAACTTCGATGGGTCCTACAACGCCAAGCACGCCACTTTCTGAGATGCTGGCAGCAAGTACACCATTTACGTAGCCACCTTCGTGAGAAGCAGCGTCATAAGCAGAGATATTTGGTTCACCATAAGTTTCCAGGGTTGTTCCCCATGCAAAAGCAGTTTCGGGGAAATCAGGAGCAATTTCTTGCAAAGAAGAGCCATACTGTGAGCCATGGGCAACGACTAGATCATAACCTTCTGAGGCGTAATCACGAATTGCAGCTGCGGCATCATCTACTTTGAACATGCCTTCAGAGTAAGCAATTTCCATGGCGCCTTCTCCACCCATTTCTTCCTGGACGGAAAGCAAAGCATCGAAAATGCTCTGGCTGAAAGCCAAGTCGGTGATAGAGCTGGGCATAATCACAGCAACTCTGAAAGCTTCTGCTGGTTCTTCAGCGGGCATTTCTTCAGCAGGCATTTCTTCTGCAGGTGCGCCGCCACAAGCGGTGAGTACCAACGCAAATGTTAGCACCAAAACAAATAACAGTTTTTTCATTTTCTTCTCCTAGTGATCGTTGAATAAGTTAAGCAAACACGAGCCAGATTTGAGCGAACCACCTCCTTTTTGGGGATATAGTACCGCAACGCGCGTGATTTACACTTGGTTGCTGTTAAAATAATTTTTGTGTGAGGTGAACTTTCTTGTGTGTTTCCTGAAACCTAATGCATTATCCTTATTCGGTTTCATAATTGTTTTTCACTCTTCACTCATTTTTTGTTAATCACCTCTATCAAAAGGTTTCGTCAGTGCAGAGGGTGATCGCACCCGTGAAGCTGTCATTGCTAATACAATAATTGTCAAAATATAAGGCAAGGTTGAAGCAAGCTCTGAATTAATGGGCACCTCTAATACTTTCATCCACAATTGTGAAGCATTAACAAGACTAAAGAGCAAGGCGCCGCCTAAAACGCCCCATGCTCGCCATGCACCAAAATAAACAAGCGCAACTGCAATGAATCCAAGCCCACTGGTCATATTTTCTTGAAAGAGATTCAGCAAAGAAATTGACATGGATGCACCTGCGATGCCAGATAAAATGCCACCTAGGGTAATAGTAAAGTAGCGAATACGCGCTACACTTACCCCAAGCGAATCTGCCGCTTCTGGGTTTTCTCCAACTGAGCGAATTTTTAATCCCAAGGTTGTTTTATTAAGCACAAACCAGGCAATAGGCACGAGTAAAAATGCGCCATATACCATAATGCTTTGTTCAAAAAAAACTGCTCCAACAACGGGGATTTTGCTCAAAACAGGAATAGCTACCGGTTGGAACCCTGATACTGTTTTCACTGTACCAACCAACATTTTGAAGAGTAATTCGCTCATTCCTAAACCAAAAAGATAGAAGCCAATACCACTAATTCCTTGCACTGCGTGCAAATTGACCGTGACAAAAGCCATTGCCAAGCCCATCAAGGCACCAACAATGACAGCGGCTAAAAGTCCCAGCCAAAGATTACCGGTTGTAAAAGCAACATAGAATGCGGCGAATGCGCCAAGCAACATCTGTCCTTCTACACCAAGATTAAGAACACCACTCCGCTGTCCAAAGGCTTCACCAATAGCGGCGTAAAGATAGGGCGTAGCTAAACGAATGCCTGACGTTAGAATACCAACAATAACAAGTTCCGGACTCATGCTGTCACCTCCTCAGATATCTCTGCGCCTGTATCTGGCTTTGCTGGCGGAGATTTATTTTCATCTTCACTGCTTTCAGCAGAAAGACGCTCTCTTTGTCGTTTTTTGCGCCATATTTCGCTACCAACAACAAAAATAACAACAAGCCCGTTCAAAGCGCCAATCAACGCCGAGGGGATTTGCACAGCGCGTTGCATTTTATTTGCGCCAACAAGCAAAGCGCCAAAGAAAATCGAAGCGGGGATTGTCCCGATCGGATGCAATTGTCCAAATAACGCCGCCACAATACCATTGAATCCTGCTCCACCTGTAAAGCCTGTAGAGGAGCCGTCTGTTATCATTCTGTAATTTACGCCATAAACTTGAATAGCGCCAGCAATCCCTGCCAAAGCCCCACTCAAAAGGAGAGCGGTTACGATGCGTCTGCGTACGCGGATGCCACCATAACGAGAGGCATGTGGGTTTTGCCCAACAGCACGAATTCTATATCCCAAAGTTGTTCGCCACAAAAGGATATATACCAAAATCGCCAAAACAATCGCGATAATAAATCCAAGATGCAAACGAGTGGGTGCCAAACGTGGCAAACGAAAAGCTTCGATTAAACGAGCCGTTTGTGGGATTTTGGATGCTTTTTCTAATTGAACAGGGTCAATCATCGGGCCACGCAACATATAATTCATGATCTGCACGGCGATAGCATTCATCATTACCGTACTCAAAATTTCGTTCACATTGAAATAAGCTTTGAGTGCACCAGGGATACCGCCCCAAATTGCACCTCCTAGAAAACCCGCAAAAATTGCCGTCAAGATCACGAGCCAACCGGGTAGATCAGTGAAAACGAGACCAATTTGCGTAGCAAGGAGGCCACCAATGATCATTTGCCCTTCAGCACCAATATTGATCACATTGGCACGGAAGGCAATACATATGCCCAAACCAACTAAAAGAAGTGGAACCGACTTGACTAGAGTTTCAGCCATCGCATTCGTGCTTCCAAAAGCGCCTTCCCAAAGCGCACCATAAGCTTCACCAGGGTTAACGCGCAAGATAAGTAACATCACTGTTCCAACAGCGAGTGCAGCGATTGTTGCCAGAACCGGCAAAAATGCATCAAATAAAGAATTTAGTCTAGATCGCATGGGTAAGTGGTGCCTCCTCCGAATATCTTTTCAAAAACAAAAATTTTTCAAAAAGTCCTTCTTAAGTCCACGCTTGCACTAAGCGTAAACGCAGAAAAGTGTCGTTTAAATAGCTGTTGCCCAAAGCCAGGGGCTGATTCTCCTCACTATAAAAGGTCATCATTAAATTTAATGAGAGCTCATTTTCTAATTCTTTATAAGTATCGCTATTATTACTTGAAGAAATTTCTGTAACTGCAAAAGAAATTTTTTGTTGAAAGTATCGCTGTAAAATTTCACGAATATGTAATTGCCCGTCGATTTCCTCAGCAGGGCAATTAAGAAATGAGCACGGAATAAAATTATTGGCTAAAATAACAGGCTTCTTATCCGCGAAAAAAAGTCGCTTCATCCATAAAAGCTTATCTCCGGCTTTTATGGCTAACTTACGTGCATCTTCTTGAGTGGCTGTAGTTTCTTGCAAGGATAAGGCTTTGATAGAAGAAGAAAAACCACTGCTTTCAATAAGTCGGCTAAAGTCCCATAACCCGCCAAGGTGTGTATTTACTTCCAGAATCCGTTCATTAACATAAGTACCATCCCCCTGTCGTCTTAATATCAGACCTTCAACCGATAATTTTGCCAAAACCGTTCGAATTGTTGCTCGACTGACCCCAAATTCTTCCGCCAAGCCATTCTCCGAGGGCAGACGAATTCCCGGAGCGTAAGTTGTATTACGAATCCTCTCACGGAGAACTTCGTTTACTTGTTCAACAATGGATTTCGAACGGGTCACAAGCATCATATAGCTTCACCAGTGGATAGTCGTCTGACTTTTGCTAGTTTTAACATATATCTTATTAAAAGGCAAGAAGATTGTGAATTTGAGTACTTGCATCTAAAGCTTTAAACTACCCATATCTATTAACTTTAGGAGTAGAATTAATCTACACTACCTTGCACGTGATAGTTACTTCAAATTTCATATAAAAAAATCAAAACACATGCTTTTTCTTATATTTCTTGTCTCCCTTCTCTACGCTTCTGTCGGACTCGGCGGCGGCTCAGGTTACCTCGCCTTAATGGGTCTCTTTAACGTTGACCCAAATGTGATGAAAGCAACCGCTCTTGCACTGAATATTCTCGTCACCACGATCGGGACTTATAAATATTCCCGCGCTGGATACTTCTCGTGGAAGCTCTTTTGGCCCTTTGCTATCACTTCTATACCTTTTGCTTTTCTTGGGGGGCGATTAAATCTAAACGGAGATATTTACAAAGGCCTTGTCGGCATATTACTACTCTATGCAGCAACTCGCCTCTTTATCACGGCACGCACAGCAGAAGAAAAAAACATATCGCCACCACCTCTGTGGGCAGCCCTCACAAGTGGGGCGATCATCGGGTTTATCGCCGGCATTACAGGTGTTGGCGGTGCAATTTTTCTTAGCCCCCTCATCTTGTTAACAGGTTGGGCAACACCCAAAGAAACGGCAGGGATTGCCACCGCTTTCGTTTTGACCAATTCAATTTCTGGTCTTGCTGGCTATTGGAGCAATACTTTTCGCCTACCCTCAGAAATTGTTTATTGGGGCATAGCTGTCATTCTTGGTGGCTGGATAGGCGCAGAATATGGCAGCCGAAAATTACCCGACCCGATTATTCGGCAAGTGCTGGCTGTCATCCTTTTGTTAGGTGGGATAAAAATGCTTTTTTCAGCTTTAGGGTAGAATAAGGGGCCTTTGGTCAAATATCCAAACACACAAGTAAAGTACCACCACCAAAGGTGGTGGCTTGAATTGTTGCACCTAGAAGGTGC
>CAZOOX010000053.1:0-24723 GCA_964581545.1 uncultured Anaerolineaceae bacterium
CTCCTTGGATTGCTTTTTTACTCTATTTTAGCAACACCCAAAGGGGAGACTATCAGCTTTTTATAAGGATAAATATATCCTTACCCCGTAAAAGAACTACGGATTCTCTGGGCGGTCGTGATAACCGTAAGCTTTGTCGATCAGTTGTTCATCTGTCCTGACCGTTGCGGAACCGCCTTCAACATGGCAGCTGCGGCAAGCAAAGTTCAAACCAAGCTGAGACAATGCTACTGAGCCATCTTCGGTGAATTGATCAACTTGTGTAGGATCAATGCCCATCATGTGTGTACGTATATCACCAGTGAACATTTCGGCATTGCCAACAGCACTCTTGGTAATACGCGGCATATGGCAATCAATACATTCTGTAACAGCCGCATGAACTTCTGAATCCTGGTATTTTGCCTCATTGAAGTGACAATTCTCACAGGAAGTTCGCGTATTTGGTACACTGTCATCTTGGCGAAGAGCAATAACACCAGCGTGAGGATCATGGCAGACTACACAATCAATTGTGATGTGCTTACTCTGGAAAAGCTCTTCATATTGCTCGTGGTGTTTGATAAAACCGCCACTGGCATTGACAGACTCTTGAGCACCACGCTCATGGCATTCACCACACAAGTCAGATGAACGATCCACATCTAAAGCTATGCCATGGGGATCTGCTGCATGCAACGAACCAGGACCATGACATGCTTCACATTGGATACCGCCTTCAGAGAAGGTACCGACCATACCAGGCATATCGTCTTGATGTGCATCAGGAGGCCAAGCGGAATAACCTGTAGTGTGACAAGTACCACAGCTATAGGGTTTCTCTTCGCCAGGGTGATAACCTACCCAGCCAGCTTCGTTTCCAACAACGGGGTTAGCAAAATTAAATTGACTAACATAATCGGTATTCCCATCACCGCGGGTACCAGGAAGACCGGTAATAATATAGCCTTCTTTATCAACAAGGCGATATTTCCAGTTATAGCCACCAATTACATAGCTAATATCATCCCAGGTGTATCCTTCAGGAAGTTCAGTAACTTCAGTAAAAGGATATGTCGGGGGTTGACCATCAACTACTTTGCTCAGCTTGTAGGGATGACCGGATTGCATAAAGACATCATATATTTCTTCATGGCATTCGGCACAGGATGCTGATTTAACGTACTCAGCACCTACAGCAACAGCTTCAGCAGCCTCTCCAGCAGGCCCAGGAGGGCCAGCAGGACCTTCAGGACCAGCGGGGCCAGCTGGACCGGCGGGCCCAGCACAGGAAGCCAAGGCTAGACCCAAAAGCAATACTGAGATTACAGCTAACAATGTTTTTCTGGACATTATAGTTCTCCTCAAACGTGGATAAAACGTGCAACTATCTAAACAACATTACAGGTATTTTTTCCGAAGCACCTCCTTGTGTTTTGGGTAACAAAACCCAATAAATCAAAGATGTTATCCTTACATTGTGATAATAAACCCAATCAACATTAAAATCAAGTTAATATTCGTACATCTTTTGTGATAAATGTCATTTGTACGTTCCAGCAGAGGTAAGAGTTGGGGTAAAATACACAGCATAATGCTTGCGCAAGAATCTCAACTCCTTTTCTTAGTCGTTTTCTTCGTTTATGGTTTGGCTTTTTTTGTAATGGGGATAGCCCTCTTTCTGGAAACAAGTCGCTCCCCATCTCTGACAGAAGTGCGCCTACTCTGGCCCTTAGCTGTATTTGGCATTTTGCATGGCATGCACGAATGGGTTGAGCTTTTTCTCCAGCAAGCATCTTGGATGGAAACGCAAATCACAGAAACAATTTCAACTGCTCGACTTATCTTATTGGCAATATCATTTTTGTCTTTAGGGCATTATGGGTTTCAAGCCAGCAAACTCTCAAAGCGCGAGACTCTTTCCAGATTTACCGCTCCATTAACAGTGCTGTTTTTTTATTTTGTCACAATTATTCTTAGCACGATTCTTGCCCACAAGAACACAGAGCTTGACATTGCAATTCTTGCAAATAATCTAATTCGCTATTTGTTAGCTGTTCCCGCTGCTGTTCTTGCATCGATAGGCTTAAGGAGACAAGCAAGAGAAGCGCAACAGGATAAGCGCTTGCCTTTAGTGAAAAACCTGAACCTGGCATCGTTTGGCTTTGGTATATATGCTTTCAGTCAACTTTTTGTCACCCCTTTGGCAATGTTCCCCTCACAATTTCTTAACAACTATACGCTTTTCTCTATTACCGGTCTCCCTCCCGAAGTTATTCGAACCGCAATGGCGCTAATCATCACCATTGGTCTGGTACGCGCTATTCAAACCATAGAAGTTGAAAGGCAGAAGCAATTTTCGGTCGAGCGCGAGGCGCGTATCGAAGCACTGGAACGCGTAAAAGAAGAGATGGCCGCGCGAGAAGAAATGCGCCGCGACCTACTCCGTCATACAGTACAAGCACAAGAGGATGAACGTGCCCGTATTTCCCGCGAACTCCATGATGAGACTGCGCAAGTTCTCTCTGCTTTTTCTCTCGGCCTGGCTACACTAAGTCATAAACTGGATAAAGAACACGGCGAACTTGTCTCGACAATTGATCATTTGCAAAATCTGGGCAAGGATATGTCCCAGGGCATCTACCGCTTAGTCCACGATCTGCGCCCCGCACAACTCGATGATCTCGGACTGGTTCCCGCCATCCAAAACCTGATCGAGAGAGAATGCTGCAAAATGGAGTTGGAAGTCTCTCTGGATGTAAAAGGTACCTCCCAACGAGTAGACTCACTGATAGAAACCGTACTTTTCCGTGTTACACAAGCTGCTCTGACCAACGTTTCCCGACATGCACAAACGGAACAAGCAAAAGTCAGCATTTCTTTTGAAAAAGACTTGGTCACGCTTAATATTACAGATGATGGTATCGGCTTCAACACTGAAGGGCCTTTCACTCCGCCTAGCGGATGGGGCTTGGCAGGAATGCGGGAACGAGTTGAAGCGGTAAACGGAGAATTTATTCTGCGATCATCTCTGGGAGAAGGCACATCTATCAAAGCCATCATCCCAAATGCCTCTACAAAGGAAAGACAAGGAGTAAGCCCATGACAAAATCCATTCGAATTATGTTAGTCGATGATCATGATGTCGTCCGCTTCGGGCTAAAATCTTTTCTTGACACACAAGATGGCCTGCAAGTGATTGCAGAAGCAGGAAATGGTATAGAGGCAATTGAACGTGCTCTGGAAACACAACCCGATGTGATCCTGATGGACATTACAATGCCCGAAATGGATGGGCTTGAAGCCACCAAGCAACTCAAAGCACAATGCCCTGACTGCCTTGTGCTCGCCCTGACGGTACATGAAGACAGGGAATATTTTATCCAAATGCTAGCAGCCGGAGCATCAGGATATATCACTAAACAAGCAGCTTCAGATGAGTTGGTTATGGCAATCGAAACAGTTGCCAAGGGCCATATTTACCTGCAACCTGCATTAGCCCGTTGGCTTCTTGATGATTATCAACGCCTTAGCAGCCAACATCCCTCTACAGAAAAAAAGAACGCAGAAGATACTTCTCTTACCCCAGATCTCGATTTACTTAGCCAAAGAGAACGACAAGTCCTTGAATTGGTCGCAGATGGTCATAACAACAAATATATCGGTGATTTTTTAGGCCTCAGTCCAAAGACCATTGCCCGTCACCGTGAACGGATCATGAACAAGCTCAATATGCATTCACGAACAGAATTGGTCAAATTTGCCATCCGAACCGGCTTAATACAACTAGATTAAACTGCCAAAGCAACAGAGAAGCTCCGCCCTTACCCAAGCGCGGAGTTTTTTATTCCCTTCTCAAAGATAGCTTATAATGATGCCATTCAATTAGCCAAATTGGAGGAGCAATGTCAAAGAAATTACGCAATTTCCTAATAGGATTAGTGATCGTCCTGCTAATTCTTGGTATCGGGGGCACGCTTTTTTACCGAAACTGGGTCAAAACCAACATACCGCTCTCTTTCCCGCAAGTGGATGGAGAAATTCAGATCACAGGTCTGGATGCCCCTGTCGAAGTCTACCGTGATGAGATGGGCATACCGCATATTTATGCCAGCACGTTGCACGATCTTTTCATGGCGCAGGGATACGTTCAGGCGCAGGATCGTTTCTGGCAAATGGATGCCTGGCGACATATCGGCAGCGGGACACTCTCCGAGATGTTCGGAGAAGCCCAGGTGGAAGCGGATTCTTTCCTCCGCACACTGGGATGGCGGCAAACCGCAGAGGCAGAATATGCCTCTGCAACGGGCGATGCCAAGCTCATGCTTGACGCTTATGCCGAGGGCGTAAACGCCTATCTCGATGGACGCAGCGGCACAGAGCTTAGTCTGGAGTATGGCGTGCTCGCTCTACTCAACGCCGATTATGCGCCTGAACCATGGACGCCCATCCATTCACTAACGTGGGGCAAAGCAATGGCTTGGGATCTACGTGGCAATATCGGCGCAGAAATCGAGCGTGCAATTCTGCTCAAAACGCTCTCCCCTGAACTGGTTGAAGAACTTTTCCCGCCTTATCCTGAAGACCACCCCATTATCGTCCCGACCATTGGCGAAGAGGTAGCCTTAACGGTAGATGCTCCTCTCGCAACTCTTCAAAACACAGAAAGCATAAATATTCTCGAAAATGTAAATTCAAATTTTGCCCTACTCGATGGCGTGCTTGGCCCAACGGGAGCAGGCATCGGGTCAAATTCGTGGGCGGTGGCAGGGTCACGCACCACGACGGGGATGCCGATCCTTGCCAATGATCCGCATTTAGGCATCCAGATGCCATCCATCTGGCATCAAATTGATCTGCGCTGTCAACCTGTCAGCGAAAGCTGTTCCTACGAATCAGCCGGATTTTCCTTTGCAGGTGTGCCCGGCGTGGTCATCGGGCATAATGCCAATATCGCTTGGGGCTTCACGAATACAGGCCCCGATGTAATGGATCTCTTCATCGAAAAAGTTAACCCTGATAACCCCAACCAATACAAATACAAAGGCGAATGGGTCGATTTTGAAACGCGCACTGAAACCATCAATGTAGGCGGTGGCGACTCTGTGGAATTCATTGTTCGCAGCACAGTTCATGGCCCCGTCATCTCCGATAATTATGGCCCGCTCAAAGACGAAAACCTTGAAGACGATCAGGAAGCATTCAAAGACAAAGCTGGCATTGATCTACCAGAAAATTATGTCGTCGCCCTCGGCTGGACAGCCCTTCAGCCCGGCTCGGTTTTTGACGCAATTTGGGGCTTCAATAACGCCAGTAATTGGGAAGAATTCCGTGAAGCCGCGAGTAAATTCCATGTTCCTGCTCAAAACTTGCTCTACGCCGACATCGAGGGCAATATCGGCTATCAAATGCCCGGCGCAATCCCCATCCGCAAAAACGGAAATGGTCGCTACCCCGTCCCCGGCTGGACAGGCGAATACGATTGGGTTGACACCATCCCCTTTGAAGAACATCCCTACATGCTCAACCCGCAATCGGGCTTCATAGTCACCGCAAATAATCGTGTACCGCCCTTCGACTATGAACACTTCGTTACCGACGATTGGGCATACGGATATCGCGCCCAGGCCATCGTAGAAATGCTCGATGAAGCACCATCAAAAATAGACCTTGCCTATATGCAAAAAATGCAGGGAGATGGAAAGAATCTCAACGCCGAAATACTGATACCGCTCCTCGGAGAGGTGCCGCTCGAAGAAGATCTTGCCGAACGATACGCTCTCCTTTCAACGTGGGATCTGCAAAACGACATAGACTCAGCTCCCGCCGCCCTCTTCGCCGTCTACTGGAAAAACCTGCTCGCTCTCACCTTCCACGATGATCTCCCCGAAGATTATTACCCCGAAGGCGGCTCACGTTATTTTGAAGTCATGCGCAATATCACCTCGGAGGCCGATCACTTCTTCTGGGATAACAAAAATACAGACGCCGTCGAAACGCGTGATGAAATTTTTGCCAAAGCCTTTGAAATGGGCGTAAAAGAAATGGAAGAGTTGCAAGGCAAAGACCCCGCCAATTGGAATTGGGGAGAACTGCACACCGCTACCTTTGAAAACTCCACGCTTGGACAATCTGGTGTAGCTTTAATCGAAAATCTCTTCAATCGTGGACCTTACCCCACGGCAGGTGGACAAAGTATCGTCAACGCTACCGGCTGGGACCCCATCGAAGGCTACATCGTCGACTGGCTCCCCTCTATGCGCATGATCGTGGATCTAAGCGATCTCGATAATTCTCTCACCGTCCACACCACCGGGCAATCCGGCCATGCCAGTCACCAACACTATACAGACATGGTGGATATGTGGCGCAATATCGAGTATTATCCCATGTATTGGGAAGAAGATTCAATTGTTGACAATAGCGAAGCACATTTGAAATTAGTGCCGTAAAGGAACCGCCAAGACACGAAGAACACCAAGAATTAAGAGAAAAGAGCCAGAGTTTTTCTGGCTCTTTTTCGTGTTTTTTCGTGTGACTTCGTGGATCAAATTACTCCCGCAGAATACTTATCCGCAAACAAACTCGGCGTGCCACCCGTATGCCAGAAAAGCACTTTGTCGGTGGGTTTGAAAAAGCCCGTGCGGATGAGATCGATCATCCCGCCTGCCGCGCGCCCCGTGTAGACGGGGTCTAGAAGCACACCTTCATATTTGGCAAATAACTGAACAGCTTCACGCTCAAGGTCAGTCAAAACACCATAGCCTGCTCTGCAATAAGCGTCGGTAGCCTGAACATCGTCCAAGCCGAACTCAACTCGCTCTCCAAGCAACTCAGAAGCATCCGAAGCCAAAGCCGAAACATGTTCCTTGAGCCAGTTCTCATCTTCATCAATACTGATGCCGAAAATCTGCCCATCGAAGCCGAAAAGCTTTTTGCCGAGCGTCAGCCCCGCATGTGTCCCACCCGAGGATGTGCCGAAAACGATCCAATCGAAAGAAGAACCCTGTTTCATCAACTCTTCCATCGCAAAAGCATAACCCAACGCCCCTGTCGGGCTGGAGCCGCCGTATGGGACGAGATAAGGCATCCCGCCCTCGGCAAGACTCTGCTCATAAGTGGCAGCCAAGATTCGGTCACGGTCGTTCCGATCCGCAACCCAGACGATGCGTGCGCCAAAGAGTTTATCCAAAAGCAGATTCGCGGAGGGCTGCTCCGGTTCTTTTCCCGTCAAAACAAGGATGCAATCAAAGCCATAACGCGCCGCAGCCGCAGCCGTCTGACGACAATGATTAGACTGCGCTGCCCCACCAGAGATGAGCGTCTTCGCGCCCTGTGCCTGCGCTTCAGCAACGAGGAACTCCAACTTGCGGGTCTTGTTGCCGCCAAAGGCGAGACCGGTCTGATCATCACGTTTGACGTATATCTGTGCCCTGCCGAGATGCTCGGAAAGACGAGGTAGATGCTCGATGGCGGTGGGGAGATGGGCGAATTTTAAGCGAGGGGGCATGAGGTTTCCTTTCTTTTTATCCACGAAGTTACACGAAAAAACACGAAGGTTTACGAGCGAATCTTTGCGTCACTCGTGAAAAACTTTGTGCAGCTTCGTGTGACTTCGTGGATTCTATTATCAAAAAACGAAGCGTTGCCACTCCAGCTTACCACGACTACCAAAGTTGATCAAAACGCCGACTTTACGTCTGGTGGCTTTGAGATAATTGAGAATTTGCGATTCTTCTTTGCTTGCTAATTGGTCAAGGGCTTTGATCTCGACAACAATTTGGTCATAGAAGATGAAATCAGGGATATATTCTTTTTGCAGACGATGTCCTTTATAGCTGAGTTCAATTCTCGGTTGGGCAACATAAGGAAGTTTTCGCAATCTTGCTTCAATTTCAAGAGCTTCCTGATAGACAGGCTCAAGAAAACCCATGCCAAAAGTCTTGTGTACTTCCATTGCAGCGCCAACAATTGCATAAACTTCTTCTTTGAAAATCAATTCCATATTTCCTCCATTTAAGAATCCACCAAAGGACACGAAACTCACGAAGTTTTCAAAGCTTTTTTCGTACTCCTTCGTGCAACTTCGTGGATTCTAACTCACATTATCTCTCGTACGCTTTTTACCCCTTAAACGCATCACGTCCAAAACTCTTGGGATAATTTCTGTGTACAACTTATACCAAAGCGGATTTGGCGCATAATCCCACGCGCCGAGGGTGCGGACAACTTCGCCGCCCAGGCCGCGTTTGAAGCGGAAGACGCCCCACATGCTATCGCTCTCATCAAAGATTTCGGGTGCACCCCAGAGATCGTAAATTGTACAGCCACGCTCTTTGGCACGCTTCATCGCTTCCCATTGGAGGAGATAGGTGGGCATTTTGTTGCGGTGCTTCGTCGTGGACATCCCGTAGACGTAGTAGGCTCGCTCGGCAAAGTAGAAGACGAAAATGGCGGCGACGGGTTCGCCGTCCACTTCTGCGATTAAGGGTTCACAGGTTGGAGGGTTTAAGGTTGAAGGTTGGTTGAAGGTTGACCAGACAGTTTTGTAATAGTTCTTGTCACGAATAGCAAAGCCGTCACGGACAGAGGTTTCAGCGTACATTTTGTAGAGCATTTCCCAATCGTCAGGAGTGCCTACACGCACAACAACACCCTTGCGCCCCGCCAAGCGGATGTTATAACGAGTCTTCGACTTCATCCGCATCAGGATGTCGTCTTCGGGTTCAGTCAAATCAACAAGAACAGTATTGCGGAATTGAATTTGATCGACCGAATAGCGCCAGCCGCGTTGGGAGAGCGATTCTTGCCAAATCTCCCCCACACTCCTGTCATTGCGAGGAGCATGCTCTTGCGACGAAGCAATCTCCTCTTCATAAGGGATACCTGTCCCCAACACAACATCAGGATCAAGCTTCAAAAAGATCGCTCCCTGCTTTTTGGCAAAAACCTGCAAATCGCCAAGCACTCGCTCTCGCAGAGATTCATTCTCCCAATCCATGAGCGGACCCTTCGGCGCATAAAGCACGCTCAACCGAGCGGAAAATCCAC
Source organism: uncultured Anaerolineaceae bacterium (assembly GCA_964581545.1). Lineage (GTDB taxonomy): Bacteria > Chloroflexota > Anaerolineae > Anaerolineales > Villigracilaceae > Desulfolinea. Next base: position 9,031 of record CAZOOX010000053.1, read on the forward strand.
GGACGGGAAGGGCACGCTTCAAGATCATCGCAGCAGCGACAACATCATCGCCTTCGTACCAAACGAAAGGCATCGGCTGCCAGCCATAGTTGGCTTTGACCTGCGCCCATTCTGTTGTTTGAAGGAAATGGGCATTGGGTAATTGGGTGATTAGGGTGTTCCAATTGGAACCAGTATAAGATTTCATCGCTTTTCAAAGGTTAAACACAACGGACACAAAGGCTCACAAAGTTTTTTTCTTCGTGCTTCTTCGTATGCTTCGTGTTTAAATTCATTTCTTCACAGTCCGATAAATCGCATACAACAACGGCTTATAAACCCGATCCAGCGCCTGCGCAGCACGCTTGACTTCGCCACCAAAGCCGCGTTTGAAGCGATAGACACCCCACAGGCCTTCATGGCGCTGCGTGCCGTTGAAGTGTTTTTCAAGATGCGCTTCGTCGTGGTCGGGGACGCCGTAGAGGTCGTAGAGTTCTGCGCCACGTTCTTTTACCCAGCGCATCGCTTCCCATTGGACGAGATAGGTCGGCATTTTGTTGCGTTCCTGATTGTTGGATGCCCCGTACATATACCAGGCACGATTTCCGCTGATGAAAACCATCACGGCTGCGAGGGGCTTACCTTCAAATTCTGCGACGAGAAGCTCTGCCGCTCCGCTGGGATGGAAAAGGTCGTAAGCTCGCTGATAGTATTCCTTCGTGTGGACGCCAAACCCGTCCCGCCCGCCTGTGACCTGGATCATTTCATAAAAAGCATCGACATCGTCCCAGGCACGGACGCTGACACCCTTGCGTCCCGACAAACGGACGTTGTAACGAGTCTTCTGCTTCATGCGTCCCAAAATCTCATCTTCGGTGCCACGCAGGTCGATCACGATCGTGCGGGGCGGCTGAATGGGATCACCCATCCGCCAGCCAGCGAGTTGATATTCTTGGTCGGCAACTTCCCATTCGTCGGGTTCGACTTTCAGGAAGATGGCTCTGTTCTTCTTGCAGACTCTGTCCACTTCTTCGCCGAGTTTCACGTTCTTGCGAAAAAGGCTGACAGGCGGTTTGGGGATATAGGCGATCGTGAAGCCAAGCGGGAGTTTGCGGAAGAGAATTTGCACGCTCAAGGGGCCCGCTTCCGCTCGCACGGCGTACCAGCCAAAGGCGGATTTCAACTCGCCCCATGCATCGGTTTGCAAAATGTGGGGCGCGGTGTAGCGGATTTTTTTAGGTTTAGGGGGAATGAATTCAGTCATAAAGTTGAAGGTCTAAGGTTAGAAGGTTTCAGGAAATATCCAGCTCCTGAGCGGAGCGAACGATAGAGAGCGTAGTCGAAGGACGGGGTTACCAGTGAACGCCGCTCTTCGACTTCGCCGATGCTAGGCTTCGATATGCTCCTTCGGAGCTACTCAGCCACCAGCATCGCCTCCGCTCAGAGACTAACGATTATTTTTTCAAGAAAATCTGCATTACACCTAACAGGTGCGTTGCAGATGGATTATGCAAGTCTACCCGATGTGCAACGCATCCAAAAGCAGATGCAATGCACATCTAGTTGGGATTTTTTATTTCGGCTCCAGGAACGTTCTCGTCAAGCTCGCTCACAATCGCATCCGCTGCGCCTTGCTGAGAAAATTTGTCCAAGCGCCGAACAAGCGCAAGGAGGGGGGCGTTGCCGAGCTTTTCATCCCCATCCAACTCAAAAATATCGGGGTGCTCGGTCTGGTCGTAGGTCGTGTCTTCTTCCCACAAAATTTCGGTCAGCTTTTCGCCGGGGCGGATGCCCGTGATGGCGATCTCGATATCTTCGTCGGGTTCCAATCCAGAAAGTCGGATCAAGTCTTTCGCCAAATCAAAAATGCGGACAGGCTCGCCCATATTGAGCACGAAAGTTTCGCCGCCCTGCCCCATCGTGGCCGCCTGCAAAACGAGATGGACGGCTTCGGGGATGGTCATGAAAAAGCGCTCCATATCGGGATGCGTGATAGTGACGGGACCGCCGAGGGCGATCTGCCGTTTAAAGCGAGGGATGATGCTGCCCCGACTGCCGAGCACGTTCCCGAAACGGACGACGGTAAACGCGCGTACATTTTGCTTGGCAGCATCCAAGACCAGCATCTCGGCGAGGCGCTTGGTTGCGCCATAGACGTTCGAGGGGGCTACCGCTTTATCGGTGGAGATCATCACAAAGCGCTCGACGTTGCTCTCGAGGGCGGCATTAACAAGGTGTTGCGTGCCCATGACGTTGTTGGTGATGGCTTCTTCGATATTCGTGCGAGCTTCCATGAGCGGGACATGCTTATGCGCAGCCGCGTGGAAGATAATTTGCGGGCGATATTTGGCAAAAATGCGTTCAAGGCGCTCTGCGTGGCGAATATCGGCAATGACGGGGATAAGTTTGAGCGCAGGGTAATCTTCCTGCAACTCCATCAGAGCTTCGTAAATACTGTTTTCGCCGTGACCGAGCAAGATCAGTTCTTCGGGCTGCCAACGGGAGATTTGGCGACAAAGTTCGCTGCCGATAGAGCCACCTGCACCTGTGACGAGGACACGCTTCCCCTTCAGCGACGCATCTAGCTGAGCTTCGTTCGTGCGTGCGGGCGGACGGCGGAGAAGGTCGGTGATGTCTACATTACGCAAACGGCTAACGTTGATCTTGCCGCCAAGCAATTCGTAAATGCCAGGCATCGTACGGAAAGGCACGTCTGCTTTTCGGCAGGTCTCGGCAGCCGTGCGAACAAATTTACCAGGCAGGCTGGGGATGGCAAAGATGACTTCGTCCACTTGGTGGTTTTCAAGTATGCGCCCGAGGTCATCAAGTTTGCCGATGATGGGCACGCCGTAAATCTCTTGGCGTTGTTTGGCGAGGTCATCATCAAGGAAGCCGATGGGACGATAGGAAATTTTATCGGTGCGTTGCATCTCACGCACGACGAGGGCGCCCGCATCCCCTGCGCCGATAATAAGGGCTTTATGCAAGTCGCCATTCCGAACAGTGCCTTGCTCAGCAAGGATGCGTAATGCAAAACGTGATGCGCCGATCAGGACGAGCGAGAGCAGCCAATCAATACCGAGAGCAGAGCGAGGCATTCCTGGACGGATGGCTTCTGCACTAAGTAAGAGCAACATCACACCTGAGGTGGCGACCGAGGCTGTGGTCACGGCAGAGGCGATCAATTTTAGCTCGTTGATGCTAGCGTAGATCCACATGCGGCGATAAAGCCCGAAGAAATAATAGATCGGGGTCTTGACCAAAAGTGCAACGAGGGTCATCAGCCAAATTGCAGGAGAATAAAAAGGAAGTTCAGCTACATCGAGCCGCAGCGCAAAACTGCCCATGACCGAGATCACGATCACGAGCAGGTCGCCGATGAAGACATAGCGGTTGCGGAGGCGGGGCTTGGCTTTCTTAGGAGGATTATTCAAAAGGGTGCTGCTCCGGAGTTGATGATTGAGAAGTGATAAGTGATTTGGGGTATGTAAAGCGAAAAGTTATTTTCACTCGTCACTCATCACACTTCACTTATTTTTTCATCCATTCGGCTGTCAAGCGCATCCCGTCAAAGAGCGCTGTTTGCGCTTCAAAGCCAAAGGCTTCTTTTGCTTTATTTGCACTGCCCACCGAACGATAGATATCGCCTGCACGGGGTTCATCGTAAATAGGGGCGGGAGCATCGGGGAATATCTCTGCAAGATTCTCGACCAAATCCGAAATACTGGTCTCTTGACCTGTGCAGATGTTGAAAATGCCACCTGCGGCTTCGGGGCTGGATGCGGCCATCAGGTTGGCACGTACCACATCACCGACGTAAATCAGGTCACGGGTTTGGCCACCATCGCCGTAAATCGTGACGGCCTTATTCGCCAGCATTCGGCTAATAAAGATGGGCACAGCGGCGGCGTATTGCGAATCAGGGGCTTGGCGGGGGCCGTAGACATTAAAATAGCGCAAGGCGGTCACGTCCAAATCGAAAGATTGGGTGAAGAGTTGACCATAGATCTCGTCTACGCGTTTGGATGCAGCGTAGGGGGAGAGATTCGGTTCAGGCGGGACCTCTTCGGTGAGGGGGAAGGCGTCCGCTTCGCCGTAAACAGCTGCGCTACTTGCAAAGGTTACACGTTGGACGCCTGCTTTCTGCGCCGCTTCGAGGAGCATCCCTGTGCCGTTGACGTTCACGTCGAGGCAGGCAGTTGGCACATCCATTGATTGGGGGACCGAAACAAAAGCCGCTTGGTGAAAGACCAAGTCCACATCCACGAGCGAGGCGACAAGAGTTTTGAGGTCACGGATATCGCCTTCGATAACTTCTACATCTGCTTTAACGGCATCCAGATTCTCCCATTTTCCCGTTGAAAAATTATCGAGAACACGGACTTTATCGCCGCGCTCCAACAAAGCGCGAACAAGATGCGAACCGATAAAGCCTACCCCACCGGTGACCAAAGAAATTGTCATTTAGCGTCCTTTGAAACCAAATACCGTGCTGAAAGTACGTAGCAGAATCGTAATGTCCATACCAACGGTACGATGCTTGATGTAGTAGAGATCATACTCAAGTTTAAGGCTTGTGCCGAAAATTGTAGATGCGTAACCATGCGTGATCTGTGCCCATCCGCTAATACCGGGCTTAACAAGAAGGCGTGCGCGATAGAAGGGAATCTTCTTTTGGTATTCCTCCACCAATTGTTCACGCTCTGCACGTGGACCAACAAGGCTCATCTCACCACGCAAGACACTAAAAAATTGAGGTAACTCATCCTAGCGTGATTTGCGCAAGATATTTCCTACACGTGTAATACGGGGGTCATCGACCTTGGCGGCACGCGCCTGCCCATCAGGCTCGGCATCCTTAATCATTGTGCGATATTTATAAAGCATGAAAGGTTTACCGCCCTTACCCAAGCGCTCTTGTCCGTAAAAAATGGGGAAGCCGGTATCCAGAGCAATAGCCAGAGCGATAAAAGGCATTGTAGAGACAAAAATACCAACCCCCACAATGCCTCCTATGACATCAACCATTCTCTTCCCTAACTCGTAAAAGGCACTCACGCGTGTTTCATCAACAAAGGAGCGGATGAGCCAATCTGTTTCAAGATGATGTATGGGAACGCGCCCCGTGATCTCTTCAAACATGGTGGGCATTCTTGTCACAAAAATGCCACTCTCTTGAATATCTAAAATAGTCTGAAAAGTACTGCCCATCATAGAGCCAGTGATCGCGACCACAATATCACTAATATTTTGTTCTTCAATGATCCTGATCAAATTCTTATTGCTGCCCAAAACACGATGACCTTCTACGGTTGAACCGATTTTACCGGGGTCATCATCCGTATAACCGAGCAAATAAAAAGGCTTTGGCACAAGTTCTTCATAGGCTTTTGCCAAGGTCGCTCCTGCTTTACCTGCGCCTACGATCAGCACGCGGCGCGCCAACCCTTGTGAGGTATAAAGCCGAATAAAAAGAGAGCGCCAAAGCCAGGTTAGCAGCGCAGCGAAGAGCAAAAACGCCCCGATCACAACACGCGGCAATGAAGATGTTGGGTTTCTCACCGTCATAAAGAGCAAAGCATATGCAATAAAGCCGAGTACCGCCGCGATCAAAATACCGCGCTGCGTTTTCTTTCTATTTGCCGCAATAATAGGCTCATAAATTTCTATCAGAAGCAAAAGCCAGATCAAAGGCAAAAAATAAACCCAAAACTGAATATCAATGCTAAAAATTCGCTCAGCCCTTTTCTCTGTAATTCCTGTAGCAAGCAGAGCTTGCCATGAATACTCTCTCCAAACAAAAAGAGAGAGACCTAGTGCGATAATCGAAGCCAACAAGTCACCCAAAAACAAGATCACCCGTTGCTCGACATTCCCCAAATGTATTGTTTTAGAACGAGAAAAGTTTTCAGCCATTATTTACCCTAAAAAAAGAAGTGAGCGCGCTCCACAAAAGCCCGCTTCCCCATGAGATATGCATCGCAGTAATAGCAATTGGCAAGCCCGGCATTTTTTTTCTGAGGGCTGCCAAAAAGAGAATAAAAAAATAAAGTAAAAGCTCCAGTACTAAGGCAAAAAAGAAAAGAGGAAAAAAAACACCCAGCACAAGCCAGAATAAAAGAGTCAAAACAAAGACGGGGGGCAAAAACTGTCGCCAACGCAAAGTTGAGGGGTAGCGTTCTAACATTTTCCACTTCCAGAAGCCATAGTTGAAATATTGCTTAGCAAGCCGAGAAAAAGTAGGGCGCGCAAAATAGATGGAGCGGATAGCGGGGTCCAGCCAGATTTTCCCGCCAGACTGACGGATGCGCGCATTAAACTCGTAGTCTTCGTTGGCAAGCAAAGTTTCATCAAAGAGACCAACGCGCTCGATCAATTCCCGTCGAAATGCGCCAAAGGGGACAGTATCCACGATTTGGGTTTGCGTGGCGTGCCGATAAAGCGCATCCCCGACCCCAAGCGGATGCGCCGCCGCCGCCGCTATGGATGCAGCCACCCACCCCTCTGCACCCGGGTGAATATCCCAGACACCGCCGACATTATCGCCAAGTTCAGCATTGAGTGCATTCACGCAGCGTTCCACATAATCGGGTGCGGGCGCAGAATGTGCATCCAAACGGAGAATGATCTCGCCGCGCGCAGCGTTTATCGCCAAATTTAATCCGGCCGGGATATTACTCTCAGGGCTATCGATCACCTTCACATCCAGAGCGGGATTTTCATCCTGAAAAGCAGCGATCTCTGCGCGGGTATTATCTTCCGACAAACCATCAGCAATGACCACTTCCATCTCCGCAACCGGATAAGTCTGTGCCAAAATAGCATCCAGCAAAATGCGGATGGTTTTCTCTTCGTTCAGACAGGGAATAATGATCGAAATGATAGGTGGCATAAAGTTTTTGCTCACAAAAGTGAGCGATATAAAGCATCATGCTTTATGTTTTTAGGATTTACGCTGTGAAATTAATGTTGTTTCATCATACAATGCACGCGGCAAGATGAGGTCAAAACTTGTGCCTTCTTTCACCTTGCTGCGAACGGATATTTTACCACCATGCGCTAAAACTATCTCGTTTGCAATTGCCAAACCCAAGCCGCTGCTATGCTCACTTTCTCTGCTGCGAGAAGGGTCTGCCTGATAAAAACGCTCGAAAATATGAGGCAGCGCTTCAGGCGCAATCCCTTCCCCTGTGTCCTTGATCTCTATATGTTTTTCCCAGCCAACATCGTCCGCAATGACTTCGACGGAGCCGCCATCTGGCGTATGCTTGAGCGCATTATCCACCAAATTTGTGAACACCTGCGCCAGGCGATCACCATCGCCCCAAACTTCAAGATCACCATTTGTAAATACTGTCAAAGTGATATTTTTCTGGCTGGCTTGCAGGGCTAATTTTTCCCGCGTATTCTGCAAAAGGGCAGCCAGATCGATCGGCACATATTCCATCTCGGCGATACCGGCATCGAAACGCGCCAGATCGAGCAGGTCGAGCGCAAGGCGGTGCATTCGCCCGGATTCGTCATAGATCACCTGCGCCGCCTGCTCGCGGACTTCGGGACTTTCCGCTGCGCCATCGAGCAACGCTTGCGCAAACCCCTGAATGGATGTAAGCGGAGTCTTCAGCTCATGCGAAACATTTGCCACAAACTCGCGCTGCGATTCCTGCGTGCTTTTCACCCGCATCACCATCTCGTTAAAAGCCTGGCTCAATTCACGCACTTCTTGCGGTCCGCGCTCAGCAGATCGAACCCCCTGCATAGGGACTTTTCTCGTCGCAGCTAAAATCCGCTGCAAGGGATCAGCGACCCAACGCGCCATCAGAAAAGCCAAAAGAAGGGAAAGCAAAAGAGCAATTGCGCCCGCGCTCCAAAAAGGCGGAAGCAGTTCATCTCGCAAAAGAGCCAAGACCTTCACTTCGGGGCGGGGTGTCGCAAGCACCAAATATTGCCCGTTGTTCAACGTGGATGATGAGTAGAGCCATATATCCCCATTCACATCACGAGTAGAGCCATCAGCGCGCAAACGCTCCGTATTGGGAACTCTGACCTTTGCCTTTTCTGCCTGTGTATCGTATAGCAGCGTTCCGTCCGCATCCAACAGGAAAATTCGCAGATCAAAACCTTCCCCCGTGCGTGTCAGTGCTTGTTCTACATTCCGCCCTAAAAACTCCTCTTGTCTACTCAACATGAGCTTCTCAACGACATCCAATTTGCTCCGTGTTTGGCGATAAAGAACAGGGCTGCGCAAAAGGGAAACAAACAAAACAAGCATCAACAAGCCTAGAGCTGTGAAGATCAACAAGGCATAGGTTAACCAAAGACGAGAACGAAGGGATGAAAACATTTACACCTTCCTGAGCGTTAAGACGATCATATTTTGCGTGGATTCTGTCACCCGAACATGGTGCGCGGGCCTGTAACCGGGAACCCAGACAATTTCAACGCCAGCGCATAAAAGGGGATATTTATCTCGGGCACGGCGCGGCAGTTTTTCATTGATAAAGAAATCTTTCAGCTTCATGGATTTTCCATCCATGCCAAGAGGTTGAAATTTATCACCGGGTCGGCGCGTGCGGAGGGATAGCTCCCCTCCCAACATATCCGCATCGAGCGTGACCTGAAATGGGTCGGCGTTTTTTAGCTTGGGAACAGAAAACTGATATTCTCCCGTTAAAAGCCATCTCGAACTGAGCACTACCTCGCAGGGCAAGGAGACCGGGAGCCTGTCCAGTTCCATTTGCGGAAAAGCGTCAAGGGGAAGGCTTTGAATATCATCCGTTAGGTACAGGGTATCTTCTTCTTTGAATAGAAGCAAGCCAGATACAAGATCGATCTGCTGCGCGGATCTGGACGAGACAACAAATTTCGCCGCACCTTCGAGCGTAGAAAAGGAGATGTCTATCGCTCCCGGGCGCAGCCTTCCCACCGCATAACGAATAAGATTACGAATGAGGGGATTAGAAAGTTTAGAGAAAAGGGAAAGATGGAAGGATGTGTAATGCGCGTTTTCTTCGATGAGAATTTCTTGCCAAGTTACCTGCGTTAGTTCTGTGATAAGGGCGTAATCACCGCTGAGTGCCTGGCTGGTGCGCTGAATGGTTTCTCTGAAGCGAGGGTTATAGTTTTCAAGTTCGGGGATAAGATTGTGACGCATCCGATTGCGAAAAAAATCATCTGTAGCATTGCTGGGGTCTTCATGAGGATTAAGGTTATGCGCTACGCAATAGGCAACAGTATCTTTTCGCCATAGGTCGAGAATAGGTCGGATGAGGGGAATTTCCGGGTCAAAAGCAGGGAGAATGGTGCGCGGCTGAATTCCTCTTAGGCCCGCCAGACCTGCACCGCGCAAGAAGTGCATTAAAACAGTTTCAACCTGGTCATCGGCGGTATGCCCAACAGCGACGGCCTGCGCTTTATATTTTCGAGCCTGATCGAAAAGGAAACGATAGCGAAGATTACGCGCGGCTTCTTCAATGCTCTGTTTTTCGGATTTAGCATAAGCTGCGACATCATCGCTTTGGCTGACAAAAGGTAGTTCGTATTGCTCTGCAATGCCCTCTACAAATTTAGTATCGTCGGCAGATTCGGGACGCAGTTGATGATCAAAATGCGCAACGATAAGTGGATATCCCTTTTCGTGCAAAGTGCCCAGCAGGCAAAGACTATCTGCGCCGCCAGAAACACCGACGATGATAGGGGAGGAGAAAGAGAGTAAGGTTTTGTTCACAAGGATGAAGTTTAAGAGAAGAAGCCTTTGCTTTCAAAGGTATTTCGTAATGCGTATTGCGTAATTTTTATAAGACATTACGAATTACGTTTTACGCATTAGGCACTTCATATAGCTCGACCAGCACTCCACCCGTAGACTTTGGATGAATGAAGGCATATTTTTTGCCATCTGCACCTGTACGGGGAGTTTCGTTAATGAGTTGAATGCCTTTTTCTTTGAGTTGTGCCATCATCGCTTCGATGCCATCTGTTTCGAGGCAAAGATGGTGCATTCCCTGACCGCGTTTTTCGATATATTTTGCCAAACCCGAGTCATCTGTTGTTGGACGGACAAGCTCTACTTCTATGTCGCCAACGGGCAAAAAGGCGATCTGTGCCGCTTCAGCGGGAACATCGCGCAATTCGGTGAGTTCTAACCCAAGGGCATCGCGCCAAAAACTGAGGGATTTATCTATATCAGAAACGGCGACGGCGATGTGGTTAATTTTTGTTATAGAAGGCATGGCATTCCTTTTTAATCCACGAAGTCACACGAAGAAGCACGAAGTTTTTTGGTGAATCTTTATGGCCTTCGTGTTTAGATTACTTCCTTTTTGTTGAAATAACGCGTGTGCTAACCAGATTTGTAAAACGCTCCCAATCGGAATCGGTTCTGAAGAAATGACGCGGGAAAATGAGCAGCATCCCACCAAGAGTGATGAGAGTGACCAGATTTTTCATTTTGCGAAGCCGATTGAAATCACTCCATTGATAGACTTTGTCACCTTTAGGGAAGTTGTACGTGATGCCATTTTTGGTGACAAAACCCTTGAATTGCCGCTGAGAGAGTTCCGTCGTCCACATTCTGCGCGCACCGAGATAGGGAGGGAGATATGCCTGGTAGAGCACAACGCCCATCAGCAGGATGAGGGCAATATTGATGATATTACCAGCCCAATCGCCTGTCTTGATGAGTTCCTGTGCTGTAGTGGCAGCCATTACACCGAAGACCAAGCCGACGAAGATGTACATCATACGCGATGTACGCCCGGGCTCGTTGGCGAGGCGCACGGCACTGAAGAAGAGGTCTTTTGTGTATTGTCCGTTGAATTTTATTTGCATAGTTCGTAGTATACAACAAAAGTATTATCCCCATGTAAAAAATAGAACGCGTATTTTACGCCGCGCTCTATTGCAAAGATAAAAAGTTACCTTAAAAACTTATTGATTATCTTTTTGCTTTATAAACCATCGAACAAAAGACACGAGTATTGCCCAGAAAAGAACATTAAAACTTAAAGCAAGTATAAAGACCAGTGTCCCTTGTACTTCTTTCGGCAAAGCATCAAAAACAGGAACTGAAAGCCCTGCATCATGAAGCATCTTTATACTCTTCCCACTCTTTACCCAAAACACCCACATCGGGAGAGAGAAGATAATAAAGCCCAAGAAACCTATAATTTCAAGAGGGTTATTTAGCGGTGGAAGAATATCTCGACCAGTTGCCGTAGTATTTAGGCCAAAGAGAAAAATGAAAAACACAGGAATAACAACACTAGGAATTAGTGCTATTACAAATGTTTTTATAAAACCAGGAAACCACCTAAGTATTTTCATAAAAATCTTCATTTTCAGTCAATATTCAAATACGTACGTCATAGGTAACGTTATAAATGCGACTTAATTTATAACTCTTTTATCCATGAAAATCCGCCAAACCCGCAGAATCCGCGTTCTATCAAGAACTAATCCCAAATCTCGCGATCATAACAGTCAAACTCTCTCCCATTTGGCGAGATGACTTTTAATTGCCAGTCTTCTCTGTTGATGGTATAGCCTTCAAGCGGATTTATCTCTGCATATACCTGAATTGCCTCCCAACGCGAAAGGTGAAAAGATTGCCACGGGCGCGGCTTTGCTCGAACATCGTTTAGATGCCAATAATCTTCCTGATACCAATGACAAATTAATGAAGCGGAAACAGCTTCTCGGGTCAGGGCTGAAACAGCGCTTTCATCCATCATAGTTTCCAAAGCGGGAATAGCATCATTTGAGAGTGTTGCAAGATAAGCCATATCCAATTTTGCACCGCCTGCTGAACGCATCACATTTTGGCGAACGATAAATCTATCTACGTTGAGTAAATTCAGCGTCACAGCAAAACCGACAATCGCGATAGTCATTGCCAGCGCAAAGGCACGCTGTTTTCGCATAATTTCGAGAATAACAACCGCAACCAGGAGCGCACCAAGCCAGATCATAAAAACGTGCGGGTAGGTACGTAAGCGCGAAAATCCATAAGCGCTTTCATAGAGAATCAAGCGACGAAAAGCGGAAACGAGCATAACCAAGACAAGCAAAACAAGGGTGATACCCAAAGCAGAGAATGTTTTTTGCTGCACTGGCTGCGCACGCCGCGTGGCTGAGCTCAATCCCAAAAAGAGAAAAAGGCTAAATACCGCGACCGTGACCAGTTCTCCAAATCCCTGCCGAGCATATTCAGCATAGGTATAGCCTTCAATATTAATATTCGCCTGACCACCAAAAAAATATTGAAACTGCACCACTACAAAAGCTGCAAAAAGCAAAAGCACAGAACCCAGGACAATGCTCGATTCTGTAAAGCCTAAAAAAGCTGCGAGAAGAGGCTTTTCTTCACCGACCAGTTTTTCATCCTGACTCTTCTGCGCGGCATAAAGCAAAACACCGAGCAAAATATAGGCAATGATGAGAATCAAAATACTGCGAAAGATATACTCGGGTAGATTTTCAAGCCTGAATATTTCGACAAAGGCATCCATCCATTGGGCAAAAACAGGATCAGCGGAAGAGAGCAACCCCGCAAAAATGGCAACAACAGGAATTGCGAAAAGCAGTCCACGCAAAACAGGGAAGATCTTTCTCGCCCCGCTCTTGACCCCAGCTTGCTCACGTTCTTTTCGCGTTTCATTGATAAAAGAGAGCGGAGCACCTATTGCGCTCAACATCAGTTTGAAATTCCCCGCAACGTAATCGCTCAGGCTATATGAAAACCAGCGCCCGCCCAGAAAGCTCATCGCAAAGAAGGCCATAAAAACGAAAGTGAGCGTGTAATTGAGAAAAGTGGTCAGCGGCTCAGCGCGGACAAAGGTCATCGTCGCGAAAAAGCCGATGGGCAGGATCAAGCCCAATGCACGTTTGTTCGGGCGGATGCCGGAATCCGCTAAAACAAGAATTCCGCCCAACAGGATCAACGCAACAAAGATGGGGAAGGAAATCCCTGGCACTTTATCCCAGAAAAGAATATCGAAGGCAATGCCCAAGAGAATTGTTGTTGTCCAAAGTCGTTTTGAGTTAAGCATATGATTCTCCTTATGCTAATGCATAATCAAGAGTGATATTTGGAAAAAACCTTGCGAGAGTTGATTTATAACGCTGGCATTCTCTTGAGAAAAACTCTCGCAAGGTTGACTTAAACAATTGTGTTGATTGAAAATGCTCTAAGAATTTTCTACATCCAGAGAAGTTTTAGACTTCTTCCGTGAGCCAACAGCCACACCAATTATTAAGGCTATCACAGCAATCGCAGCACCGCAAAAATATAGCCCTATCATATCAAGGTCTGACCTTCCTGCCGAAAAACCGAATGTACCCTGAACTGCATTCAAGACATCAATAAAGAAGTTATCTCTTGTAGGGCGAATGAATGCAAAATCTTCTCCGGGGTCTCCGATAAAAGGGCTAAGGCGCCAAGTCATCTGTGCGCCAACAAAAGCGTAGAGAAAAACCCACGCCCTGAGCAAGATGCTGCCTATTGAGCCGCTTTGGAGTTCGTTGTCTTTATCAACCCATGAAATGCCGCGCAAAATATAATATAAACCGACAAAACCACTTATAGCAACAAATATTACCGCCAGCAGCCTGAAGAAAGGGTAATTTGAAGAAGTTGTTGCAAAAAACAGAGAGACAGGCGCCAGCCCCAAGAGCAAAAATGCTGTTACACCTACTCCACTCAATATAACAATACTCGCCTGTATCGCCGAGAATTGGATATTCAACAGCGCTAACGAAAAAAAATACAAGGCAGGCAAGGTAAATGCCAGCGTCAGCAAGAATAATATCGGCATCTTTAGCGCTGTAGAAAAGGCTTGCATCCAACTGGAAGATATTCCCGTTGAAAAACCATAGAGAGCAAGAAAGACAACTGTTGATAGAAATAAATGTACTATTTTTGATTTGAGCTGTTCTCCACGCCGAACGCTTTCATAAAACTCTTGTGGATCTTGCAAAAACTGGGGGATGATCGTGAAAAGCTTATTCATTTTTAGCCTCCTGATTTTTTCCAAACGATTTACGAATAGGATTTTCGCTTCGAGGGAGTGCAACGCACTCCAGCCTGAGCAAAAACCCTAAGGAATTTACAGCGCTAAAAATAATCTTTACCAGCTTGCAGAAGGTGTCAAAAACTATCAAATATCCTTTTTTCTAGTAAAATTGGAGCGATTAATTATTTTTTGGAGGCATAAACTATGGAATGGATCAGCAACCCATCCGCATGGATCGCATTACTTACACTAACAGTACTCGAGATCGTTCTCGGCATTGACAATATCATTTTCATTTCCATCCTGAGCAACAGACTGCCAGAAAATCAACAAGGCAAAGCTCGCCAGACTGGGCTTCTTGCAGCCTTGGGGATGCGTGTTATTTTGCTCTTCTCGATCTCCTGGGTCGTTCAACTCACGACACCACTATTCAGCGTATTAGGCTTGGGAATCTCCGGGCGCGATCTAATTTTACTCAGCGGTGGTTTATTCCTGCTCTGGAAAGCCACACATGAGATCCATGAAAACCTTGAAGGGCATCACGCGGAAGAGGAAGAAACTCATAAGAAAGTTTCCTTCTGGAACGTCATCGCACAGATCGCTATGCTCGATATGGTCTTCTCGCTCGATTCGGTCATTACCGCTGTCGGTATGGCAGACGATCTCGCAGTCATGATCATTGCCGTCGTGATCTCCATCGGCATCATGCTTTTTGCCGCCACCCCGCTCAGCGATTTTGTCAACCGTCACCCCACTGTCAAAATTCTGGCACTCAGCTTCCTATTACTGATCGGTTTCAGTCTCGTGGTCGAAGGTCTGCATCAGCACATCTCGAAAGGCTATATCTATTTCGCGATGGGCTTCTCGGTCTTTGTCGAAATGCTCAACCTGCGCATGAAGAAAGTTTCAAAGAACCCCGTTATGCTACGTAAGGCTCCGCCTGTTCAGAAGGAAGAAGCTGCTTCATGATCCTGTATTGGATTGTCGGTTATCTGGCAGGATCGCTACCCTTTGCCTTGTGGATCACGCGTCTTGTTAAAAATATAGATGTTCGGGATGGTGGCTCCGGGCATGTGACCACGACCAATACCATCCGCCAGGCAGGATTCGCGCCAGGTGCCGCTGTGCTGATCCTCGACATCTCAAAGGGATTCCTGCCGACCTACTTCGCGATACGCGCCGGACTTCCGGCTTGGTCGGTGGCAATCGTCGCTGCTCTCGTCGTAACCGGACACTGCTATCCCCTCTTCGCAAACTTTCGGGGTGGCATGGGCTTGGCAGCCGCTGGCGGGGCGATGTTCGCCACAAATTTCACCGCAGCTCTGATCGTCCTGGCTTTTTTGATCGTAATGGTATTGATTATTCGCCACTCAGCACGTGCCGCCCTATTTACAGGATTACTCGCCCCCATTTTGCTCTGGCTGTTGAATTTCCGCGGCACCGAGCTTTGGGTCATGGCAGCGACGGGATTGGTAATCGCTTTCCGTTTCACTGTTGATTGGAATCGGCAATATCGCGAATTATGGCTAGATAGGGAAAAAGAGCAAAACTAAGAGACTGTTAAAAAGGGTTCCCGCAAAGTGCGTCGCACCTATTTCGACGAGAAAAATGCTTGGAGATGGGCTTTTTGCTCTTTTACAGGCAGGTGCTCAGCGATTTAGGTGCGACGCACTCCCTCAGACAGGCCTATTAAAGCTTCATA
>CAZOOX010000054.1:0-24609 GCA_964581545.1 uncultured Anaerolineaceae bacterium
CCTCGATTTTTCATTCATCGAGGATAATACCTTATTCCCGATAGAGTCTAATTACCCTTCTTCTATATCACGCCCAACTTCTTCCCAACTTCTGTGAAGATCTCTAAACCTTTATCGAGATCTTCTTTCTCATGCGCTGCCGAGATCATTACGCGGATTCTGGCCGTCCCCTTTGGCACAGTCGGGAAAGCGATAGCCGTACCAAAAACACCAGCTTCATAGAGTGCCTTGCTAAATTCTTGCGCCAACGATGCTTCTCCGAGAATTACGGGTGTAATAGGGGTTTCACTCTGCCCCGTATCAAAACCGAGTTTTGCCATCTCTGTCTTGAAATAATCTGCGTTGCTCCAGAGTTTGTCGACCAATGCGGTTGATTCTTCGAGCAGATCAACGGCTGCAAGACAAGCGGCAGCATCGGGCACGGTCATTGCTGAGGAGAACAGGAAGGGGCGTCCGCGTTGTTTTAGCCAATTAATGATGACTTGCTTCCCAGCGACGATGCCGCCGACCACGCCAAAAGCCTTAGACATTGTCCCGATCTCTACATCTACTTTGCCGTGTAGTCCAAAATGATCCACAATGCCGCGCCCACCAGTGCCGAGAACACCTTCTCCGTGTGCGTCGTCGACCATAAAGAGCAGATCATATTTTTGAGTCACTTCATAAAGTTTATCGAGTGGAGCCACATCGCCATCCATACTGAAAACGCCGTCGGTCACGACCAAGCCGCGATTATATTCAGGGAGATGTTCCTTTATCATTTCTTCGAGAGATTCTGCGCTATTATGCTCATAGGCCTTGATCTTTGCCCCGGAAAGTCTACAGCCATCGATAATGCTGGCATGATTCAAGCGATCAGAGAAGATCACATCACCTTTACCGACCAACGCAGGAATCGTTGCCGTATTCGCATTAAAACCAGATTGAAAAGTAAGCACAGCCTCGACCCTCTTGAACTCGGCCAATCTCTTTTCAAGCTTGGTGTGAATATCCATGGTGCCAGCAATTGTGCGTACTGCGCCGGGCCCCACACCATATTCGTCTATAGCCGCTTTTGCTGCTTCTGCGATCTTGGGATGATTTGCCAAACCCAGGTAATTATTTGAACAGAAATTGAGCACTTTCTTGCCATCCACTATCAGCCACGCCCCCTGTGCTGAGCCGAGTGTGCGGATGTTCGTATACAGTCCAGCTTCTTGTAACCCCGCTATTTCTTCTTTGATCCAGTCAATTTTAGACATTCTATCTCCTGTTGAAAGTCATCAGAATAGAAAAATTACTTTTTCATTATAGCAATTCCGGCTTTCCCCACTGTCACTTTTTGGCGGTGATAATATCCCTATTTTTCATCCTTCATGAAGATACCCATCTCAATCAATGCGGACATAATTTTCTGGGATGCCCCAGCCTTTACAACTACCCTTGTTGGGCTTAGTACCTCGCCCAAAAATCTACCGGCTTTAGACTCTCGGAGCTTACGCAAGTCCTCTGGCTTGCTGAGACGCAAAACAGATAGAGTCTCTACCCGTGCTTCTGTTCCGCTAATCTCCCATCGACGTAACGCACGCTCCAAAGTTGGCGGGGTTTTAGGATCTGCAAATTTCTTTAGCAGCCCCAATAGGTGTGAAATTTTCAAGCCTTGCGTTTTAGCACGTTCCAAAGAAAAAGGAGTGATCTGATATTTATATTCGTCCGAGTTTTTATTCTCTTCCCATTCCCCAAAACGAGAGATCTGATAGCGTGCCACGCGTGGCGCAAAACGAGAGATGGTAATTTGCCCACTCGATGTAACGATAATTTTCTCTTCTTGGGGCTTCGATAATGCCTTGTTCGTAATCCTAAAAGCGGTCACTTCTCCGTTTTTTTTTGTGAATCCTACATCCACTATCCCTAAGCAATGCAAGACCTTCGTAATGAAATAACGAATTAATGCCCCTTCAACCTCATCCCAATGCTCAAAGCCGCGTAGTGGGGCACCATCTTCTGCGCGGCGGATAAACCAGGCATCATACTCGCCTGCTTTACGCTGAAAATCGGGATGCTTTTCCTTAATGTCCGAAATAAAGGCTTTCAGCGACCACCACTTCCCGCGTGGGACCTGTGCCAAAAAGCCGAATATTGCTTCTCGAGTATCCAATATCGGGTTTGTCCACTCGCCTTCACAGATGATCGTTGGCATTTGGCGTAATTCATTGAACTTTTCGCTCTTTCGCCAAACTTTTCTGAGTTGAGCGAGGGCTTTGGCGCGATCCTGCTCGAGATGGGCTTTAACGGCATCTGTTTGGATCCCCCCACCCCCACCCCCAGCCCCTCCCCCGAAGGGAGAGGGGAGAATTAAACGCGCAGCAAGCCCAAGGTCATGGATAAAGCGGGGAGATGTTTCCAGCGGGAGGGGTGCTTTATCCCATCCCAGCCTTTTTGCGGCGAGAGATGTTGTTAGATCATCCAGAATATGGTCGTTCGCAAAAATAATATGTGCTCGTTCTTCAGGCCGTGCAAGGCGCCCCAATTCTTGTGTGGGGGTACTTCCTTTGTCACTCTTATGAATAATTGCAAATATATCCTCGGGGATATAGGCAAATTCCTGAGCACCGCTAGGGGTGTCAAAAAAAGCGCGAGCGAGCAGGGCGCGATAAAAAAGTGTTTCTGCGGCAGAGATTGGGCTTAGGTAAAGCTTTTCGCGGTCGCGCTTTCCTGCACCAAATTCGCGGATTTCGCCGAATTCTCGCGTGAAAGCAACCCATAAGATGCGCCCCTGATTTTGGCTTAGAGAATCGAGTGCACGGCGTGTTTCAGATGGCAAAGCCTCAGTCACTTCAGCGGTGAGTACAGGGTCGAGCAGTTTTTCGCTGAGTTCTATGCGGGCTGCTTTGCGTTCTCCAGCGTGCAACTCAATCCCCCAAAGTTGGGCGACGATGCGAAGATGTCCGAGATCATGTTTTTGGAGGCTTTGTTCGAGTGTGGTCATGCTGAGCTGTTCTTTTTAGGTTATTCTTTGGTGGGTCTGACAACATTCAGGACGTTGGGAAGAATTTCTACGGAAAGTCCACGCAAATTAGAACCAAAACTTGTATATATTTCGCCATCGATATGAATATAAAGGGGGCTATCGGATTTTAGTGAGAATTTCTTGAATTCTCCAAGCGTAATTTGGTCAAAACGCTCTTGTGTGCCTTTCATAAATTCTGGCAAAAGGCGGAACATCATCGGTCGAGAGACTTTGCCTGCAATCAGATAATTCAGAATACCATCATCTGAACGTGCGGCAGGTGTCATGTGAAAGCCACCCCCTTCGCGAGGGCCATTTGCAAGAACCACCATAAAAGAGTCTTGCTCCCATTTTTTGCCGTCAAAATCAACTTCTATGTGGATTGCACCAGCATTTAGGAAAATTGTCTGGATAACAGCGACAAAATACATCAGAAAACCGCGAATAATTGGCAAGCGGTGCGAGCGGATGGTTACAATGGCATCAAAACCTATTCCGAGTGTGTTATCAATATATTCTTGGCGACCATTTTCATCGATCATTAGCCCTATATCTATGGGAGATGCTTCACCGTTTAATGCCAGTGCCATTGCCTGATTTGCGCTCGTAGGAATATTATTTGCAAAAGCAAAGTCGTTCCCCGAGCCGATCGGGACAACACCAAGCGCGGGGCGATTCTTTGCTTCCACTTGCATCAGACCATTGACAACTTCGTGAACCGTACCATCTCCCCCTAAGGCTATAACGAGATCGTATCCATCTTCTCCGGCTTGTTTTGCCAATTCGGTTCCATGACCGGGGTATACAGTCCCACTCCAATCAACTTTTCCATCAAATTCGTTCACGATCGGGCGCAAATCTCGAGCAGCATTCCAGGCATGCCCCATATCCGCCATTGGATTTAAGATGAGTTTTACTCTACGAGTCATTTTAGCTCCTCTATATTTTTGATTTCAAGATTATACCCTCCAGAATCAAAAAGAGAGACTAAAAAGTCTCTTGTAGGGAGGTAGTAGCTAAATTACTATAATTTCCCGGTGGGAGGTTTTGCAACGGTAAATGATCCCCGCTTATGTTTTTTAGAGCGATAAAGTGCTTCGTCGGCGGCTCGCAAAAGTTGAGAAGATGTTTGCCCATGAATGGGATATAGTGCTATGCCGCCAGACAAGCCGATGTTAAGTTTGGTTCCATCGGGGAGAGTGAATACAAATTTTTGTAGTTTTTCTATTATTTTATCGGTTACAAGCTTTGTTGCAGGAAGATCGCTTTTATGTAAAACCAGTGTTAATTCATCACCACCGTATCGGGCAAGGAAATCGCTTGTGCGCAGCCCTTGGGCAAGATAATTAAATAAAGTGCGTAAGACACTATCTCCGACTGGGTGCCCATATTTGTCATTGACGAATTTGAAGCCATCTAGGTCCATCATGATAGTGGCAAAAGAATGCCCTGTGCGATGGGCAGAGCGAAATTCCTCTTCGAGATGTTCGTCTAGTGCTCGTCGATTTGGCAGCCCGGTTAATGTATCGCTTTTAGCTTGTTTTCTTACCTGTGCATGAATACGAGCATTCGAGATCGCTATTGCAGCCTGCTCGGCAAGTATATCTAAAAAGCGTAAATTTTCTTCTGAGAATTGGCCAGTGGATGCGCGTGAAATACTCATTACCCCAACGACTTTCTTTTCAAATTTAAGTGGAATGCCGAGAATAGAACCATGCCATTCAGCAGGAGCGCCTTCATAAATCGGATGATCGCGCATATCAGGAACGATAATTCTTTTTGCTCCTCTTGCAACGCGATAGGTCAGACCACTTTTGCGAGGATTTGCGTAGCTTTTGTTCTTAGCTCCATTCTTGTC
This sequence comes from uncultured Anaerolineaceae bacterium, assembly GCA_964581545.1. GTDB lineage: Bacteria > Chloroflexota > Anaerolineae > Anaerolineales > Villigracilaceae > Desulfolinea. The sequence goes on from CAZOOX010000054.1 coordinate 4,848, forward strand.
TCGTGCGGCGCCAAATTCGATCAGATCTTCTTCGTGGTTATATAAAAAAATATGGGCTGTGCGAGAATCTTCAAGCAGATCCATTGCATCGCTAACGACTGTTCGTAGAACGGTTGTTAAATCCAGGCTGGATGAAAGGTGTAGAGAGAGGCGTCTGAGCGTGTCCAGTTCCGCGCTTTGCTGTTGGAGCATGCTCAATAAATGATGATTGGAAAGTATATGAGAAGAGATTTCTTTTCTGATTTTCCCCATATCTTCTATCTTTATATCATTGCCAAGGTTAAGGGTTGCCATCACAGAATCGAAAAGATTCATAATGAAATCTTGTTCCAGGGTATCTATCCCCCGTTCTCGTAATGTTTCTTTGATAATTCGCTGGACTTCTGTTTGCATTGGTGTCATTTTATACAGCTCTCTACAAAATTAGGACTTTCGCTCTAAGGGTCAAAAAAAGCTCCAAGGGGATTTATAATCCCCGTCTTTGTGAGAAAATCGCTGGATTGCAAATCCAGCTAGAGCGTGGAAGGCGAAAGTCCTAAAAATATTTCCCTGAAATAGAAAAATACCGTAACTAAATAGAAACATCAATCACACCCTGCTCTCATCTGGACTCTTTGTGTCTAAATTTCATCTGCTGTTTTTGTGATTTGAATACTTTTTCAGATGGCTAAAATCTCTGTTAGAATGTACGTGAAATTTTTCTTTAGGAGCTAATAATGACAGAAGTAGAAAAGAAATTACCTACAGCGACTCCGCTTAGGCCAAAAAAACGTGCCATTCTTGTAGGAGCATCCAGCGGGATTGGTGCCGCACTAGCCCATCGTCTCGCAGACGAGGGTTTTCAGGTCGCGCTTTTGGCGAGACGCGCCGAAATGCTCGAAGCGCTCACCAACGAGATCAACTCAAAACACGGAGAGACTCGTGCTATTCATTATATACATGACGTAACAGATTACGAATCCGTTCCCGAATTACTTAAAAAGATCATATCTGATTTAGGCGGACTTGATACTTTTATCTATAATGCAGGTGTTGCCATCCACGTTGGACAAAAAAACTACGATTTTGAGAAAGACCGCAAAATGATGGAAATCAACCTGCTCGGTGCACTTGCTTGGCTCAACCCTGTTGGTGAACTTTTCCAAAATATGAAAAGCGGGCAAATTGTGGGTATCTCGTCTGTAGCAGGCGAGCGTGGGCGCGTGGGCAGCCCCGCTTATAATACATCGAAAGCCGCACTCACGACCTATCTCGAAGCCTACCGAAACAGACTCACTCGCTATGGCGTAAATGTGCTCACGGTGAAGCCGGGTTATGTGCGCACCGACATGATCAAAGATATCGAAAACCCTCTTTTTGCGATCCCTGCGGAACAAGCTGCCAAAGATATTTACGTTGCCATGCATAAACGCAAGCAAGAAATATACACCGCAGCACGTTGGCGTTTGGTGATGTTTATTATTCGCAATATCCCCTCTTTTATTTTCCGAAAATTGACTTTCTAATGAAAAAAATAACACTCTCCCATTTGGGAAATTTTAGCCATTCGCTGGATGCGGCTGTCTATCATATCCGACCAAGATTTGTTGAAGAAATTGCTGATGTTTTTGCCTATGCTCGTGAAAATGATCTAAAGATCGCCCCACGCGGTGCGGGACGAAGTTATAATGATGCAGCCTTGAAAGGCGGTGGGATCGTTCTTGATTTGAGCTTGCTGAGCTGTGTCCAGGCGTGGGATGCGGAAAAAGGCATCCTCCGTGCCGAGCCCGGCCTAACGCTGGAAAAGCTTTGGCAATATGTTTTGCCCGATGGTTGGTGGCCCCCTGTTGTGTCTGGCACAATGAAGACCACTCTTGGGGGCTGTTTGGGGATGAATATCCACGGCAAAAACAATTTCAAAATGGGCACTATTGGTGAAAATATCCTTGAGTTTGATGCGATATTGCCCAATGGCAAAGAAGTGACTTGCTCCCCCAAGAAAAACAGCAAACTTTTTTATGCCATGATCAGCGGGATGGGGATGCTCGGTGTTTTTACCTCTGTGACGATGCAAATGAAGCGCATGTACTCCGGGTTGCTCAATGTGAAAGAGTGGAATGTGCCTGATTTGGCCGGACAACTTGATGCCCTACTCAACGGCGCACCCAAAAATGACTATATCGTTGGCTGGCTGGATGGAACTTCTCGCGGAAAATCCTTGGGGCGCGGTCAAATGCACGCTGCTAATTATCTCGCGAAAGATGAAGACCCCGACCCAGCCGAAACCATGCGTGTTGACTTTCAGACTCTTCCCGATACTTTTTTTGGCGTTGTTCCCAAATCAAAATTGCATTATCTAATGAGCCTTGGGCTATTTAACTTAGGCGTTTGGGGTGTAAATACTGCCAAATATCTGGTCGGGCGTGATAAAAGCTATCAGCAACCCCATGCTGCTTTTCACTTTTTGCTCGATTATGTACCAGATTGGGAGAAATCTTATGGGAAGCGGGGGTTGATCCAATATCAATCCTTCCTGCCCAAAGAAACTGCCCTCGATGCGTGGACAGAGATGCTCAAGCTCTCTCAAAGGCGCCGACTCCCGACTTATCTTGGTGTAACAAAGCGTCATCGTCCCGATAAATTCCTTATCTCTCACGCATTGGATGGCTTCTCTTTGGCTTTTGACTTCAAGATCACGAAAAATAATCGTGCAAGATTATCTGAAATGGTACAAGATTTTGACAAAATTGTCCTTGATGCTGGCGGGCGTTTTTATTTTGCGAAAAATAGCGAAACTGCACCGGAAACAGCGCGTCAATATCTGGGGGATGAGACGATCAAGAACTTCCGCAAGCTGAAGGAGCGCTGCGATCCACAGAACTTGCTTTATTCTGATTTGTACGAACGAGTATTTGCACCTTTAAATTAGATATAGCAAACACATTAGATAGGCGACTTTGTGAGAGATTTTCTCTTGCGACGTCGCCTTTTTTGTTTGTGGGGGAGGCAAAAGAACAGAATTTTAGGGTTTTGTTATGAAAAGACAGCAATCTTCATGTAAAAATCAATATAATTTATTTTGACTTCAATAAAATTAAACAAACACTTGACTTTATTCATTTTTTGTGTATAATGTGGGCGTATTCGAAAGAACGTGTTTAGAAAAATGAAGGAGCACAAAATGTTTACCGAAAATAACCACTATCAATTGCATACCGCCCGCCAGAGCGAACTTGAAGCAAGAGCCGAAGAATATCGTCTGCGCTCTTCAGTGGAGAAAGCAGGGCGTAATGCACTTCGCAGGCGCGTTGGGATAAAGCTCATCTCTCTTGGTGAGAAGATCGCTCAACAACCAAAACAGGAAGCAAAACTAGCTTTCTCTTCACGACGATAGCTTTAGACTTCGTAGGCGACAGAGATTATCTGTCGCCTACTCCTTTAGGATAAAAAATGATCAAGAATCAAATCGAGAGTTGGAAAAAGATATATAGCGAATATCCCAAAACATTTTGGGTATTGATCGTTGTTTCTTTTATTGATCAATTAGGCGGGGCTTTGCTCTTCCCCTTCTTCGCTTTGTATATCACCGCAAGATTCAATGTCGGAATGATCGAAGTCGGCATTCTTTTTGCGCTTTTTTCCATATCTAATTTTTTTGGCAGCATTTTGGGCGGAGCATTAACAGATCGTTTTGGCCGAAAACAAGTCGTGATCTTCAGCCTTGTTGCTACAGCTATCAGCAGTGTTTTTATGGGGCTTGCCAGCGAGTTGGAAGTTTTTTACCTGATCGCTGTTCTCTCAGGAATATTTAGCGTTGGCGGACCTGCGCGACAGGCTATGGTCGCTGATCTGCTTCCTGATAAAAAACGCGCACAAGGATTTGGGATCTTACGTGTTTCGCACAATCTCTCTGTTGCAATAGGGCCTGCGCTTGGCGGTTTGCTTCTAGGTATCACTTCCTATTTGAGTCTTTTCATTATTGATGCAGTAGTCAGCATAACAGTAGCTTTCTTATTTGCCATCTTTATTGCAGAAACAAAACCAGAAAGAGACAAAGCCGAAGAAGAGGAAAGCGTTTCTCAGTCCTTTGGCGGTTATATCCACGTTATGCGCGATGTGCTCTTTATGCTCTTTGTTGGTGTTTGTATCTTGATGGGGCTGGTATATGTCAATCTGAATGCATCGCTTGGTGTTTATTTGCGTGATGAGTTTGCTGTCGCCGAAGCAGGCTATGGAATGCTCTTGAGTTTGAACGCGCTAATGGTAGTGCTTTTTCAGTTCGCGATAACAAGACGTATTGAGAATCGCCCGCCGTTACTCGTTATGGCAGCAGGCATGTTGCTCTATGCTGTCGGCTTTGGCATGTACGGTTTTGTATCAACAACTGCGATGTTTATTTTGGCCATGGTCATTCTGACCATTGGAGAAATGCTGATAGCGCCCGTTTCTCAAGCATTGGTGGCTACATTTTCCCCGGAAAAAATGCGTGGGCGTTATATGGCGGTCTTTGGTATTTCCTGGATGGTGCCCTTCGCTGTTGGCCCCTATTTGGCAGGGCTGATCATGGACAATATGGACTCTCGTATACTTTGGTATATTGTTGCCCTGGTAGGGATAATTGCTACATTCGGCTTCCTTTGGCTGCATACAAAAATGAAAGAAAATAAGCCAGCTGTAGAAATCGAAGCAACGGTCTAGCGAACTGAAAAAATGCATTTCAACAACTAAAAAAGGATCTAATATGAACCCCTTACTTACTCAATGCCCTGTTTGTAAAGACGAACTCACTATTACGCGCTTACATTGTTCCTCTTGTAATACTTCTATAGAAGGACGTTTTTACTCAGGTTCTTTTGCCAATCTCTCAAAAAAGCAAATGGAATTTGTCGAAGTTTTCGTTCGCAGTGAAGGCAAGATCAAACGCGTAGAGGAAGAACTGAACCTCTCTTACCCAACGATCCGTAACCGTCTGCACGAAGTGATCCGTGCGATGGGGTACGAACCGGGTAAAGAAGAAAGCGCTACTGTAGATGAAGAAACCCGCCGCAATATCCTAGAGGACCTTGACGCAGGGAAAATATCTGCAGAAGATGCCATGCGTATCTTAAATGCTGAGGAAGGCTAAGATGAAAAAAAGTATATTGGTTGGCAAAGCACCCCATGTAGAAATCGGCAGAATAGCCGGATCTTTGCGTATGACAGGCTGGGAGAATGATGAAATTCATGCCAAAACGAATGGAGAAACACTGCAACTTGCCGAAACAGATGATAGAGTAACGATTTCCTGTGATGATGATCTGACCCTTTCTCTTCCCCAAGCATCACAGATCAAGATAGCCGCTATTGCGGGCGATGCCACTATACGCACCCTTAAGAATTACCTCGTATTAGCAGAAGTTGGAGGCGATCTGACCCTCCGAAATATAGGAGATGCAAAGATCAGCAAAATCGGTGGTGATTTTTTGGCACGTCAGACAAGAACCCTGAATATCACGGCTGTAGGTGGTGACGCTTCTCTTCGCAATGTGACTGGAGATGTAAGTATTGCCAATATTGGCAATGATCTACATTTACGCGATTTGCAGGGCGATCTTAGTGCCAATGTCGGTGATGACGCGCTCATCTACATCTCTCCGCAAGAAGGTGCAAATTACCAACTTAATGCGGGTGATGATATTTTGCTTCGTCTGCCTCTTCATGTGGATGCGGAATTGGAACTTTCTGCGGGCAGTGATTTGATCGTCAATATCCCTGATCTTGAAAAATCGGATGAGAACCCGCGCGCTCTTAAACTTGGGCGTGCTACCGCTAAAATGACATTCTCTGCAGGTGATGACCTGCGCGTGACCACAGAGCTTGACCATTGGGCAGATGCGGCATCCTTCGGTATCCCCGACTTTCCTGATGATTTTGCCGAACGAATTTCCAGCAAAGTGGAGGAGAAGCTTAAACTGGCAGAGGAAAAAATATTCCAGGCTGAAAAAAACATTCGGGGATTTAACTTTTCACCCGAAAATTGGGGAAAAAAGAGCAGAAGTTCATCTCCTAAAAAGGTCTCCACAGATGAACGCTTACTTATCCTGAAAATGCTGGAAGAAAAGAAGATCAGCGCAGCAGAGGCAGAAAAATTACTTGCTGCTTTGGAGGCTTAATGTCTGCCGAAGAGAAAAAAGCAATACTCAAAATGGTAGAAGAGGGCAAAATAACTGCTGAAGAAGCAGAAAGGCTCCTCGAAGCCCTCGAAGCCCTCGAAGCGGATGATGCCGATTCTCAGGAAAATGTTTTTGACACAGAGACAAGCCAAAATTTCGCAGGCGAAGCGGATGAAGATCTCAACGCTATTGCAGATAAGGTGCGTGGCTTTTGGAAAATCCCGTTGTGGGGAGGGATAATTTTCACTTTTCTTGGCGGCTGGTGGATGCAGCAAGCCTTGCAATCATCTGGATTTGGGTTTTGGTTCTATTGCTCGTGGCTCCCCTTTCTTTTGGGTGTTCTGGTTATCGCGCTTGTTGTTAGCGGACGAAAATCTCATTGGCTTTTTGTAAATATTAAGCAAAGTCCGGGAGAAAGCCCTGAGAATATTGCATTTGGTTTTCCCTTACCCCTAAGTTTTACGGCATGGATATTGGGTAGTTTTGGACACTATATCCCCGCTATGAAGAATGTAGCAGGCGTAGAAAAAATATTGGAAGCACTAGCTGATACCCCCGTTGGTGATACTGCCTTGATCGTAGATGTTAAAGAAGATGATGGGGAAGAAGTGCAGGTTTTTGTAGGCTAAGGAGATGAGAAGATGATGGCTACAACTGAAGAACGAATGAAAATATTGAAAATGATCAGCGAAGAGAAAATCACGGCAGAAGAAGGGGCGAGACTTTTGGAGGCGCTCAGCCAGCGAGATAAGGCGCCCGGACCACTGCCAAAAGCGGGGGCACCGCGCTGGTTACGTGTACGCGTAACCGACATCAATAGTGGGCGCTCAAAAGCAACGGTGCAAATTCCGCTTTCGCTGGTAGATTCCGGAATGAAGATCGGTGCGCATTTTGCTCCCGAAATTGGCGATATGGACATGTCTGGCATCATGGAGGCTTTTCGCTCTGGCGTGAGCGGGAAAATTGTGGACGTTGTCGATGAGCAAGATGGTGAGCACGTAGAAATTTTTATTGAGTAGGAAAATGAAAAGAATCAAAAAAGCATGGAAAATCCATGCTTTTTTTGTTTTAGCGCCATTTATATTCTTTCGATCACGACACGTTCAGGCGTGATCTCAAATTGCCAATAGCCCATATCTCCAACTTTATAAACCAGATGCAAGGCTTCTCTTTCGCGGGCAACAGAATCCAGTTTTATGGAGCGCTTGGATCCAAAAGTCAGATATTCTTCAGCCCATTCTCCTTGTGCTTCCTCGTCATAGCCTTCCGGGGCTTCATGTAAACGTTGAATACCTTCTTCGTTTAACAAAAGGCGCAAAATAGCTTCGGGCGCATCCATTGCCCACAAAAGGCTGGCGGTGGCTTGGGTTTCGATCTCCTGAACGCGTTCTTCTTCGCTCAACTCCCATTGGACAGGGGACCAAATAGCAGGCAGATCGTCTACGTGCATGGTTTCGGGGTCAATGATAGATGGCATTTTTTCTCCTATGGTTGTGTAGGTCACGTTTGCAACGTGACGAAGTGTATAATTTCTACATGAATTTTCGTCGTTATTATATTCCTGGTTCAGCGGTATTTATCACGCAAGTTGTTCAAGATCGTGAAGCAATCTTCCATGATCCAGAAAATGTGATTTTGTTGCGCAAAATCTTGCGTAATGTCAAAGAACTACATCCATTTACTATGCTGGGGTATGTTTTCCTCCCAGATCATTTTCATCTGATTCTTCAACCGATAGGGAAAAGCAATTTTAGCAATATTATGCACTCGCTCAAACCAAACTTCACAAAGGAATATAAGAAACTTATTGGGTTTTTACCCTCTCAGACTATGAAGCTCTGGCAAAAACGATTTTGGGATCATATTATTCAGGATGACCGTGATCTTGAAAATCATTTGCACTATATTCATTACAATCCAGTTAAACACGGATTTGTGAAAGCTCCAGGAGATTGGCAAGATAGTAGCTATTTTGCTTGGGAGAAGCGTGGATTATATTTACCTCGTCTTGAGTGGAATGAGCCTAAAAACATGACTTGGGGAGAATAAAGTAGGTCATGCTTGTAGCGTGACAAGATCAGAGGGTGTCACGCTGAAAGCGTGACCTACAAGTTAATCCACTGTCAAAGTCTTTGACAAATTACGCGGAAAATCGGGGTCATATCCGCGCATCACGGACATGTGATAGGAGAGCAATTGCAAGGGCAAAACTGCTAATAATGAGCTGATATATGGGTTGGATTCTGGGATGACGATCAAATCGTCCGCATTAGCGCGCAGGCTGGCATTTTCTTCGCCAACAACGATGGTTCGAGCGCCGCGTACATTGACTTCGTTGATCCCGCTGATGATCAGATTCGTGTCTTCTGGTCCCGCAGCAAAGATAATAGGGAAACCATCGCTCACCGCAGAAAGCGGCCCATGTTTGAACTCTGTCGAGAGCATTCCTTCACAGTGGGCGTAGGTGATCTCTTTTAATTTCAGCGCGCCTTCAAGAGCGATTGGATAAGTTGCACCATAACCGAGACAGTACATGTCATCCCAATTATTTATGTCTGCGGCAATTTCTTTAACTTGCTTCTCTACTATCTCGAGCGTTTTTTCCATCAATTCGGGAATATTTTCCAATTCTTTGGTATCTTTTCCTGCCATTCTATAAGCCAAATATAAAAAGGTGATCACTTGGTTGGTAAAGGTTTTTGTGGCGGGCACAGAGATCTCGTAGCCGCAACAGAGCGGGAGACAAAAGGAAGTCGCCTGTGTGAGTGTAGAACCAACCACATTTGCCAAACCGTAAGCTTCCATCCCGCGCGTTTCGGCGGCATTTAGCGCGTTGAGTACATCCTTTGTTTCGCCAGATTGGCTGATGAAGACGCCCACATCTTCATGTCCCACAGCAGGTGCAAATTGCGAAATAAATTGTGGGGCTAAAACGGGAATTGCTGTTCTCCCGGCAATCTGCGCGAGAAAGACCGAGCCAGCCAGTGCCGCGTGATAACTCGTCCCACATCCGATGAAATAAAGATGTCGAGCGGATTTCATCTTTTGGATTAGAGTCTCAACTTCGGCTGAACCATCCAGTAGACGCAGTAATTCGCCCGCGACCTGAGCTTGCTCGTGGATCTCCTTCAGCATAAAGTGTGGATAACCACCTTTCTGGACAGCATCCATCGTCTCGGTAATTAACTCTGGTTCACGCTCGATCAATTTACCGTCTGTGACAGAGCGTAATTCGACTCGGTCTGCCCATAAAATGATGATCTCCCCATCTTTCGGGCGGATGATCTTTCGGGTGAGCGGGAGAAGAGATGGAAGATCAGAAGAAAGACAAGTAAAACCTTCGCCAATGCCGATGACAAGGCCGGAGCCTTTTTTCATGGCATAAAGTTTGTCATCGTTAATTTGCCCCAGCACAAAGGCATAATCCCCAGCCAGATCACCGTAAGCAAGCCGAATCGCGTCGATGGTTTCGTAGCCGCGTTTCACATAACGCTCAACGGCATGGACACAGCTCTCGCCATCATTTTCCGAGCGGACGGTTAATCCCTCAGCAATAAATTGCTCTTGCAATTCGATATTATTGACCACATTGCCATTATGCGCCCCGACCATCAGCCCATCTGAATCGAGATGAGGCTGCGCATTGACCTGAGAAGGCGATCCAAAAGTTGCCCAGCGCAATTGCGTGATGCCGCGCTGTCCGCTCATTTCTGCGACGTTGAATTTCTCTGCAACCGTATCTACTTTGCCCACATCTTTGCGCAAATCGATCTTATCCCCGCTGATGGTTGCCATCCCGACCGAGTCGTAGCCTCTATAGGTAAGTCTTTCTGCCGCTCCGATCAGAATTTCTCCTAGATTTTCTTCTTTTTCTTTAACGATACCGAAAATACCGCACATTGATTTTTCTCCTAAATTATTTTGTTTTTGTGCGGGAATTATAGCTGATGTGAAAAGGAAAAATAGAACGCGGATTAGACGGGTTTAACGGATTTTCGTGGATAAAACTTATTTATGTTTCTTCGCAAATTTAGCGAATTTCATATGTCTTTATGATTTGCTCTCCCCTAAATTCCGTTTTTAGGATTTGAGGGTACCCTGTCGGGTATGCTCTACGAAGATGCCCGAAAGGGTAGAAGGGGTAAAAAAACAACCCCGATGAAACTCATCAGGGCTGCTCTCTCAACATCTAAAAACTGATGTCTGAAATCTTAGGTCTATAGTCTGAAACTACGCTTTCCAAGTATCGCAAACTTTACCGACTAAGTCAGCACCTGGTTTGAGAGTTAGCTTGCCGGGGACCCAAGCTACAGGTAGCGCTTCTGCGCCATTCGTGGCCTGGTTATGTTGCGCCGCCTGAATTTGGCGGATCATCTCATCAATATCACGTCCCAAAGGCTCTGCCAAAACAGATGCAGATTGCACGATCCCATCGGGGTCGATCACAAAAGTACCGCGCAATTCGATGCCTTTGCTTTCGCTATAAGTACCATATTCTGTGCCTACTTTGCCAGCGGCATCTGTGGCCATAGCATAGGGAATCCCGCCCTCGACCATCTTTGCAAGTTCTTTATCGTTCCACATCTTATGAACAAACTTGCTATCGGTGCTAACGGAGACAACTTCAACGCCTAACTCCTGAAATTTTGCATATTTTTCGGCGACCGCCGAGACTTCAGTCGTTCAGACAAAGGTGAAATCACCAGGATAGAAGAAAAGTAACAACCATTTTCCTGCATAGTCTGAGAGCTTTACTTCTGTAAAATCGCCATTCTGATATGCGGGCATTGCAAAATCAGGGGCTTTTTGTTCCACACTTACTGTCATTTCAAACTCCTTATTTCTTAGTTTAGAACCATAGCTGAAAATTATAACAAAGATGGCTACAATAGTGGTAAATTTTGACGAGTTTTTAAGATAACAGCCCTAATAGAAAAAGAACACAGATTTTTCTCGTTCATTCTGATCGAATAAAATCTAAACTGGTACAATCAAAGAAAGGTGATAAAATACCCCGCTCTATTCAATTATAAAAAACACTCAAATAAAAAATCATGTTCATAGATCAAGCAGAAATTTACGTAAGCTCCGGCAAAGGCGGCGATGGGATCGTCCACTTTCGCCGCGAAAAATATGTCCCGCGTGGCGGACCCGATGGCGGAGACGGCGGCAAAGGTGGTGACATCATATTTGAAGTTAAAGAACACCTCAACACCCTCGCCACATTTCGGCACAAACGCCGCTTCCTTGCCAAAAACGGAGATCGGGGCGGCCGCAATAATCGTTACGGAAAATCTGCTGATGATCTCATTATTCACATTCCGGCAGGAACACTGATCTATGATGCCGATACAGATGAGCTACTCGGCGATTTAACGAAAGAAGGGCAGCAATTAATTGTCTGTGAAGGTGGACGTGGAGGACGCGGCAACACCCATTTCAAAAATTCCCGCCACCAAACGCCGCGTACAGCGGAAAAAGGCGAACCGCCCGTGGAAAAAAACATCCGCCTGGAGTTGAAATTGATCGCCGATATCGGCTTGGTCGGTGTCCCTAATGCGGGGAAATCAACACTTCTTGCCTCTCTGACCAATGCCCAACCCAAAATTGGTGCCTACCCCTTTACTACACTGATCCCCAACTTGGGCGTCGCAAAAATCGATGAATTCGAGAGCGTCGTCCTTGCCGACATCCCCGGTCTGATCGAAGGTGCATCCGAAGGAGTCGGTCTAGGGCACGAATTCCTGCGTCACGTTCAGCGGACGCGAGTTCTCATCCACTTGCTGGATGGTATGGCAGAAGACCCCATCGCTGATTTTAGCCAGATCAATACCGAACTTTCTCTTTTTGATCCGAAACTCGGTGAAAAAACACAAATTATTGCCTTCAACAAAATGGATCAGCGCGAAGTTGCCGAACGCTGGAAAGAAGTAAAAGAAGCTCTTGAAAAACGCGGCTATCAGATCATGGCGATCTCCGCTTTGGCGCGCACAGATATTCGCAAATTGCTGCTCAAAGCAGTGGAAGAATTATCGAAATTACCTACGGTTGAAGAATCTGCTCCAATGCCCGTTTACCGCGTGGAAACCGATCCCAACGAGTTTGAGATCCATCGCGTCAACGATGGCGATTGGCAAGTCAGCGGGCAAGCAATTGAACGCGCTGCCGCGATGACTTATTGGGGGCATTATGGTTCTATCCGTCGCTTCCAGAAAGTTATGCAAGCCCTAAAAATTGATGTTGCCTTGCGCGAAAAAGGGATCAAAGAAGGTGACACCGTTTTGATCGGTGAATATGAGTTGGAATGGCAGGAGTAGGTGCCAGTAGATCAGTGAAATAGTAATCAGTATTGAGTAGGTCACGCTTGTAGCGTGACATGCGCTACAAAAGCAAAAAACCGTGAGACAAAAAGTCTTACGGATTTTTTTGTTTAACTATATAGAAAAGAATAATTTTTTGGTCGTGGCTAAATTGAAGTGATAGGGTGACTCTGCGAGGAGTATGCACTTGCGACGCGGCAGCCTTACGCCCTAAAAAACGAGATTGCTTCGGCGGTGAAACTGCCTCGCAAAATCATCATCCATATTGTTTTACCACTATCAAATTTTTCTCCCCTAAATTCCGTTTTCAGAATTGGGGGGCATCCTTCGGATATGCTACGCGAAGATGCCCGGAGGGTAGAGGGGGCTATTAAACGGAAGCAAGCCCAAAACGCGTGCGCTCCCTTAATTCCCAATCAATGCTTCGGGGCGCAGAATTTCATCCAATTCTTCTTTGCTCAGTAATCCTTTTTCCAACACAATTTCCATCACGCCTTTGCCTGTTTTATGTGCTTCTGCGGCAACTGCGCTGGCATTTTCGTATCCGATATGGGGGTTGAGGGCGGTAACAATACCAATGGATTTATCGATCATCATACGCAGGTCGTCGCGGTTGGCGGTGATGCCCACAACACAGCATTCAGCAAGGGTGGTGCAGCCCTGGCGCAAAAATCGCAGACTGTTGAAAAGGTTGCGGACGATAATTGGCTCAAAAGCGTTCAATTGTAATTGTCCTGCTTCTGCGGCAAAGGAGACGGTCACATCGTTACCGATCACTTCAAAGGCGATCTGGTTAACGACTTCGGGAATAACGGGATTAACCTTGCCGGGCATAATGCTGGAGCCAGCCTGCACAGGGGGCAGATTGATCTCATTTAGCCCGACGCGAGGACCCGATGAAAGCAGACGCAAGTCATTGCATATTTTGGATAGTTTAACCGCAACGCGTTTCAGCACCCCGGAGAGTTGGACGAACGCGCCCGCATCTTGGGTGGCTTCGACAAGATGCGACGCGGTGACAAGCGGGATCTGCGTTATCGCTGCCAGATGTGTACGGACGATTTTGGCATAGCCTTTGGGGGCATTGATCCCCGTACCTATGGCAGTTGCCCCGAGATTGATCTCCTGAATAAGCTGAGACGCCTCCCGCAAACGCTCACGATCTTCAGAGAGCATGATGCCAAAAGCCGCAAACTCCTGTCCGAGAGTCATCGGGACAGCATCCTGCAATTGAGTGCGCCCCATCTTGAGAATATCGGAAAACTCTTCTGATTTTTCTTCGAAAGCCTTCTGCAGAACGCCCATTGCATCAATCAGCGATGTGATCTTTGACTGTAAGGCAACTTTGATCGCTGTGGGGTATACGTCGTTGGTACTCTGACTCATATTGACATGTTCAACAGGATGCAAATGCTCATACTCGCCGCGTTCGTGCCCCAGATATTCGAGGGCGCGGTTTGCGATGACTTCATTAGCGTTCATATTGGTCGAAGTCCCCGCACCTCCCTGAATAATGTCTACAACAAAACAATTGTGCAGTTCACCACGCAGAATATCGTCACAGGCACGGATGATGGCATCGTTGACTTCGTCATTCAATAAGCCAAACTGGTGATTCGCCAATGCCGAGGCTTTCTTGACCGACGCCAACGCATTTACAAGTTCTGGGTAGGCTCTGATCTCTGTGCCTGAGATGGGGAAATTCTCAACAGCGCGCAGGGAATGGATTCCATAATAGGCATCGGCGGGAATTTCACGGTAGCCGAGCAGGTCGTGTTCGGTGCGGGATGTCTTTTTCATGTTTTTTCCTAAAGGAGTGGGTGTTTTCAAGATATTAATGTATGAAAATCGTACTGTGTATTGTGTGTTTCGTAAAGCAGCAATTCCAAATATGGATGATTTTGCGAGGAGGACGCACTTCCGACGAAGCAATCTCACAGACATGAGACCGCGTCGTCGCAAAAAGACACTCCTCGCGGAATCATATTTGGAATTGCTGTTCCTAAAGTCTGAAAAAGATTTCGTGTCGTGCTTTTTTCTTCACTATGTTTTTGTTATGGTGTTGCCAAAATCCCGTGATAAACTTTTCTTTATGACTCAAGAAAGAACTCTTCCAGAAAAAAAGAACTTTTTCCAGAGAATAACTACCCCGCATCCCTCCATTGAAGATCATGCCGAGAGACGTTTTGCATCTGCTTTGGCGACGCTGTTGCTGGCGCTTTTACCCTTATATTTCCTGCCCGAAGGTATTCGCGCATTAATCGAAAAGCACCCTTGGGTCAATATTACTTATTTTGCTATCGGGATCGTTATTCTAGGTTCAGCCTATCTCTTAGCTCGCAGCCCTTATCCACGTTGGGGAGCGGCTTTTACAATGCTCTATTTTACATTTGTTCCCTTCGCTTCGTTGGTTGTACAGGCAGAGCGATATGCGGGAGAAAATGCAAAAAATGCGCTGATCTGGTCTATACCGATCATGCTTATGGCATTGATCCTTTTGCATCCAAAAGATGTGAAGTGGATCGTTTTTCTTCAGGTTGGGCTCTATTTGCTTATTCCTGCATTGTGGGATGGTCTTTCCTATGCTCAGGTTTTGTCAACTTTATGGTTGGTTCTTGCGGTAGGTGGGTTGATGATGGTCTCGGCGTTTGTGCAGAGCAATTATCTTTATACAGCAGAAGCAGAGGCTACACAAAGCAAGACCAGCGAAGCTCGTTATAAAGAACTTTTTGACAATTCCCCTGTGGCTTTATGGGAAATAGATTTATCTTTGGCAAAAAAGACATTGGATTTATTTCCCGGCGGCGTACAACCGGAAAAAGTTGAAAAGTATTTCCCCCCACTACTAAAGCTGGTTGCCCAGATTCCGCTTACGGATGCAAATAGCGCGGCAATCGAACTTTTCGAAGCGGAAGACAGCGAAGAGATGCGCAAAAATTGGCTTAGCATCTTAAGTGATGAAAACAGCTTGTATGAAATAGCCAAAAAAATGTTGTACCTATGGCAAGGGGTTGCGTTCCCCGCGTTAGAAGTGACCGTGACAACTTTTAAAGGAAAACATACTGAAGTTATATTGAATCTCTCTCTTGGTGGAGAACATGAAGATGACTGGGAAAAGGTCATTATTTCGGGGGTGGATATTACCGAGCGCAAAGGAGCTGAAAGACGTTTAGCCGATATGTTCCGCAACTCGCCTGTTGCCCTTTGGGAAGCCGACTTTTCCGAACTCAAAGCTCATATGGATGATTTGACAGAAAAGCATGGGAACGATCTAAAAACTTATATTCAAGAAAACCCGAAGAGTATGCAAGGCTCGGCAGGCAGAACTCGTCTTTTAGACGCAAATCATGAAGCGGTGAAACTTTACGAAGCGGATGATGTGCCAACCCTGCTGGCTAGCTTGCGTATGGCGGTTGGTTTCGAGGCAATGCTTGCTTTGCGAGATGGAGTTATTGCCTTGTGGGAAGGAAAATCTAACTACCCCATCGAGACCATCCATAGAACGCTCACAGGGAAAGAGAAAAAAGTGGTCGTTCGCTTTACTGTTCGTCCCGGATATGAAGAAACCTGGGAGTACGTCAACATATCTGTAGATGATGTGACAGAGCGCAAGAAAGCCGAAAAAGAAATTTTGCGCCAGCGTGAGTTTCTGCAAACAGTTATTGACGGCATTGATAGTCCTTTCTACGTGCTGAATGTCGATGATTACTCAATTGCTCTGGCAAATGCAAAAGCTCGTGAGCTAGGTATAGATAGTTCGAATTTCTGCTATGCACTAACTCATCGTCGTGATAGACCCTGTGATGGCTTGGACCATCCTTGCCCGCTTAAGCATGTGGTCGCGAAAAAAGAACCTTATACAGTTGAACATATTCACTATCGTGCTGATGGCAGCCCCTACTATGCGGATGTACATGGCTATCCCATTTATGATGAAAAGGGAAATGTCGTCCAGATGATCGAATACTCAATTGATATTACGGCACGCAAAGATGCTGAAAATGAATTGCGTAAACTTTCAAGCGCTACAGAACAGGCTGCCAGCGGTATTGTCATTACAAATATCGAAGGCGTGATCGAATTTGCGAATCCTGCCGCTGCAAAAATAACAGGGTACCCACCAGAAGAGTTGATCGGCCAAGCCCCAAATTTATTAAAATCTGGTAAGCACGAAGCATCATTTTATGATGAGCTTTGGGACACAATAATAAAAGGCGAAATTTGGCGTGGCGAGTTGATCAATCGTCGTAAAGACGGCTCTCTTTATTGGGAATCTCAAGTTATTTCGCCAGTTAGAGATGAGAATAATGAAATAACCCATTATGTAGCGATCAAAGAAGATATAACAAAAATAAAGGAGGCAGAAGAAGGCTTGCGAAATCTTTCTAATGCCACCGAGCAAACGGCTAATGGTGTTGTAATCACTGATCTGCATGGACATATTCAATACGTCAACCCAGCTTTCTCAATAATTACTGGTTATACCCAGGAAGAAGTAGTTGGGAAAACTCTTGAAATACAAAGATCAGGGGAGCACGACCTGCACTTTTATAATCAACTTGATGAAACTGTTGCACGTGGTGAAATATGGAAGGGAGAGATTATAAACCGTCGCAAAGATGGTTCTCTCTATTGGGAATCCCAGGTTATTTCCCCTGTAAAAAATGATGCTGGTGAAATAACACATCATGTTCTTGTTAAGGAAGATATTACTCGCCGTAAAGAGCTTGAACAAGCCCTTGCCCTTGCACATGAAGAAGCACTCGTCGCCAGCGATATGAAAACCCAGCTTCTCGCCAATGTAAGCCATGACATGCGCACGCCGCTCGGGGCTATCCTTGGGTACACAGAGATGTTAGATGCAGGCGTTTTTACGCCCTTAAACGCCGAGCAAGCCGAGGCCACGCGCGCTATCGCATCCAGTTCCCAACGATTGCTCGATTTTGTAAATAATCTTCTCAGCCAGGCACAGATCGAAACAGGTAAGATCATCCTCAACGCAACTCCATTTAAACCTGAAAAAATATTAGATTCTCTGGGCAGTGAAATTTCGCTTGCGAGAACACAGGGGCTAAATGTTGCAACAAAGATTGATGAAAATTTACCAGAAATAATTCTGTGCGATCCTTATTGGCTGGGACAAATTTTGCATAATCTTCTTTCTAACGCAATTAAGTTTACTCCCGCTGGTGGAGAAATTAACATCGATTTACTTCGAATGGATGAAAAAAAATGGGCATTACGCGTTGCAGACACAGGTAAAGGCATTCCGCTCGAAGCGCAGGAATATATTTTTGAATCATTTAGGCAGGTTGATGCTTCGCTCACACGTGAAACTCATACAGGCTCAGGGCTTGGGTTGTCCATTGTCAATCATTTGGTAAGATTGATGAATGGTGAAATTGAGCTAGAAAGTGAAGTAGGCAAAGGGAGCATATTTACTATTCATTTGCCATTAGAATACGAAAAGGAGAAAGAGGCATGAACACGGAAGAAAAACCCTTAGCCTTTGTGATAGAAGACGATGCCGAGCAGCAGAAAATTTTTCGCAGTGCCGTTGAAATGGCCGGTTTCTCTGTGCGATCAATTACCAATGGAGCAGATGCATTAGTGCGTTTGGATGAGGAGATACCGGCGCTGGTAATATTGGACTTACATCTTCCTAAAATCTCCGGAGATGAGATTTTGCACCGAATTCGCTCGCAAGAAGGGCTTGCTACCGTACCCATAATTTTGGCTACAGCCGATCCGCTTCTCGCTGATACCTTGCGCGAAGAAAGCGATTTGGTACTGCTTAAACCAATAAGTTTTGTGCAATTACGCGATTTAGCCACACGTTTGCGCTCAACAGGGTAAAAAAGAAAACAGCGTTTGCATAAAGATGCAAATGCTGTTTTTTTATGGGGAATTTAAACTAAGGGAGTTACTTTTTCTTTCGTGCCACGATCCGCTTATAAACTCGTTGCCAAGTTTCGCTTGGGGCAGCGGGTTTCTTTTCTTTATGCTCACTTTGGCTAAGATAAAAGGCAAAATCTTCAAATAAGCTGGATGCTTTCTCATCCGGGTATTTGGAAAGGAAGGGCTGCCCGTAATTAATTGCGTGAACGAATTTATCAGCCACGTAGGGAACTGTAACTGTGATGGGTAAGGAAAGGGCGCTTTCTATTTTTTCTTTCGACAAGCCTGAGCGAGGCACAGTAGCATTCAAAACCAAGATTGTTTTTTCAGATGGATACCCTAATTTGCTATAAGTATCTAAGGCCGCCGCCGCCGCTCGAATAGATGCCATCTCAGGAGCAACCACTAATAGGATCAGGTCAGCTTCATCAAGGGTGCTGAGAGTCATCGGGTGAAAGTCATGGGGAAGATCAGCGAAGATATAGCTGTACTCTTTTGCTAGCATTTTCAGAGTAGTCTTTAGTGTTTCTTTCTCTAAAGGTGTTGCCTCAGAAGGTAAAGTTGGTGAGGGGATGAAAGAAAGACCATTCTCATACTGATTGATAGCTGAGTTGATCGCTTCAATGTCAATATTCCCTGCGCTAAAACGAGCAAGGTCTGCCCAAGTTCGTTTGAGAGGGGTATTTAGCATTAGCGCGACTTGTCCAGCGGTTGTCGCAAGATCAAGAAGAAGCATAGGTTTCTGCCAAAGCTCTCGCATTGCAAGTGAAAGATTGACGGCAAGAGAAGAACAACCTGTTCCACCTCGTAAGCTATGTACAGCAATTAGACGGGATTTTTCTTCAACTAACGTAGTCGCTTTACGAGTATCAATAGTCCGCTGTGAACGTCTCAAAAGAGCTTCTATGCGTACAATTAATTCTTGAGGGACAAAAGGTTTTGTAAGGTGATCATCTGCTCCGGCTTCAAAGGCTTCAAGTTTTGCCTGCATATCTGATTGTGCGGTGAGCACAAGGATAGGGGTATGGGCAAATTCATCTTTGCGGCGTAAAGCACTGGTTACTTCGTAGCCATTCATGTCGGGCATCATTACATCGGTAATGATGAGATCAGGTTTGAAAGCGCGTGCTTTTTGGATCCCCTCGCTACCATTTAAGGCTGTTTCAATTTGATAATCGCGCCCTTTGAGCGCGTGGATGATCATATTGTGAAAAATTTTTTCGTCGTCAATAGAAAGGATTTTGATCATTGTTTTTTGCCTAAGGAATTAAGATTTTATTTTTCTGTCTCTTCTAATTCTTGTAAATACACAATAACAAGCTTTATCTCTTTGTCAATTTCTGTGATGAGGTCATTTGCTTTGTCACCTTATTTTTGCGCCCATAGAGACTGTTTCTATTGCTTTTAGAGACC
>CAZOOX010000055.1:0-24132 GCA_964581545.1 uncultured Anaerolineaceae bacterium
TCCAACGATGTACTTCATCCACGAAGAGAATAGTCCCCTTGTTATAAAGTTTACGTCGCTCCAGCGCTTCGTGGACAACTTCCCGCAGACGAGGTTTGCCATCTAAAACAGCAGAGAGGGTCTTAAAATGAGATTCTGTCTGGTTGGCGATGATCTGCGCGAGTGTTGTTTTCCCCGTGCCTGGAGGCCCCCAGAGCAGAATGGAGGAGAAAAGCCGGTCGGCTTCGATGGCGCGACGCAGCAATTTCCCTTCGCCAACAATATGCTCCTGCCCGACGTATTCATCAAGTGTGCGAGGGCGCATACGCGCAGCAAGGGGAGCTTCTTTTTTGAGATTTTCTTGCATTTTGTGGTCAAAGAGGTCTGTCATGGCATTTATTATACTGGGGTATCAAAAGAGGGTTGCAAATCCTGCAACCCTCTTTTAGGTCTTTTAGCCAACAGCTTCGATTTCTGTAGAGGCTGGTGGTGGTGCAGATGGCGGTGGAGGGGACTCGCTTTCTTCTTTCGAGCCTCCTTTAAATTTAAGCAACTTTTTGAGTAACTCAAACCAGAAGGGTGCGCCTTGCATGGCTGCCAAACCACTGATGAGGAAACCAAATATCTTGGTAAGCCAGCCTTGTAATGGGATGCTGGCTGCTTGCCCTACTTCCCAACCAACAGGCAGCTTTAGGTCCGTATAATATTCTTCGAGTTCAGCAACGGTGTCTGGGCCTGTGTTTTCGTCAGCAACTTGCGCCTGAGCTATCAGCGATTGACGCAGTGTTGGCTCCCGCCAAAGCTGATTGGTGATCTGAAGTGAATCTACATTAAAAATTGCGGCCAAGGCAAAACCAATAAAGAAAGCCCAGTTTTTTGCATTTACTTTATAAAAATAGCTTGCCCGTTGCATGCTTGCATCGAACCAGTTTTCGGCATTTACTTTAAACTCAACGGCTTTTTCATGTGTTTTATTGATTTTCTCTGCGGCTTCTTTTCCATCAAAATTGGGGAGAATGCGTTGCACAAAATACCAGAGGTTTTTGTTTTGGTCTTTTAGTTTATCGACCTCTTGCAGGCAGCGTTCAATGGATGCTGTCGCTTGCCCCAGTTGATCTTGCTCAGTGCCCAGATTGATAAACATTTCGAGGGCTGCTTCTGCAAAGGCGGCATTAGGAATATAGCCGGGCTTGATCTCTTGCCCGAAGATATTCTTCTTGATCTCGCCCTTGCGATTTCTGGGATAAAGAGCCTGAATAACGGGCTGATCGTAAAATAGCTCAACATAGTTTTGGTCATATTGAAACATTTCCAGAATGGACTGCTCGAGAAATTTTGCGCGGCGTCCAAGCCATTTGGTGATTATATCTTGCACTTCCACTGTGGCGACACTTAAGATGAGCCAGGTGAGCACCAAGCCAATGGCAACTTCAAGGATAGCATCCAGATTATTCATGTCTTTCTCCTTTTTGTGCGTGGGTGTAGGTCAAGTATAAGAAAAAAAAGAGAGCTAGTCAATTTTATCTGAGTTTTCTCTCTCTGTGCATTTTAGTTTTTCTGTATTACTCCGAAGATAGAGGTATAAATCTGTTTTTCTGATAAGCGCGATTAACAAGAAAGATACCAACCAGCGCGGTGAGACCACCAATGATCTGCATGGGGAGAGGTATTTCTCCGAGAAGTGGAATGGCGAAAAGGGTGGTCATAATGGGTTGCCCGATCATTGTCGGGGCGACTACTGAAGCGGGGAGATGACCCAGTGCGTAGGATACAGCAAGATAGCCGATCACTTGTGAGACAAGGGCTGTTGTCCAGAAAATGCTCCAGGTTTGAGATGTGTAGCCGGTAAAGGAATTGCCAAGCGAGAGATTGATAAGAGCTAATCCGATGCTAGCGCTTAAGCCAATGATCCAAATATAGGTAATGGGATGAAAGTCTGCTCTTCCGCGTTGTGTAACGAGAAAATAACCTGCATAAAAAAGACCTGCAGAGATAGCGATCAGGTCGCCGATGCCAAGCCGTGTGTGGACGAGAAAATCTCCGCCGACGACGAGGGCGGCTCCTAGCAGTGCAATAGCAAGACCGATCCAAAAATCTTTGCTGAGCTTTTCTCGAAAGATGAGCCATGCGCCCAGGGCAACCCAAAGCGGATTTGTATTGACGAGCAATGTTGCATTCCCGGCTGTTGTGTAGAAAAGAGATGTGTTCCAAAGAGCCAGATCAAAGGCGGTAAAGAGTCCACCGAGGATGGGCATGAGGAGAATGTTTGAGCTTAGATCACATTTTTTTAGGCAGCGTTTTAGAAAAAAGGGGGTCAGAATTACGGTGGCCAGAAATACGCGATAAAAAGCAGTGACAGGGCCTGGCGCATCTGCCCAGCGAACAAAGATCGCAGATGTACCCATAGAAAGAATGGCGATAATAAGCGCGATGTAGGGAAGAACTTTCTTTGATGAGGTCATTGAGGGGTTAGACCAGGCATTGATAAAGAGAGCTTAGGGAATTTGAAGCAAAAGTTTGGGAAGCTGGACCAACTCTTGAATGACAGCTTTGGGGCGAATGTCAATGAGTGTTTTGGTGTTCTGGTTAACGCGCCGGTTGATCCAGATGCTGTAGATGTCAAGTGCATTTGCGCCTTTGATATCTGCATCAAGCGTGTCGCCGACCATCGCACATTGTTGGGGAAATAGGCCAAGTTCGTTGAGTGCTTCTTCAAACATATGCCGATGAGGCTTTCGAAAACCAGACGTTGCTGAGGTGCGAATAAAACTAAAATAATGCCGCAGGTTGTTTTTGTCGACCAGTGTTTGGACATCTGCATCGTCGCCGGCATTGGAGATGAGGGCGAGTTTATAGTCGTTTAATTTTAAAGCGCGAAGGGCGGCGTGAGCATCTTTTTCGAGCAGCCAGTTTTGCTGTGTGGTTGCGTAAAATGCGTCCAATGCAATGCGCAACTTCGAGACAGGAGCGTCCGAAAATCCTTTTTCGGCAACGAGCTGCTGAAGCATTCTGAATGTTGTTGTTTCGCGGAGTGTTACTTCTCTATCCACATAGTATTGATTCAGGCATTCGGCGAACTCATGAGGGAAGGAGCGTAGGTCAATGGCAACATCTTGTGCGGCAAGGGCCTGTGCAAGGGCTTTATTTGCGCGCAAAAAGGCGGATTGCCAGGAATCTTTTGGGTATAAGAGAGTTTTGCCAAGGTCAAAAAAAACAGCGCGAACAGGAGTCATTTTTCTTTAATCGTGAGGGCTGCAGCAGAAAGGATAAGTGCAAGCAGCAACCAGATGATGAGGGTTTTCTCCCCTTGTGCGGCGGGGTAGAGGGCAAAGGATGCGATGACGATCATCCCGAAGGCGAGGCTGTGGCGGGAGAGTTTGCTATGGAGCATGGCGTAAGTGTACCCCTTAATCGTGAAATTCACGAACAAATAAAATGGCATAAAAATTAGGCTGAGTGCTTTTTATTGAAAAGTAACAGCTAAAAGGGTTAATAAGCTGATGAAAAATATTAATCCCCCACCATAAGCAATTACCGCGCGCAGTGCAATGCCTTCTTTACCTTCCATCCCTGCGGTGCTTGCGCCAACGATCAATTTTGCTGGGGCGAGCACAGAGCCTACAGATGCTCCGGCTGTTTGCGCTGCCAAAATGATCGGGACGCTATAGCCCAATAATTCTGATGTACGCATTTGGAGGGCTGCAAAAAGTACATTTGAGTTGGTGTTCGAGCCGGTCATGAATGCGCCGAGTGCACCGATCCACGCTGCAAAGAAGGGGAAGCTCACCCCAACGGCTTTCGCTAAGCCCTGCGCCAACGCTTCTGTCATCCCCGATTGCTGCATCACCACCGCCATCGCGACCATCAACGCGATGCTTAGGCTGGATGTCACCATCTTGCGTGCTGTTTGGTTCAATATTTTCTTCCCTGCATTTTTTGTGTACAGCCCAGCGCGTTTATAAATCACGAAAGCCGCTGCTGAGGAATAGAGCAAAATTGCGCCCGTGTGAGTGAAGATCGGGATGGCCTTATTCACCCCCGCAGGAGAAATATAGCCAGTAGATGTCACTGTTTCTGGGAAGGATAACTGAATAGCGAATTCACCCAGTGTTTTCTTGATCTCGGGAATAAGAAGTGGAGGCGCGAGCAAAATCCCAACTGTGAAAAGGATCAGGATGAGATAAGCAGAAAGGGCGATGAAAAGCCGCTTCGCATCGATCTTTTTATCTGCACTCGGAGCGGAGCGACGGGCGTGTTTTTTGCTTGCTTCACCCCAATAGGCAATTGCTACACTCATAATTAATCCTGCCATCCCGCCTACAAAAGAGCCTATATTCCAAAGCCCTAATTTCACCACGACAAAATATTGCACGCCACCCATTACGCTGCCGATAATTAATACCTTCACAGTGAGGCGTTTTACTGCTTCCCATCCATCTGCTGCGTGAACAACCATTAAGCCTGAGAGCAAAGCCGCTAAGCCCAAAAAAAGTGCCGACGAGTGGGAAAGATAGCTAGCCTCAAGGTTTGTCGCAGAGATCAGTGCATTAAAGGATGATCCCAAAGAACCAAAGGTAACTGCCCAGCCATGTCCAATAGTGGGAATAACTACTGCGGCTATAGGGCTAAACCCTAGCCCGATGAGCAGCGGCGCTGTTATTGCCACTGGTACGCCGAATCCGCCGGTGCCTTGCAAAAAGGATGCAAAAACCCAGCCGATCAAAATCGCTTGCATCCCCTTATCACTGGTTAACTGACGCAAAGCCTCTCCGATTATTTTTATCGCCCCCGCTTCGTCCGAAACACGGTAAAGTAAATAAGCTGTCCAGATAATATAGAGCACATCAAAAGTAAGCAAAATAGCTTTTGTGTGCGCGTAAGCTAAAACATTGGTGTTTGCACCAAAAAAAGCGATCGCGATGATAAATGCAGAAATGTATCCAGCAGCGCCAGCCCTCGCCGCTCCCCAACGATAACCGACCATGAGAATGAGAATGATGATGATGGGAAGGATGGCGAGGAAGGGCATTTAGTTAGGAGTGGTTAGTTGTTAGATGCGAGTTTTCTAGCGAAGCGAGCGGAGTAACCCGTAGAGCATTTTGGTGATTTCTGTTCTGTAGTCATTTTAGACTCCTTAGGGCTTCACGAAAAACACCCCGCAATTTTGTTTAGCGGGGTGTGTGTAGCAGCGAGCTTTTAGCTGGCTTTAGGGACGATGAACCAGAATATTAAATAAGCCGCAATGCCGGGAACACCGCCGGGTAAAGTTGCGATGACGAAGGCAAGGCGAAACCAGAAAGCACTGATGCCGTAGAATTCTGCGAGGCCGCCACAAACTCCGGCAAAAACACGATTGCGTCGTGAACGGCGGAGCGGAGGGCGGTTTTGTTCGTTTGTCATTTTTTTCTCTCCTTTTGATAGATTTTTCTAAGCTGATATACGTTGCTGGAGATATGGATATTGCTTAGTTCTTCTCCCACATTTTAACAGCTTGCAGAATCGCATCGCGCAAAAGTTCATTGGGAATATCTTCAATTTGGTCGTATTTTGTTCCATTAACCCAGAAGGCTAATCTGCCGGAGTCGCTTGTTCCAAGATCAACTTTTAAGGAACTCAGTTGCGGATCATCTTTAAGCAGCGCGTGAAGGATGTCTTCAATTTGCTCGGCAAAAGGAGATGCCAGGCGTTCACCTTCATCATGGTTATAAAGCGTAATACCTTCGCCATCGGCAAGAGTAGCCGCCATAGTCTCTTTTGGCGGCGTGGATCTTAGCCATTCCGGTTTCTCTTCTGGTGTATTGGGTTTAGTTAAATTGACACGACGAGATTGAATGATTAGAGCAACAATAATCCCCAGGATCACGACGACTGCGATTGCTCCGATTATGAAAATGGTAATTGGAATTTGCATGGAATTGTCCTTTTGTAAATATATTTACTATGATATACGAGGTTGGGAAGTAAGAGTTGCTTGTTTTTATTGAATAATTGGAGCAGCCATTCGTGCTCTTTTTCTCCTTTTATGCTCGCTTTAAATACAAGCCCTCAGGGTCAAGTTCTTCATAGAGAATACGCAACTCTTCATCGCTGGGCGGCTCAGTAACTTTTAGTTCTTCTGCGATTTGCAAATCCCAGCCAGTATTTTCGATAGCTTCTTCGGCCTTTCGTTCGGGATGGAGTGCGGTTAGGGTGAGCTCTCCTTTTTCATCAGGTTCCATCATGCCGATATCCGTGATGATGGCAAGTGGTCCGCTACCGCGCACACCGGAGGCTTCTCGTTCGGCGCGTCCATTCAGGAAGCCTGCGGAGGTCATAAAATCCACTTTTTCGGGGAAGCGGCGCTTTTGGTGCGGGGTCATGATATAGCAGCGATTTGCCCAAGCCGAGATCAGTTCTGCGCCGCCAGAGCCGGGTAAACGAACTTTTGGGTTTTCGTAGTCGTCGCCGACAATCGTCGCGTTGATATTCCCGAAACGGTCAATTTGTGCGCCGCCAAGAAAACCAACATCCACATTGCCGCGTTGGAGATAGTTGGCGAAAATATCATACATCGAGCAAATTGAGAGTGCACCGCTGACCAAGGTTGGGTCACCGATCGAGAGCGGTAAACGGGCAGGGTCTGCACCGATCACGCCAGCCTCGTAGATCATTGTCAGGTTTGGGGCATGTGTCCGCTTTGCGAGATTACAGGCAAGGTTGGGCTGCCCGACACCGACGAAAACGACATCGCCATCGCGCAACATGCGGGCAGAGTTGACGATCATTAGTTCAGCGGAGGAGAATGTTTGGGTCATGGGGAATCCTTTATATTTTTTTTCAGTCATAGAAGCCCGTATTGCGTAAGGTTTTCAGATGCGGGTGAGCATTGCGCAATATGTTTTACGCGTTACGCATTTAAGAATTTTTCGATCTCATCTTGTACCATTTCGGGTTGTTCCAAGGGAACTAGATGTGTGCTTTTTGGGATGGTGACAACTTTCGCGCTTGGGAGCTTTTTCTTGACCAAGTTCCCTGCGCTTTCGTAGAAAGTGTCCGTTTCTGCTCCGCGGATGATGAGCAGGGGTGGCTTTAAATTAGGTAATTCTCGCCAAAGTTCCATATCCCGCCAAACGCCGGTCACGTAAATTTGTACTTCCCAGTCTGCTGAGTAGCAGAGTTCGTAGCCGCCATCTCCTACGGGGCAGGTGATCCCCTTCACGTAAGCTTCGAGGGCTTTGTCGCTGAAATAGCGGAAAATCTTTTTCTTGCGATAGCCGCGCAAAATCAGCTCTCGGTTTTTGAAATATCTGCGTCGGCGTTGAGCGGGTTTCACAAGCGGATGTGTCTGTTCGGCGAGGTTTAACGCGCGAATGACTTTGTAGAATCGAATGAAATATGGCGGGAACAAGACCGGGTCAAGAAGGATCACGCGGGAGAAACGTTTGGGTTCACGCAGCGCAGCCCTCAGGATGGCGATCCCGCCCATAGAATGACCGATGCCGACCGTCCCATCCAATTTTTGCTCACCCATAAAACGCAGCAGGTCGTCGCTGAGCGGATGCCAATCTTTTATTTCATCGGGTTGAGATTCATCCCACAAGGGACGTTGCCTGATGGCATTGATTTGGTAGCCATCGAGCAAGTTAAAGAGCGGGGTATAGCAATCGGGCGGATAGCCGTTGGCGTGCGCAAAGAGGAGGGGGCTGCCCTCGTTATATTTTTTATGAGGGATAGGTCGTTGCATGGCCTTAGTGATTGGCGTGGACGACTTGGCTGATCCTGTCCGGGTTGCCAAGAATGGCGATAATATCGTCTTTGCGCAAGATGCGAATGCCAGCAGGGTGCATGTCCAGATCTATATTGCGTCGAAGAAGAACTACGCTTACGTCAAAATCATTTTCTATTTTGGCAACAGACATTTGTATTAATTTTGAGCCTTTCTCGACACGTATTTTTGCCAAACTCAAAGCCTCTCCTTCGACTGTGATCGGACGAGTAATTTCTATGCCCGCTGATGCAGCAGCAAAGGCTGGTGCAGAGATGCTGGTTGCACTGAATGCATTAAAACCAAATTGAGTGCTGATCGATCTGGCAAATTCGTCGTCAAAAATACGCAAAACAACATTGATCTTTGGGTTAAGGCTGCGAGCCTTGACTGCAATTTGAAGATTGAGAGAATCTGCTTGTACACAAAGTGTAATGGTGTTTGCTTTATAGATACCTGCTTTTTCCAGTGTTGATTGTAAGGATGCGTCATCTTGTATAACAGGAATCCCCATTTCTCTGACAGCATCAATGAGATGGTCTTTGGGGTCAATTTCGATCACTGCGATCTTCTTTCCTAGATCATTTAGATGTTCAGTAACACGAAAGCCGAGATGTCCCAAGCCAACCAAAATAGTGTGATTTTCAAAAGTGGATGCAATAGCCATTTCCCATTCCTTATTTCTTGCGTTCCTATTAAAGAGCATGATGCCAAAGTCAGCAAGACCTTGTGCGAGAATGCCAAGCCCAATGAGCGGCATGATGAAATAAAATGCTTCGAGGAGAGGGTGTGTCGGAAAGTCTCCGCTAGGTTGTAAGAAAGAAAGCGTTAATACCAAATAAACAGCTTCTGAATAATCGTGCAGTGGCTCACCAATGCTCAAGGCTATTTTTTGATATAGTGCACCGCCGCCCAGCATCGTTGCGATAAAAATAATTAAGGGGGCACGAAACTCTCTTAATAAGAGTTTTGTATCACGCCACGATGCCTGCCATCTTCTTCGTCTTTTTTTCATTCTTTTTATACAGCCCCAAGCGGAACCTCTACGCTCATTCTTCGAACGTTATCACCCTCTTCAGATGTAACGCGAAGAACAACCACGCTAATATCATCGGCTGGGCGGTTGTCGTCTAGCCGCACGGCATGAGCGAGTAACGAATCGGCAATCTCTTGCGGAGAAGGGTTTTCCTGATCGTCGAGCATTGCCTGAATTGTGGAACTGATATCCATAGCCTGCCCTGTGCGCTTCCCAGCGTGCGTGAGGCCATCTGTATAGATGACAATGGTTAAGCCAGGCTCCAAGGCTATTTCGCTGATCGAAGGGCGAATATTGCGAGCAATGCCAATGGGTGAACTATCGGTTTTAAGTGTGTCTAAGTGGTCGCCATGGCAAATATAAGTAGGTGCAGGGTTGTTGCGTGAGAGCACTACGGTTTTAGTTTTTAGGTCAATAGAAGCGATATTGAGTGTAGAAGAAACTTTGCCTTTTTTCTCTGTGTACAAGTAATCTGATGCAGCGCGCGCAGCTGCCCCGTCTCGTACACCTTCTGCAAGTAATCCAATTACCCTGCGGACAACCATCATTGAGATCGCTTTTGCACCTCGTCCAGATGTTTGCCCATCCGCCAGAACAACCGAAAGACCGCCGTTTGGGCGTTCAATTACCTCAAAGGTGTCGCCGCTTTCTGAGACGGCGTATTTCTTGATTTTCGCTACAGCAATTTTGATTTCCATGCCCTGAATTGTACAACAAAAAAACTCATTCTGTGGACGAAAGCTGCAAAAGAAAACATGAAAATCACTCTTGACGACACTAAGTAAGGCCACTATAATCAGCCCCGCTTGTTTAGAAAAGATAAATCGGGCAACGCCCGATTCTTGTATTAAGGAGAAAGTAGCATGACCCCGTTGCCAAAACGTAAAATTTCTAAAGGTCGCCGCGACCGCCGCCGCGCCCACGACGCTCTCAAAGCCCGCAATCTGACCACCTGTTCAAATTGTGATGCAGCCCGCTTGCCGCATACCGTTTGCCCAGAATGTGGCTTTTACAGAGGTCGAGAAGTTGTTGAAGTTAAAAGCAACAACTAAATAATCTGACTTATTCAAAAGAGCCGATACTATAACGGCTCTTTTGTGTTTTAAGGGCAGATAGGAGAAAAAAATGAAACTTAATCCACAAAAAACAGCCTTTCTTTTCCCCGGTCAGGGCTCTCAATTTCTTGGCATGGGGCGCAACCTTGCAGAAAAATACCCCGTTGCTCAAGATACTTTTGATGAAGCCGACCAAATTCTGGGATTCTCTCTCTCAAAAATTATGTGGGATGATGCGGATGTCCTCAACGATACAGCGAATACACAGCCAGCTCTCTTTGTGCATTCCATTGCCGCATGGAGAGTTTTCTCTCGGCTCGCTCCCGAATTTGAACCTGCTTCCGTTGGTGGACATTCTCTTGGCGAGCTGACAGCCCTCACGGTGGCAGGAACCCTTTCATTTAGCGATGGTTTGCGTCTTGTACGCAAACGCGGCGAACTGATGCACCACGCAGGCGAAATTGCCCCGGGCGGCATGGCTGCTATTCTGGGTGTGGATATTCTCGCTTTGGAAAAGATCTGCGCAGAAGCCAGCAACGAGAAAGAGGTCGTGCAAGTTGCAAATGATAATTGCCCCGGGCAAATTGTTATTTCTGGGTCAAAACCCGCTTTAGAGCGTGCGCTTGTCTTGGCAAAAGATGCGGGGGCGCGGCGTGCTGTTCCCTTGGCAGTAAGTATTGCGCCACATTCTGCGTTGATGAACGCAATTCAACGTGATTTTGATGAAGCACTGGCAAATGTCGATATAGTGGAAGCAAGCCTAAAAGTCGTTGGTAACGTAGGGGCGAAGCCACTATCCACAATAGCAGAGATCAAAACAGATTTGAGCGCACAGCTTACATCCCGCGTGCGCTGGACGGAGACCATCCAATATATGATCTCGCAGGGTGCAGAAACTTTTCTTGAGTTAGGGAGTCGAAATGTACTAACGGGATTGCTTCGGCGGATTGATCGTGGCGTGAAAGGTATTCCGCTTGGGGAAGCAAAAGATTTCGAAAAGATGTTTTTGTAGAATTTGCTTGTAAGGTTTTTGCAAAGTCTTGGTAATGACTTTGTAATGGAAAAGGGGGCAAGTTTTTGTATACTGTGAATAATAGATAAAGGCAAACTCAATGAAAGTTGAGGGCGCAAAGCTATGGGTCTAAAGCTGATTTTTCAGCCATGATCGCCAAGCCGCCTGTTCATTATATGCTTTCTAAGCACGTGGTTTGGACTCTGTTCAACCTCGTGCTTTTTGTTTGGTGCGACTTGGTAGAGTTCTAAAAAAAAAGATGACTGTATGATTTTGTAGAAAAGGAGAATATTATTATGAAGAAGAAAGTATTCGCTTTTGGATTGGTCTTAATCCTGTTGGCAGTGAGTGCGGTTGCGGTCGCTGCTGAGACAGGGACTGTTACGATCACAGGAGGAACACTCTCTGTGACCGCAGCAGATGTAACGTTAAGCGGTGTGACCTTGGACGGAACAGATAAACTTTCGACAAGTGCATCAGGTTCAAACTCATGGTCGGCTTCCGATGCAAGGGGCACCGGCGCTGGCTGGAATTTGACAATTGGCGCAACGGATTTTACAGATGGCGTAGATAAAACAATTGATATTGCCCAGTCAGATTCTGAGTTCAAGATCCAATTATTAGATGCCAATGTTACGGTTACTGCTGGGAATACCAAACCTGTTTCTGCTGTAACAACATTAAGCCCTATCCCGGACACAGGATCGTTGAAATTCCTCTCTGCCGCAACTGATACAGGAATGGGAACATATGCAATTGCGCCTAATTTTGAATTAGAAGTCCCGGCAGAGACTTATGTTGGTTCAGGCACCTACACATCGACTATTACAATAACGGCGGCTACTGGCCCATAAAGTTTCGGAGAATTGGTTTATGAAAAAAATGCAGAGTGTGTGGTTAGCAGTTTTTATAGCCTTGGCTATTGCGAGCTTGTTGACTACACACTCTTCTGCTTTATCAATTTCAACATCAGCGCTAAGTTTTCCTAATGTTTTTTTAAATGGCTACGATCAAAGTGTCTCAGGTTCAACAAGCGCTTGGCGAGTGGATGCGACTGGAGAGACTGGCGGCTGGAATGTTACTGTTTCGGCAACTGATTTCACGAATGGAGCTGGTGGCATAATTTATGTTTCTAACCTTGAAGCCCGCCTTGCAGATTCTAATATTGTATTAGTTTCAGGAGATCCAACCTTACCTACTTCTACACAAACTACATTTGCTTCTCTTAGTGGAACTGGTTTGAAATTTATTTCAGCAGCAAGTGGATCTTCGGACGGTGTCTATGATCTAACTCCTGAGTTTCGATTGACCGTTCCTGCTGAAAGCTATATTGGAAATTACACAAGTACACTGACGATCACAGTCAGTACAGGTCCTTAATTGATGGAGAAATTACAATGGTGAATCTTTGCAGGTATCTTGGAAGAATATCTTTCGTTGTTATGCTTTCTGTATTGATGTTAGCTCTGATCGTTTTGCCTGCTTTAGCGCAGTCATCAGCAAGTATTTCTTTCGGGATCAGGCCTACTAAGGCCTTAGAAGGACAGGAAGAGACCTATTCTTATTTCTCTTTTCGATCTTCGCCGGGCTCTGTTTTTAACGATGAGGCTTTGGTGCTAAATGATGGAAATGAGGCTGTGACTTTGAAATTGTATGCGGCTGATGGAGTAACAGCTCGAAATGGTGGAACGGACTTTGCAAGATTTGGCGAAGAGGCTAGTGGGACGAGTCGCGGTATCCATGCGTGGATATCCCTTCCTTTTTCAGAGCTTACGCTTGCTCCTGGTGAAGAGCGGTTAATCCCTTTTCAAATTACGATTCCTGCTGATGCAGCACCTGGGTCTTATGTTGCGGGCTTGGTTGTTGAAGCTGTTCCAGATATGAACACAATTGATTCTATGGCTACAGTAGTGGAGGGGGAAGCGCAATTTAATGTTGAAGTTATTCGACGAGTTGGTGTTGCTGTTGTAATTGATATTCCTGGTGAACAAAAGTCATCTTTGGAAATTGAAAATATCGCTCTTTACCGTCAAGATGAACAAGGCACGACTTTTTCGGTCGATCTTAGAAATACAGGAAGCACCTTTTTGCAGTCAAAAGGCTTCTTTGTGGTAACAGATAGAAATGCTGAGAGGATAATCACTACTATTCTGCTTGAGTTCGACACAATATTGCCAGGCGATAAAGTTACATTTTATGTACCCAGACCTGCACGCTTTGCAGATGGGAAATATCTCCTGTCTATTGTTCTAGACTATGATGGTGAAAAGGCTGTCCTTGAAGGGATTGGTATGAATATAAAAAATGGAGAACCGGAGATTGAAGGGCAAATACTGGATGGTTTGTTTACCTCAGAAGAAATTGAAGTCTTTTTTGAGAAGGAAGAAAAGAGCGATAGTTTTATTTGGACTATGGTAGCTGTAGCTTCCTTCGTATTAGCTCTTCTTGTTGGGTGGTTTGTTTATCGATCTGGTGAAAAGAAAGAAAAAAAGGAAGTTGATCCTATATTCTGATTTCTTGAAATTTCTCTATTAAATATCTGGAAAAATCCTTGATTATGCAAGCTAGAAAAAGAACCATCGCTTTGGTGGTTCTTTTTTCTTGGTAAAATACCTTACTCTGAATCATTTCCTAATTTTAAGGAGAGCGTAATGGATGCTTTAAGTCATCGTATTAAAAAAGTCGCTGAAGGCGTTTTGGAGAATGAAGGATTGATCGGCAGCCTGGATAAATCAGCGGCTGAAGTTTTGCAAGGGTGGGGCGTTAAGCATGCAACTCGTGCGGCTGAGGATACGCACAGCTTAGATGACGAGAGCGCTGAAAAAGCTATGTATCCACAATTAAAAGCATCTCGTCGATTATTGCGTGCAATTCGTGTCTGGATGGAACATGAGAAAGAAGCAACAGTAGAAGAGCGGCAAAGGCTTTGGGCAAAGGTTGAGAAACGAGCGCAAGGCCTTTATGGTGATGGCATTTCTCTCCCCTCACCAAGTCAGTTTGCAGGAGAAAAACCCGTAGAATTTATAGAAAATTTGCGGAGTTGGCTAGAAGGTGATGCGGAAGAGAAAAAAGACAAAAAAACATTTTTCTCTTCTCTCTTCGGAAAGAAAAAATAAAGCCTTGCTAACCCCCCTTCATATCGGACCTTATCGGAAATAACAGAAAACGTCCCGAAGGTTGTACAACAACTCTATAATTTTCTCAAGAAAAACCTTCGGGACGTTATTTCCAATAAAGTCTATCGAATAAAAACATAGGAGCCAAAATTATGTCGGCAAGAAAACGCAAGAAATCTGCTAACTCAAAAGTCGTTCTTTTTCTTTTTGTAGCGATACTTATTATGGGGGGCTACTTCATGATGACGGGGAATGATCCGCTCGGCTTATTTACAGAAATTTTTACCCCTACGCCAGCCGGACAGATCGAAACGCCCTTGGCGCTCCCGCCGACGCCCGTACCCCAAGTTGATACCGCTGCTCAAAGCGATTGGTGGGAAGTCTACTTTGCGGATTGGCAAAATAAGAACGATCCTGATAATTATGCTGGTACGATCGAAGAGGAGATCATCAAAAAGATTGACGCTGCTCAAGAATCGATCCATATTGCCTCCTTTGAGTTTAATCTCACTCCTGTAGCTAATGCTCTCATCCGTGCCCATAAACGCGGCGTGGATGTCCGCTGGGTGACCGATGATGAGCATGGTCTTGAAGCAGATGAAGAGCCGGGGCATGGTCAATTCGAGATGCTTGAAGATGAAGGTATTGAGATCAAAGACGACCAACGCGGCGCATTAATGCATAATAAATTCTGGATATTTGATCGCAAAACGGTCTGGACAGGCTCCACGAATATCACAGAGAATGGTATTTTCAAACAGGATAATAACGTGATCGTTATTCATTCGCCTGCTTTGGCGGAGATCTACGGGCGCGAGTTCGATGAAATGTGGAATGGCGAATTTGGGCCACGCTCAACATCAACCATTGAAGATCAAAGTGTTGTTGTGAATGGAACAGAAATCCACGTTCTTTTTGCTGCAGAAGATGAGGCGATGGATTATATTTTGCCTTATTTGGCAAATGCGCAGAGTAGCATCCGTTTTATGGCATTTTCCTTTACTTACGACAATATGGAAGATGTGATCACCGATCGTTTTGAAAATGGTGTCGATGTTGCTGGCGTCTTCGAGAAGGTGGGCAGCAGTACAGAGTATAGCGAGCTCGGTGATATGTATTGTTCCAAGATGAAAGTGCGCCGTGATGGAAATGGTAGCTTTTTACATCATAAAGTCGTTATCGTGGACGATCGCATTGTCATTACAGGTTCGCTCAACTTCTCTGATAATGCGAACGACAGCAACGATGAAAATGTCATTATCGTTGATAATGCCGATATTGCCGCGCTCTATTTAGAAGAGTTTGAGCGTGTTTGGGAAGTTGCAAATGATGTAGAGCCTGGTAAATTTGATTGTCCGTAGGGGTAGTTGAGAAATTAAGAAAACAAAAAATGTGGAACTATAGCCGTGTAATTTGTCATTTCCTTTGGGTAATGTAAATGAGTAAGGAAGATATAGAACAAGTTGAACATCTCTATTGGATAGATTTAGTGCGGACTGTGGGGGCATTCCTTGTGGTACTTGTCCACGCCAGCTTCTTTATCCTCTATTTGTGGGGAGATGTTCCAGAGTCTCATTGGATGGCAGGGAATGTTTATGATGGTATTGCTCGTGTTGGCGTTCCTCTATTTTTGATGATTAGTGGCGTATTGCTATTGGGAAAGGAAGAAAATATTTTTTTCTTCTTAAAAAAACGACTAGCTAAGATCGTTCTCCCTTTTGCTTTCTGGTCATTTTTTTATTTATGGTGGTTCGAGAATTATCCGGTGGGTGCGAAACTCTCTTCAATTGCAATTTCAATGTTTGTTTCTGTACTTAAAGCACCAGCTTCAGATCATCTTTGGTTTTTATATGCATTGGTTGTGCTATATTTCTTTGTGCCTCCATTAAGGCTTTTGCTTTCTCAAGCAAAAGAGCGGGACATTATTTATATCTTACTTTTGTGGTTGCTTATGGGGCCACTTGTGCAAATGCTTCAAAAATTATTTGATTTTACGCTAACATCCCATTTTCATTTCATTTCAGGATATTGGGGTTATCTCCTCTTGGGTTACTGGCTTTCAATAAAAAAAATACCAATAAAAAACATTGTCTTTTTCTTGATAGCGGGCAGCCTTTGTACTTTTGCGACCATTTGGCTAACTTATATATTTTCATTGTCCAATGCTCATCTAGACGGTTTTTTTTACGATTACCTTAGCCTAAATGTTGTTTTGGCCTCGAGTTTTTTCTTTGTCAGTTTGAAAAGAATAGGAGAAAAATTGCACAAAGAAAAGTTTTGGGGAAAATTCTTTTTTGTCCATGGGGGAGCAAGCTTCGGGGTGTATCTGATACATCCTATGATGCTTGATATTTTGAGACGAGGTGATTTGGGTTTTCGGCTTTCTTTTCGAGTTGGGAACCCCTGGTATTCAATCCCGTTAACAGCACTCATCTCCTATATTTTGTCCTTTGTTGTTACAGTGGTTATGAGAAAAACCCCTATAATTAAAAGGCTAGTGCCTTAAATACGAGTTTCGTATTGAGCCTACACTCGTCTCATCATCTCCTCCCGTTTGGCTTTGCTTGCATCCAGCAAGATTTCTAGCTTTTCATTATCGCCAGTTTTCATCAGCGTCAAGATTTTGTCAATCTCATCTTGTACGGCTTCCAGCGCGGCAATTGTATTTTCGGCATTTGTCATCACCATTGGGAGCATCATGCTGGTTGGTGTGGCAGAGAGCCGCGTTGCGCTCGAAAACCCGCCCGCTTTAAGTTTGGAGAGCTTTGTTTCGGTGGCGTGCATCAGCGCGACCGCCAGCAAATGTGGCGCGTGGCTGGTTTTTGCCAACATTTGATCGTGTTTCACGGCATCTATCCAGAGCGGATTTCCGCCAATTGCCTCCACGAGTTGCGTCAGCAAAGATTTCGTCCGCGCTGATGTTCGCTCGGATAGTGTGAGCGTGTAGGTGCAGTCGTAGAGCATCTCTTTTTCGGCGTGGCAGATGCCCAGTTTTTCTTTGCCGCAGATGGGATGACCGCCGATCACATCAAAATTGGATGGGAGGGAATCAAGCGCTTGCATGATCTGCTCTTTGGTGGATGTGACGTCCGTGACGATCAGCTTGCTTCCGTTATGGATGCCGGGGAGCGTGGAGATAATTTCCAGTGCGGCAGAGACTGGCGTGGCGATGATGAGTATATCCGCTTGGGGCAGAATTTGACGGAGATCTGTTGATGCCGAATCTACCATCTCTTTAGCGGTAGCAATTTGACAGGTGAGTGGATCGTTATCTGATCCCAAAATGCTTTTGCAATGGCCACGTAATCCCATTGCGATGGATGCACCCATTAATCCTAATCCGATAATGGCAATATTTTGGTCGCGTAAAAAGTCTGTTTCTTTCATAATTATCTTTAGGTACTGAGTTTCTCAAAGAAACTCAGTCCTATGCTATTTAAGCGGATTTGTCGAAATATGCTCGTCTTTGAGCACCTTGGCGATAGCATTGACTTGCTTGACCAAACGAGAGAAGCGTTTGGGTTTGAGCGATTGCGCGCCATCGGAAAAGGCTTCGGCGGGGTTGGGATGGACTTCGACGATGATACCATCTGCGCCTGCGGCGATGCCTGAACGCGCGAGGGCGGAGACATATTCCCAATGCCCCGTGCTGTGGCTGGGATCAAGAATAATGGGCAGGTGGGTTTGTGCCTGCAAAACGGGGATGGCGTTGATGTCGGTGGTGTTGCGCGTGGAGGTTTCAAAGGTGCGGATGCCGCGCTCGCAGAGAATGACGTTGTGATTGCCTTTAGAGAGGATATATTCGGCAGCCATCAGGAAATCATTGATGGTAGCGCTCATGCCGCGTTTGAGAATAACACTGCGTTTGCTTTGTCCTACGGCTTTGAGCAAGGCATAATTTTGCATATTACGTGTGCCGATTTGGAGCACATCAGTGTAATCCGCAACGAGGGGAACGAGTTCGGGTGCGGTCACTTCGCTGACGATGGGCAGCCCCGTCATCTCACGGGCTTCGGCGAGGAGTTTTAGCCCCTCTTCGCCCATCCCCTGAAAGGAGTAGGGTGATGTGCGCGGTTTGAATGCACCACCACGTAAGGCGTGTGCGCCTGCTTCTTTGACAGCTTGTGCGGTTTCGAGAATTTGTTCTCGGCTTTCGACAGCGCAAGGTCCACCGATGATGGTCGGCGTGCCGTTCCCGACGACATGATCATCGCCAATGGGAATAAGCGTATTTTCAGGGAAGAATTCGCGCGAAGCGAGCTTATAGGGCTTCGAAATAGGAATGACTGTCGCCACACCTGCTAAGCGGATGAAGGCGGTCGGGTCAACGGGGCGACCGTCGCCGACGACGCCGATAACGTTTCGTTCTTTCCCTGAGATTTGATGTGGGTGAAGACCGAGATCGTTTACTCGTTTATGAACGCTTTTTACTTCATCGGGTGTTGCTGTGGTTTTCATGATGATCATCATAAGCTGGGTATCCTTTTATTTGCTGGTTGATTTTGGGTGCGTATTGCGTAAAACGTACTTCGTAATGATTTTGCTCGCAAGGGAGACTTACGCAATACGCATTACGAATTACGCACTTTTACTCCGGCAGCGCCGAAATATTTGCCGCTTTCAGCGCATCGGCAATGATATTGACTTGGCTGACCATCTCCGCAAAGCGTTTGGGTTTGAGAGATTGTGCGCCATCAGACATGGCGTTAGCGGGATCAGGATGAACTTCAATAATTAACCCGTCGGCACCAGCGGCGATGCCGGAACGCGCGAGTGATGGGACGAAACGCCAATCGCCGGTGCTGTGACTGGGGTCAAGAATGACTGGTAAATGGGTGAGCGATTTTAGGACGGGGATGGCGTTGATATCGGTAGTATTGCGGGTGGATGTCTCAAAAGTACGAATACCACGCTCGCAGAGAATGACATTCTGATTGCCTTTGGAAAGGATATATTCTGCGGCCATCAAGAAGTCGTTGATCGTGGCAGACATGCCGCGTTTCAGAATGATGGTGCGGTTGGTTAATCCCGCTGCTTTGAGCAGGGAATAGTTTTGCATGTTGCGTGTGCCGATCTGGAGCGCATCTGCGTATTCGGCGACGAGGGGCACGAGTTCAGGGGAGATGATCTCAGTGACGATAGGTAATCCTGTCAGTTCTCGGGCTTCGGCAAGAAGTTTCAGCCCTTCTTCTCCCATTCCTTGGAAGGAATAGGGAGATGTGCGGGGTTTGTAGGCCCCGCCGCGCAGAGCATGTGCGCCTGCATCTTTGACGGTTTGGGCGGTTTCCAGAATCTGCTCGCGGCTTTCGACGGAACAGGGTCCGCCGATGATGATCTTGGAGCAGTTGCCGACTTTGTGGCTGCCAATAGGAACAAGTGAATCTTGGGGGTAAAACTCACGAGAGGCGAGCTTGTAGGGTTTCGAGATGGGGACAATGCTATCCACACCGGGGAGACGGATAAATAAACTCTTGTCGACAGGGCGTCCGTCGCCGACCACGCCGATGACGGTGCGTTCCGCGCCTGCTGAAAGGTGGGCATCCAACTCAAAGGATTTGACCCGCTCGACGACATTATCCACTTCTTTTTTGGTTGCGCTTGTGCGCATGATGATCATCATAATTTATTTTTCCTTTACTAATGCTAAGTCAGGGCGCAATGCTTTTGCTTTTCTGAGATACACGTGCTTGATTTCTTCTTGTGTTAGATCAGTGTTCCAATGGATGAGAACGCGAATACAAAGAGCCAAGCTCTTTGGCACAGGGATTTCACGCGCGCAAACCATTGGGACCAAGTCCCAGCCTATTTGACGAGCAGTCAGTGCGGGAAAGGCCGAGCGAATATCATCGGTGACCGTAAAGAGCGCGCTGGCTATATCTTCGGGTTTTAGACCAGGGTTAGCTGTTGCGATCTCTTTGAGCATCTCTGCGGTAGCTTCGAGTACTTCTTTTTTTGTGTCTGCGTTGATCGTTATTGCGCCACGAAGGCCTCGTGTGGACATCTCTTCTCCTTTAGTGGATAAACAAAAAAACGTGAGACCGCTTTGGTCTCACGTTTTTATCTCTTAGGTGCAATTTAGCCTAGTTAAACGCCGCCAGCGGTTTCCGTTTTTGGAAGCCGTAATAAAAGTAAAAAAAGTAAAAGGCGTTGAAGGCTGTTTCTTTCATATTGGGCGCAAGTTTACAGGATGGATGAGGATGTGTCAAGGAATTGTTAGCGTTAGGTAGTAATGTCCTCTTTCCGACAAGTTAGAATGTCCCCTTTTGGAAAAGGAGACATTGGATGGAGTTAGTGCAAATGAGCAAAAAAGATGACACAAAAGAAAGGGGCGTCAGTTCTGGGAGTTAGTGTCAGGCAGATTAGACGACTAATGAAAAAATACGAAGAAGAAGGTGCCGCAGGGCTAATCAATAAAAGTCGGGGTAAGCCGAGTAACAACCGCCTTCCTGCGGAAAGTAGACGAAGGGTAATTGATTTATTGCACAGTCTCTATGCAGATTTTGGGCCAACATCAGCTCATGAAAAGTTAGTTGAGAAACACGGTTTAGCACTCTCATCAGGAAGCTTTCGCCAGATCATGGTCAGAGAGAATTTGTGGACACCTCGGAAAGCGAAAAAGATAGGTGCACATCAAATGCGAGAAAGGCGAGTTTGTGTGGGCGAACTCGTTCAGATCGCTGGCTCCCCGCATCGCTGGTTTGAAGACCGTGCGCCCGCTTGTACCTTGCTCGTGTTTATAGATGACGCAAGCGGAAAGCTGGGCGAATTGCGATTTGTAAAGAGCGAAAGCTTCTTCAGCTATGGGGGCATCCAGAGCTTATATTGAGCGTCATGGCAAGCCTGTCGCCTTCTACAGCGATAAACACGGCATATTCACAGGGTCAATCAGCCAAGCGTAGGGGCAGGAGAGAATTTGACCCAACTTGGACGAGCGATGCAGGAGTTGGAAATAGCGATTATTTGTGCAAACACCCCCAGGCAAAAGGGTGTGTCGAACGGGTAAATCTTACACTACAAGATCGCTTGGTCAAAGAAATGCGTTTGCTGGGCATTTCCAGCATGGAAGAGGGCAATGCTTTTATGTCTGCAAATATGGAAGATTTCAATAGCCGCTTTGCCCTCGCCCCACGGAGCAATAGCGATACAAATCGTCCACTTTTGTTGAAGGATAATCTTGAGCAAATATTCACCTGGCAAGAGACGCGTACGCTTTCTAAAAACTTGACCATCCAATTCAGAAGGGTTGTTTATCAAATCCAAACAGAACGCCCTCTTACGCTTTGAGAAAAGCTAAAGTAACTGTCTGCTTGAACGCCGATGGCAAAATCATCATCCTCTACAAGGGCAAGGAGTTAGCCTATAAAATCTTCAAAAAACAAGCCAAACAATCGGAAGTTTTGTCATCTAAAGATGTTGATCGAAAGGTAGACAAGGTTCGCAAACAACACAGACCAGCTCCTGACCACCCCTGGCGTAAAGGTTTTGCTACACCTTTATCTAAGTACCTATCCTAAAAATGTTCTAGCCGCCGTCCCCGGCGGCGCTCTCTCTCATATATTCCTGCGCCGAGGACGGCGCAGGGAGCATTCCGAACTATTTTTCGGATAGGTTCTAAGCATGAGCCTTGTCTTTTTCAGAACATAGTCCGTAGATTTGCTGGACCAAATACGCTGATATATCTGACTTGAATATCCTGTATCTGTATTTCGGATAGTCTCCCTGTCAGGTGTTGATAGCACCGGGCAAGGGTAAGGTAGTCATCAGTTCTTTAACAGTCCAGATATGTTCAGTCAATTCAGCTACCATCGCTGGTGTTCGAGGAGCCCATTTGCGCAATGTGTCATCCTGTATACGGAGGCGCAGGCTCCTGAACGTCTCCGTAAATGTCTTTCGACATGTTTTACAACGATGGCGTTGTACCCCTTTGCAGGTCTTGCCATATTTTTGAAGGTTCTGATCTTGACTGTTTTGAAGCTTGCCATAATCTGGGCACGCTTCATTTGGATAAAATTCTCCTGGCTTGGCAAACTTTTTCATGGCTCTTCCTTCCAGGACTAGATGATCAAAAAATGTTTGCACAAGTTATAAATTTAGCACAAGAATTCATTTTTCGAGTTAGCCATCTGGAGAGAATAGTAGATGTCTACAATGAGCGTCTTGACCGATGGGAAAGCGAAAAGCTAGAAGATTTAGTAGACAGTGTGCCTTACCAAGCTACTTTTCAGGTCTTATTCAAGCATGCTGGAAAAAACAGACTGAGCACGGTGCATTTCGGTTGCCTCAGGATACGCATTCCCAGCACAGAAACACCCTTGTGGGTTTTGGTCGCAGATGACGAAACATTAGACCGCCAATTGGTTTTGCTCACCAATAAGCCACTGATTTCTGTCTCCATCCTCCAAGAAGTTTATAACGATTGGCGTTTGCGTACCCGTTTGAACACGGTTATCGTTTTGAGCAGGAACAAGGATTGGATGTTGAAGATATGCGTGTTCAAACCCTTAAACGAATGCGCCGCTTATTCGCTATCGTACTCTTAGCCGCATAAGTTGTTTACGCCATTTCTGAACAGTGGCCACCTAAGGCTCTTCTTTGGCTCCGCCAATTGGGTGGAAAATTGGAACTCTCTTCTGATCGCGATGGGCTTTATTGGCTTCTAAAAGGTATTTCTGCCGTCATCGTCAATTCCATGACCTTATCTTTTGCCTTTTTACACCCCTTCCCACCTAAGGAAACTACTTGTGGGTAATCACCACGAAAAAAAGACAGCGAAATATAGGGGAAATGGATGTTGAGTAATCATCTAAAAATAAGTTTCTGAAGTTTCACCACAAAGTCACAAAGGGCACGAAGTGTTTTTTGTGACACAGAGAAAACTTTTTGTACTCCGTGTCTCTGTGGTGCATTTTTTTTCGGGAAGTAATTTCTAGACAGTCACTTAGATACGCTGCTTTATCGCTCCGCCGATTGGAAGCGTGCTGCCCTTGGGTTGTTTGCGCAAAGGTAGCGTGACATGAAAATGACTACCGGGGAAATTTTCTTCATCGTATCCAGAACTTTCTGCCCAAACTTTCCCTCCATGGGCTTCGACAATGCCTCGTGAAAGTGCCAGGCCCAGCCCCACGCCACTACCTTTAAACTTGGTCTTGCCCGTGGAATGCTTATTAAGCTCTTCGTTAGGTTGATAAAATTTTGTGAAAATAATTTCCGTAAAATTTGGGTCAATGCCGATACCAGTATCACTAACGACGATTTCAAGCCCGCCTTCCGGTAAACTTTCACTGCTGAAGGGGAGTGTTTTCCCGCGAATGGTGACCTCGCCTTTATTCGGGGTGAATTTGATAGCGTTAGAAATAAGATGGTAGAAAACCTTTCGCAAAGTGTTTGGGTCAGCCTGGATGCCAGGTAGCGGGGGTAAATCGAGAAGAATGTTTTGTTCACGATCTTTCGCAGCTTGGCTTAGGCTGATACTGACCTCGCTAATCAATTTTCCTACGTCTATTGGCTCCAGTTCGAGTTGCAGGGTACGCGCATCGATTTGGGCGATATCAAAGAGACTGTCCATGATTTCGTGTAAACGCAAAGTCCCTTCATGGATTCCTTTGAGCATTTGCTGTACAGGTTTTTCGAGAGATGGATTCTCCAGCAACATTTCCGTGTAACCACGCATGACTGTCAGCGGAGTGCGCAGCTCGTGCGAGGCGATGCTAATAAAGTCTGATTTTGTTCGGTCAATTCTTTCGAGGTCTCTTTTGGTATTCTCAAGGTCGCGATAAGCATCGCGTACTTTGTTGTTTAGCTCAATTAGATTTTCAACGAGACGTGCGTTTTCAAGGGCTACTGCAGTTTGGCCTGCCAAAGCACTAAGCGTAAGTAGGTTGTCTTTGGTATATCGATTACCTGAGAGTTTTCCGCCTAACACAAAGAGACCGATCCATTCTCGTTTTGCAAAGATGGGGACATAGACTTCTGCGTCGAGGCGCTTTAACCAGTTCCGCTCTTCGGGGTGGGAGTTTTTGAAAAG
The DNA here is from genome assembly GCA_964581545.1 of uncultured Anaerolineaceae bacterium. Classification (GTDB taxonomy): domain Bacteria; phylum Chloroflexota; class Anaerolineae; order Anaerolineales; family Villigracilaceae; genus Desulfolinea. The sequence continues at coordinate 23,967 of CAZOOX010000055.1, forward strand.
CGGCAGCACGTCGAGGTCAAATTGGAGAAGCGGGCGTTGTTTCTCGGCAAGGTGTTGGGCTATGGGACCCTCTTTATTAAGCCAGATCGCGTTGATCGGTCGCTCTCCCGCATTCCGTACTGCGCGTAAGGCGTAGTAGTTGCCATCTTCTCTTTTTTCTTTGTCA
>CAZOOX010000056.1:0-24066 GCA_964581545.1 uncultured Anaerolineaceae bacterium
TTTTTTTTGAATAACTATTCAGATAATTTGACTTAGCTATAAATCAAGATGTTTAATAAGCAAAATGCTAATATAAGTGTTTCAATAACCCTTACAATATACAATGTTCTAACAAATCCTCGGCAACAACTCTCCTGCAGGCAGATCGACCACCCTCGAGCCGCCGATAGCCGTTTTTGCTACCACCCGTTTGGGATGTGCCTCTGTTACCGTGCCGATGATCGCCGCATCTGCGCCATATTCATTTGCACGCATTACAGAAAGCACTTCATCCGCAACATCCGGCGCAACGATTGCGACCAATTTCCCTTCGTTGGCGATATAGAGCGGATCAAGTCCCAGCATCTCGCAGGCGGCGTTCACCGCTGGTTTGACCGGCACCTTCGTTTCTTCAAATTCAACCCCCACATTTGATGCCTGTGCCAACTCGTTCAGTACTGCCGATAGCCCACCACGAGTCGCATCTCGCAGACAGTGGATTTCCTTCGTCACCCCCAGCATTTCCTCGATCATCCCATGCAGCGGAGCGGTATCGCTGACGATCTGGCTCTCGAACTCCAGCCCCTCGCGCTTCGACATGATCGCCATCCCGTGATCGCCCAGCGTTCCGCTGACCAGGATCATATCGCCCGGGCGGGCGTTCTTCGCCGAAATCTCCACACCCTCGGGGATGATGCCAAAACCGGATGTGTTGATGAAGATCCCGTCGCCGTGCCCCTTGTTGACCACCTTCGTATCCCCCGCCACAACCTGCACGCCCGCCTCTTCTGCCGCTCTTGCCATCGAAGCCGCAACTTCGCCGAGAGTCTCCATCGGCAAGCCCTCTTCGAGAATGAATCCCGCCGAGAGATAAAGTGGTTTTGCGCCGCTCATCGCAATATCGTTCACCGTCCCGTTCACTGCCAGGTCACCGATATCGCCGCCGGGGAAGATGATCGGGCTGACAACAAAGCTATCGGTCGAAAATGCCAATCGTCCGCCGTTTAACGCGCTGATGTCCAATGTCGTCGAGTCGCCCATTTGCGCAAGCAAGTCGTTATGCAAGAGCGGAGCGAAAAGGTGTGCGATCAAGTCGTTCATCATCTTTCCGCCTGCGCCGTGTCCCATCACGATCGTGGGGTAATTTTTAAGGGGGATAGGGCATGTCCAGCCCTCGAAATTTGTGTCCATAAGTCCTATTGTACCTTGAAGTTGGGGAGAAGATTCTATAAGATGAAGGCATGAAAAAAGTCACTCTCCTCCTCCTCGTATTGTTTACTATAGCCTGTTTGGCTGTGAATCCGGAAACCTTCGTGCCCGAACCTGCTCCCGTTGAAGCGACATCGCCTGCGCCCCCGCCACCACCCGTTGTGGATGACCCCACCCTTGGCAAATGGGCATTATGGACAAATGGTACCCAGCTCCGTGGTGCCAACACCTGGCAGCGGATCATCGTCCCCAAATATGATGGCAGCGACTTTCTCGGCGATGGCTATATAGGTCCCCCCTACACCCAGGCAGATTTCGATGCGCTGGCAGCGCTGGGGGCGAATTACGTCAACCTTTCGCATCCCGGCATCTTCACCGAGCGCCCGCCCTACGTGCTGGACGAAAAAGCCCTCGCCAATTTGGACGCAATGGTGGCGATGGCAACTCAGGCGGATATGTTCGTCGTCATTACCTTCCGCACGGGACCCGGACGCAACGACTTCACCTTTTACCGTGACGATGATTGGTTCGAGAGTGAAGATCTGATCGAAAACTTGTGGAGCGATACAGATGCCCAAGCCGCATGGGTGGAAATGTGGCGCTACACCGCCGAGCATTATCGTGATAATCCCGTTGTGATCGGCTATGACCTGCTTTGCGAACCAAACGCCAACGAGATCATGGATGAGTGGGATAAAGAGGCCTTTTTCGCCAATTATGCCGACACTGTCTATGACTGGAACAGATGGTATCCTGACCTTGTGACCGCCATCCGTGAAGTGGATGCGGAGACGCCCATCCTTGTCGGCGGGGAGGGCTACAGCGCCCTTGACTGGCTGCCCTACCTTGACTTGGTGGATGATGAGCGCATTGTTTACGCCTTCCATCAATATGCGCCGCATATGTACACGCATCAATATCCCGATGATGGGTACACCTACCCAGGCGAATTTGACACCGATTACGATGGCGAAGATGATTCCTTCAACCGTGCCTGGCTCGAAGGTTATCTCTCCACAGCGAGCGATTTTTCTGATAAGTACGGTGTGCCTGTTGCTGCCAATGAATATGGCGCTGTCCGCTGGGCAGAGGGCGCAACTGAATTCATGCACAGCGAGATGGCAATCTTCGAAGAACTCGGCATCAACTACGCTCTTTGGGTCTGGGATCCCGTCTGGCAGCCGTGGAACGATGGCGTAAACGCCATGACCTTCCGCTTTGGCACTGACCCCGATAACCTCGTGCCTGTAGAAAATGAATTACAGGATGTCATCACCTCCTTCTGGGCGCGGAACACGGTTCGCCCCTCGGATTTTGTTGTTGCATCAGATGAATCCGGGAGAAAAAGTCTTGAAGATGTGACCCACTGGTTTTACCTGATCGGCGACGTCCCAACGTATGAGACGGTGGAACAAATCATCGCATCCGATTACGACATGGTCGTGCTGGATTACATCCCCTCGGTGGTTGGGGAAGAAAACTTTCCTATGCGGGAATTCGTGGAGAGATTGCACGCCGACGGGAAGATCGTGCTCGCCTACATAGACATCGGCGAAGCGGAATCCTATCGGGTTTACTGGCAGGATGATTGGAAAGTCGGCGACCCGGCATGGATCGTGGGAGAAGACCCCGATGGTTGGGCGGAGAATTATCCGGTCGCATTTTGGGCGGAAGAATGGCAATCCCTTTGGCTGAACGAAAATGGGATATTGGATCAAATCGGAAAAGTTGGCTTCGACGGCGTCTATCTGGATTGGGTTGAAGCTTACTCCGATGAAAACGTGGTCGAAGCTGCTCAAGCCGAGGGTGTTAATCCCGTTTATGCGATGATCGAATTTGTCAGCTTTATTTCTACCAATATCAAAGACGAATGCGATCATTGTGTCGTCGTCGCCCAGAACGCGGCAGAACTGGTCGAGTATGCCGAGTACGCCGCAACCATTGACGGGCTGGCGCAGGAACAAGCCTGGTTTGACGGTGGAGCGGATAACGATCCCGAGGGTGATTGTCCGCTTCCGCGCACCGACACGGAGATTGACACAGCCGCCTATTATGATTCACTTTCACCTGAGTGCCAGCATCAATTTGATGAATTCCCCGAAAGCACCCTGCACGTCAGCAGCGAAGAGTATCTCTACTATTTGAACCTTGCTCAGGGAGAAGGCATTCCCGTTTTCACGGTGGATTACGCCCTCCAACCTGAAAATGTTGCCTGGGTGTATCAAACTTCTCGTGGACATGGCTTCATCCCCTTTGTCGCCAATCGTGGACTGGATCGTTTTTTTGAGTCTGTGCCCTAAGTATTTTTGTACACGGATAGGTTTTAGGATTACGAAGTTTTTTCCCTTTGCTTTTCCTTTGTGCTCCTTCGTGGTAAAAGTTCTTAATTCCGCATTCATCATTCAACCTTCAGGATTCAACTATGAAAACCCTCCGCTTCATCTTCCGCCAGCTCAATAAATTCTTTATGGTTCCGGCTTTCCGGCTGGGGTTGGGTCCCTTTATGGGAAATCCCATCACGGGCTATATCATGGTCTTGAAAACCATCGGTCGCAAAACGGGGTTGGTGCGCTATGCCCCCGTCAATTACGCCATTATGGATGGGAATATCTACTGTATCTCTGGCTTTGGGAAGATTGCCCACTGGTATAAAAATTTGATCGCAAACCCACAAATTGACGTGATCCTGCCTGCTGGCACGATCTCCGGCAAAGCGGAGACTGTCAATGATGAAGCTGAATGGTTGCGTATTGTCCGCCAAGTCTTGAAAAACAGCGGATTTGCCGGTTTTCTGGCGGGATACAACGCCTGGACGATTTCCGATGAAGACCTGCTCGAAAAAGGCGGCTTTATGGTTGCCATCCGTATTACGCCAACGGGTATCCACGCAGGCGCAGTCGATCCCGGTGGAAAGCTCTGGTTGTGGCTGACCATTGCGACAGTCATTGCACTTATCATCATTTTTTCACATCCATAAAAAAGGAGAAGCTATGAAACGCCTAAAGTTCGCTTTCGCGATTGTTCTTACTGCTGCCTTTCTCATCGCCGCTGCACGCCCACAAAGCAGCACCCCGCCTGGTCATCCCGTAAAACTCATCTTTATCCACCACTCCACTGGGGAAAACTGGCTTGCGGATGGATACGGCGATCTCGGGCGCACATTGGGGGAGAATAACTATTTTGTCAGCGACACCAACTATGGATGGGGACCCAACGGCATCGGAGACCGCACTGATATCCCCAACTGGATCGAATGGTTCGCCAGCGAAGAATCCCCCACTTATCTCAACGCCCTCTACAACGAAAGCGGGCAGCATACCGACTACACCCGCACCTTCGCAGATCCCGGCGGGGAGAACCAGATCATCATGTTCAAATCCTGCTTCCCCAATTCCGATCTCGCGGGGAATCCCAACGATCCGCCCGGCACCTACGCAGATATGACCGTCAGCGGTGCGAAATATGTCTACAACGAAATCCTCCAATACTTTGCCACCCGCCCCGATAAACTCTTCGTCGTTATCACCGCGCCGCCCCTTTCTGACCCCACCTATGCTGATAATGCCCGCGCTTTCAACAATTGGCTCAAAAATGAATGGCTGGCGGGTTACGAAGGCAGTAACGTTGCCGTTTTTGATTTCTACGATGTACTCACGGGACCCGGCGGTGGTAATACCCTCTACTATCCCACCGGTGATGACCATCCCTCAGCGGAGGGAAGTCGGATCGCCACAACGGAATTTATCCCGGTGCTGAATGCTGCTTACAATCGGTGGCAAGCTGGGGATACGTCCGCTCCGCCCGCGGTCGAGGAGCCTGCTCCCGCCGTAGAAGCGGAATCCCAGCCTGCATTACCTCCCGCGCAATCCTCTGCTCTGATCGACAATTTCGAGACTGATAATCCCCCTGGCACTAACAGATGGGAAGCGTACTGGGATGAGGCAACCTCTACCACAATGGCTTGCGCCACTGATCCGGAGATGATGCAAAGCGGTAGCGCATCCCTAAGATTGGATTTTAATATCACCCCAGATGCTTGGGGAACCTGCTCACTCTTTTATGACAGCCCACAAAATTGGAGCGCAAATGAAGGGCTTTCATTCTACTACCACGCCGCGCAAGCCGCGTTAATTATGAATGTAGACCTTTATGTTAAAGGGGCTGAGGGTCAGAATGAATCTTATGTCTATAAGCTCGAAACGACACCAGAAAGCGTCGATGGCTGGGTGCAAATAAATATCCCTTGGGCGGAATTCCATCGCGTCGATTGGGAGGCTGATGCAGGTACGCCTTTTGCCAAACAAGACCAGATTTCGGGACTGGCATTTGGTTTTAACACTTACCCAGACACACCCAATGTCGGCACAATCTGGGTTGATGACCTTCATTTCATGGGAGCAGAAGCCCCCGCACCCGCTCCAGATACAGTTCCCCAGGCGGAAAACGCGCCCCCGCCATCTGCTCCTGGTGGAGAAGAGCCGAGACGCAGTCCACTCCCCTGTGTTGGCGGTCTCGTGCTTCCAATAGGGTTGGGCGGTTTTGCTTTTTGGCAAAGGAAAAAAGAGTAGACTTTTGCAAGAAGTCTACTCTTATCTATGCTCCCTGCGCCGTCCTCGGCGCAGATTAATGGTAGAACGCCGCCGGGGACGGCAGCTAGAGCACGTATAAGAGGTCTAATGACAGAAAAAATCAGATGGGGCGTTATCTCGCCCGGAAAAATTGCCCATGCCTTTGCAAAAGGTGTCAAAACCATCCCTGATGCGGAGATCGTCGCCGCTGCCAGCTCGAGCAAGAAACGAGCGAAGGCTTTTGCGAAGGAATATGGCGTTGCGAATGCCTATGATTCTTACGAAGCTTTGGTTGCCGATCCAGATGTGGATGCCGTTTATGTCGCTTCATTGCACCATCAGCACTTTGGGCATGCAATGTTGGCACTCGAAGCGGGCAAACCGGTACTCTGCGAGAAGCCGCTGACTGTGAACGCCGCCGAAATGCAAAAGCTGATCGAAACTGCCCGTGCGAAAAATCTCTTCCTGATGGAAGCCCTCTGGACACGCTTTTTGCCCATCTATAGCGTCGTGCGCAACTGGCTGGACGATGGTCTGATTGGCGAGATCAAGCTGATGACCTCGTCCTTCGGTTTTCGTGCCAAACGGGATGAAAGCAGTCGTCTCTTCAACCCAAATTTGGCTGGTGGCAGTCTGCTGGATATTGGCATTTATCCGCTTGCTGTTTCGCAGTTTGTGATGGGGGAGTTCCCCAAGACCTTCAACGTCCATGCCTTGCTGGGCAACACAGGCGTAGACGAGTTGCTCTCTGCGAGTATGGTCTATGAAAATGGTGCGGTTTCTCAATTTGCAAGCACCTTCCTTGCCAAAGCTCAAAATGATTTCTTCATTTATGGCGATAAAGGGCATATCCGCATTCATCCCAACTTTTGGGGCGGTACCGAAGCGACCTTGAGCCTGATGAAAAAAGGCGAGAAAACTATCTCTAAACCTTTCAGGGCAAGTGGATTTGAATACCAAACTGAAGAAGCGATGCGTTGTATTCGTACGGGGTTACTGGAAAGTCCCAAAGTTTCGCATGAGTACACGCTTTCGATGATGAAGTTGATGGATAATATTCGGGCAGAGATTGGGTTGAAGTATCCTTTTGAGTGATGAGTGATTTTCAAGTTTCACTCATCACTTATCAAAAAACTATGAAAAATAATCCAGCTTATCGAAAATTGGAAATTGCCAGTATCATCGCCTTCGTGGTCGTGACGCTGCTCTTGGTGGCGTTCAATCCATCCCAGGGCGTGGACGCTGTTGACCAAAGCCTTCCCAGTGCAGAATTGGAGGCTTACGCTTACGCCATGCCACATCAGGGATGGGCGCCGATGACGATTTACTTCAGTGCATTTGGAAGCCAATCCACGACGGGGAATATCGTCAGCTACGAATGGGATTTGGATGGGAACGGTCTTTATGACACCGACGCAAGTGCGGATGGGGGCTATGCCAGTTATACCTACTCCAAGCCGGGCGAATATCTCGTCACTGTGCGTGTAACCGATGATGCGGGACGTTCATCTACCGCGAATACACTGGTCACGGTGCAGCATCCTGCATCCAGCACTGTGGATTATTGGACAATCTTCGACGATACACAGGTGCGGCGTGTGGAGTTGCGAATCACCCAGGCAAATTGGGATAAGATGTGGGAAGAGCCAAGCTCGAAAACCCGCGTGGAAGCAGATGTCCTTCTTTTTGGCGATTTGGTTGAAACTGTTGCTGTCAGTATGAAAGGAAACGCTTCATTGGATGGCTCTGGTGAGAAGAAATCGTGGAAGATCGATACGGACTATTTCGTTGCCGAGCAGGAATACAAGAATTTGAAGCAGTTTCTTTTCCACAATAATTTTGGCGATGCATCCATGCTGCGGGAAAAAATGGGTTACGAGATGAGTGCCTTCGCTGGTGTTCCAGCCGGGCATACGTCTTTTGTGGAATTCTGGATCGATATTGTGGATGACGAAAACCCATCCGAGTATTGGGGCGTGTATACGATGGTCGAGCGTCCTGATGCGAAATATGTCCGGAACAGATTTGGGGACGATAACGGGATCGGGAATCTGTACAAGGCGGATGCCTGGTTCGAGCAGGGGGCTGCCGACCTAGCCTATTACGGGCAAAATATCGAAGATTATCCCAAGCCTCGGGGAGAGGTCGCTTACGGTTTACGGACAAATAAGGACGATCCCGATTACAGCGACATCATCCAGCTTTGCTATGTGATCGATGGGGCATCCTATTCAACGAATGAAGAATTTACCCAGGCACTTGAAGAAGTTCTGAACGTGGACGGGTATCTGCGCTATACGGCTGTTCTGATGACGCATTTGAATTTGGATACCTATCAGTACACGGGGAATAATTATTTCATCTACAATAACCTGACGACGGGCAAGTTTGAATTCATTTCCTGGGATTTGAATAGTTCGTGGATGGGAAGCTCCGAATTTCCCTTTTATGGTGAAAAATGTTGTATGGGGCCCGTGCAATGGGCGCCTCTTTACACGAAGGTTTTTCAAGTGGCACGCTACAGGCAGGATTATGCCGCCTATGTGGATCTGCTGACTCGATATTGGTTTAACGGGAATTATTTTGCGGAGCGCTCAGAGGAGTTACAGGGGATGGTCTCACCCTACTTAGCTGGCGATAAAGCTTATCTGGGTAATACGGCGCTTTACTCGTTGGAGCAATTTACAAGTGAGCGAAATCAGATGTTAAATTTTACACAGCAACGCAGCCAGTATTTGCGATCCATTTTGTTGTCCGGGCAATGGAGGACGATCATCCCTGAGCCGAATGTGGATTTGAATACCGAAGGGAATGTTAACGAGATGTCTTGGTGAAATGCAAGATAATGAATAACAAACTCTGCCTTTATAAGGAACTCTCATGAAAAAACTTAGTAGAAATTTTCTCATAATCATCTTTATTTTTTTTCTTATCCCCACTATAGCCTTCGCCCAGGGTAATGGCTTTAGCGAAACCTTCGACGATGCCACTCTCGCCGAGTGGGAAGCCCCCGGTGCAATAGTCGAGAATGGTGTGCTCAAGATCAGCGACGGCGGCTTCGCCCTCCACTTTGGCGATTGGTCTGAAATCACGCTCACGCTAAAATTCAAATTCTCTGGCGAAGGCGAAGGGGCGGTCAATTATTATTTCCGTGACGAAGGGCGTTATAGCTTTGTTTTCACCGAAAATATCTTTTATCTTGAAAAGGAAAGCCCGCAAGGTGTGGAGATGCTGGGCGATGCCAAAGCAGAAGCCCTCCAGTCCGACACGTGGGTAAATCTCAAGATCATCGTGAGCAAAGGACAGCACCAGATCTATCTCAATGATGAGTTACAGCTCACTGCCACAGACGAAAACCCTCTTGAAACGGGCGCAATTATGCTCAACTCGCGTGGGCTGACCCTCGAATTTGACGACCTGAACGTGCAGGGCTCGCCTAGTGAAGGCGCTTTGCCTGAAAGCGAACATCCGCCCGAAGGGGAAGAACAACCGATGGAAGGCGAAGCCCCGCCCATTGTCGAAGGCGCACCACAAGTCGGCGAAACGAACACTCAAACCACAGATACAACCCAACCCTTAACGAAGGAGGGCCTCATGCAAGAATTCTTCTCAAGCCAAGCCAACCCCACGGACCTAAGCACCTTTCTCATCAATATGGTTCTCGCAGCCATCGCTGCCTTTATTCTCAGCATGGTCTATATCCACTGGGGATCATCGCTCTCAAACCGCCGCAAATTCGCTGCCAATTTCATGCTGATGACGGTTACGACGACTTTCATCATTCTGGTTGTCCGCTCCTCGGTCGCACTCAGCTTGGGCTTGGTCGGTGCGCTTTCCATCGTGCGCTTCCGGACAGCGGTGAAGGAACCTGAAGAACTCGCCTATCTCTTCTTCGCCATCGGCATCGGCATCGGTTTGGGCGATAATCAACGTCTGATCACGCTGTTGGCATTGGTGATTGGCATTGTTATCATTGGTTTGAATAGATTATGGCGTCGCACTGAAGCGGATGTGAATTTGCATCTTTCCGTTGCCAGTCATAACCCGTCCAAAGTGGAGTTGGAGCAGATCGAATCTGTCCTTCGGCAGCATACTGCCAAAATGAAACTCTTGCGCTTCGACGAAACCGCCGAAATGCTTGAAGCAGGCTTTCTGGTCGAGTTTCGGGAAATGAGTCAATTAAACGTGACCAAGCAAGAATTAAGGGCGCTCTCGGAGCAGATCGAGATCACCTTTATGGATAATAAAGGTGTTTGGTAACACTATGTCATTGCGAGCAAAGCGACGCAATCTCCACGTTGCCGAGAGTAGTGTCCAACCCAAAATTCGAGAATACCGTTACGAACGAAAATTCCGTGTCGAAGACATCGACGTTGCTCAGGTGCGGATGCTCGTCAAACGCCATCCGAGCATTTTTTACTCACCCTATCCGCCCCGCCATATCAACAATCTCTACCTCGACACACCCGATATGGATAACTACCACGCCAACGTCAGCGGTGTGGGCGAGCGGATGAAGGCACGCATCCGTTGGTATGGCGAGCTTTTTGGCGAGATTAGCAAACCTGTGCTCGAGTTCAAGGTCAAGGATGGTTTGGTTGGCGCAAAATACAGCTACCCTTTCCCTGCTTTTTCTTTTGACAGTGAATTCTCACAAAATGCTTTTCAAAAACTCATCGCCCGATCCGATCTGCCCGACGCTGTTAGATGGCAGCTTCGTAATATGAGCGTGGTTTTGTGCAACCGCTATTATCGTTGGTATTACCTCACGAAGGACCAAAAATATCGTGTCACGGTCGATAAAGAAATGCGTTATTATCATATCCGGCAAGCTGGCAACCATTTTCGTCATCAATTCCTTGACCCCAAAGCGATCGTTGTAGAGCTGAAATATGGCCGTGAGCTAGACCCCTACGCCGATAAAATATCGAGCTTTTTCCCTTTTATCATTACGCGAAACTCGAAGTATATTACGGGAATCGAGTCGGTTTATATGTGATTTTATTCTGTCATAGCGAGCGGCTGAACGAAGTTCAGCTTAGCGAAGCAATCTCCATGCAGTAAATGGAGGCTGTCACGTCAGCCTTTGACTTCTTCGCAGTGAGATAATTTTTTAGAATGTGAATAAAATGAAAACAAAAGAAGCTCGCCAATTCGGCACCCAACTCGCTACCCTCCTCAGCGAGGAAGATTTCTGCACAGCCTACGCCTTTCTCGCGCCCATCCTCGCCCAAAAGACGCCTTTCCGCAGCCTCGACCTGATTGGCGAGCAGCTCGGCAAAGCGCCAAAAGATTTAGTCAATACTTTTACCCGCCAAATAGCGGAAGAAAAAACAATGGGCGGATGGGTCGTCATCGGCAGCGCGTTAAAGCAGTGGATACCAGCGGATATGGAAGCCGCCCTCGCTCGTGTCCCTGGGCTTGTTTGCCCCGCAGATACCTGGTACGCCACCGACATTTTGGGCGAGCGCATCCCCGGTCCCGCCCTGGTTGCTGACTTCGATAAAACCCTGCCCCTCCTCGCCCCCTGGCGGGCACACGAAAATCGCTGGATGCGGCGCATCGTCGGCGTAGCTATCCACTATTGGGCAAAACGCTCACGTTACCTTGAAGAAAGTATTCCCCGCGTATACAAATTTCTTGATTTCCTCTCCCCCTGCTTTGAAGAGAATAATCTGGATGCCACAAAAGGCATCGGCTGGGGCTTGAAAACCCTCGGTAAGTATTGGCCTGATATTACTGCCCCGTGGCTGGCGGAGCAAAAATCCCGTCCGCACAGGGCGATCATGATGAAAAAGGCGATGACGTATTTTGACGATGAGCATCGTAAAATCGTACACGGATGACTCGGAGAGCACGGATTTTTAAAAACTGCTGAGAAAGAGCTATGACTATAAAAAATTTTCCGTGAAACTCCGCGTAATCCGTTTACAAAAAAGGAACTTCATGCCCCGCTTCGCCCAATTAAGCTGCCCGTGATAAAATAAGGGTGGAGTAAAAAAGATGCAAAAAACAATTTCACATACATTTGAAGACGAAACACTTGAAGCCAAGACCCGTTGGTTTAAGACTCTTTCTCGTAAAGAACGTCTCGAAATGCTTGGCTGGTTCACTGATTTTGCGCTGATGGGCAACCCAAAGATCATGGAGCAAAAAGATGCTCAACCAATTGCTGGACGTGTTCTCGTCCTTTCAAAGGTATCAAGTTAAATATCTGGTCATTGGGGGAATAGCTTCGGTTCTGTATGGTGTTCCCCGAGCAACTTTTGACTTGGATATTCTGATAGAAGCCACGCCAGAAAATGCAAAAAAACTACTTATTGCACTAAAAGATGCTCAATTAGCAACAGCAACTCTTACAACGCCAGAAGAATTGCTCGCACACGAAATCACGATATTTAAAGACCACGTTCGTATTGATGTACAAACTTTTACGCCAGGAATTGAGTTTGAAAGCGCTTGGGAAAATCGCAACACAATTGAATATCAAGGGAGAAGTTTTCTGGTTGTCTCAAAAGAAGATTTATTAGCTTCAAAACGTGCAGTCGGAAGAGACAAAGACCTCGAAGATGTTCGATTATTGGAATTAGGCGACGAGTAAATATTTTCCATGCCCCGACGCGCCCAATTCATCCCCTACAAACCCAAGACCATTCTCAACAAACACAAACGCGCCGACCATTGGTTTTGGTCACGCTATACTGCCTATCCCTACAAGGGCTGCCAGCATGGCTGTGAATTTTGCTACTGTCGTGAGCAGAAATTCTCTCCCTTCGATGATCCGAATGACTTTGCTTACACCATTCATGTCAAGGAGAATGCGCCGCAGCTTTTGCGCAAGGCCATTGCCCGTGCCAAAACCGATGTCGTTTTCACCGGTGACTATCAGCCCGCCGAGCGGAAATTCAAACTCTCCCGTCAAATGCTCGAAGTCTGCCTTGAGCGGAACTTCCCCGTCTTTATTCTGGAGCGTTCGCCCCTCATTCTGCGTGACCTTGACCTGCTGACCGAGATCAACGCAGGTGCGGTGGCAGCGACGGCTTTCAGCATCATCTCCACGTCCGATTCGGCGCATTACGAACGCATCCGCCAAATGGAGAATCTCGCTCCGCCCCCCGAAAAACGTTTTGAAGCGATGGAAAAAATCGCATCCGCAGGCATTCAGACGGGGACGTGTATGATGCCCCTCCTGCCAGAGCTTTGCGATACGGACGAAAATCTTGAATCTATCATCCAGTGGACGGCCGACCACGGCGGGAGCTTCGTCCTTGCTTCGGGCTTGACACTCTCCGATCAGCAGCGGACATTCTTTTTCTCGGTGCTTGCCGAACGCTTCCCTGACCTTTTGCCCGCCTATGAAAAGCATTATCCTGCGGGGAAGAGTTATGGAGCCGTTGGTGATGACTGGCGTGGAATGGCGATCAAAATTCGTGAACTTTGCGAGAAACACGGTATCAAAGACAGGATGCCACGCCCCATCATCCCCGGCGATAAATTTGCCACGAATAAACGCATTGTCGAGATTTTGGCGGACAAACTCTACGAAATGGAATTGGAACGCGTTCACAAATCTCGGCTTTGGGATTATCGCAAGGCAGCCTGGGCGGTCGAAGATTTGCAGCAGGATATTAAGTTAATCTACAAGACAATGGGGCTAAAGGGGATCGAAAGTATCGAAAATGTTGGGACGAAAATGGGAAAAACGGTTGAGGGGATTTTAAGCGAAGTGATGAAAGAGTCTCCTCCTGAAGGACGCAGAGCGCCTGGTCAGCTTTTTTGAAGCAAGTCGATAGGTAAATTTAAATTGAGACGATTCGCCCCCCTGCCCCTCGCTCTGCTGGGGCGTCCCCCCATTTTGCAAGCAAAATAGGGGGACAGAGAAAACTCACGCCGGGCATCCGTTGGGGAGCAGCAGGCAAGCTAAAACTACGCGCGACGCGGCGCAGCCATCCGATTATAGAGACTACAAAAGTCTTGGAGACTTTTGTAGTCTGTAGCAGGTTTTGCAAATCCCTCTCCCTTAGGCTATGATGTAAGCATGATTAAGGTCATTATCGTAGACGATCATCCCATCGTTCGGGCGGGAATGCGATCTGTACTGGACACCGACCCCGAGATCAACGTCATCGCGGAGGGCAGCGTTGGCGCAGATGCGCTGACCCTTGTGCCTGAGAAAAAGCCGGATGTGCTGGTTTTGGACGTGAATTTGCCTGATATGAACGGGCTGGAAGTGACCCGTGAACTGAAAAAGGGGGATGTTGAGAGTGAGATTTTGATTTTGACCGCGCACGAAGACAGCCAGATGATCTTTAGCCTGCTCGAAAGCGGCGCTATTGGCTATGTGTTGAAAGACGAAGCGTTGGAGACTTTGGGGCGTGCCGTCCATGCAGCGGCGAAAGGGGAGAGTTGGCTTAGTCCCGCTGTGGCGAGCAAGGTGGTGCAGCGTGCAGTGAGTGGGGGGCAGGAGAAGGTGGAAGTTGCTCGACCGGAATCTCCGCTGACGCCGCGTGAGATGGAAATTTTGCAGTTGCTTGCTCGGGGTTTGGATAATGCTGCTATTGCCGCGCAATTGGTCATTACCAAACGCACGGCGCAAAACCATATCAGCAATATTTATGGAAAATTGGGCGTTGACTCACGCACGGAAGCGATGCTTTATGCGATCCAGCGTGGTTGGGTGGATGTCGATGGGAGCGAAAGACCGGATGGAGACTGAGAAGAAAATCTCGAAGATATTTTGGGTACTTCTTTGCGTCTTCTTTATTATATTGACGCCGACATTGGTCTTGTATGATGTCTATATCCAGTGGCGGACGCCGGTCATAGATTTTGGGGTGGATTGGGAAACGGGCATCGTTCAGGATGTCCCGCAGGACACTTTTGGTGATTATGCAGGTTTTTGGACGGGTGATAAATTTATTAGCGTAGGCGGGGTTCCTTTTGAGCAGTGGGGGGAATTGGAAGTAGGCAATCAGATCGTTGAGATTGAAAGAGAGGGGCAAATACTGGAGATGGAATTGCCCATTGTCCCTTTGTTACGAACGAATTTAGTGCCCCTGATAAGCGCCGCGTTTGTGGCATTGGCTTTTTGGGGGATTGGCACAGCCCTGCTCTTGCGGCGTTTTGAGCAATATGAGATCCGCATCATCTTTTTGATCGGGCAGTTGATGGCTGTTGCGCTTTTCTTCCCTATGGCGCATCCCGATCATTGGACATCGCCGCTGGGCATCCGTTTTTTGAGCATTATTGCGTTTTTATTTGCTGCGCCGATGATCTTTCATTATGCGATCTCTTTCCCCGTAAAGTTGGGGAGCAGGTTTTTACGATGGGCGGTTTTAACTTTGATCTATATGCTGGCAACGCTCGCCGTTCTGGCATGGCTAGGGGCTTATCTCGCCGATTTTGAAACGGGGCGGCAAATTGGCATCTTCTTCAGTTCAATTGTCATCAGCGCTGCGCTTATTGTGATGGTCTATGTCTATCTGCGCCGGGCAACGCCAGATGAGCGTCGTAAATTGCGCGTGGTGGTTTTGAGCACGCTGATCTCCGGTGTGCCTGCAATTCTCTTTTATTTGTTACCAAACTTTTTCGGGCTCCCGACGCGCATTCCGGTTTGGTTGGTGGGCTTATGGGTGGTGCTTGCGCCGCTCAGCTATCTATACGCCACCATCCGCCATAATCTCTTTGGCATCGACAAATTACTCAACCGCGCGTTGGTGGTTATCACGCTCTCTTTGGGCATTTTGCTGCTCTATCTGGGACCCTTTTTGCTCATCTTTCGCTATACATCCGGTGACCTGTTGGCGCAAATGTTGGTGGCATCCTTTCTTACGCTGCTCGTGGGCTTGGCTTTCGATTGGTCGCGCACCCACGTCCAGCGTTTGGTGGACAGGCTTTTTTATGGCGGCTGGTACGATTATCCTGGCGTGGTCGAGATGGTCAGCGATGCGTTGGCGCGCAGCACCACGCGCGGGGAGATTCACGAAATTCTCACGCAAACAGTCCCCAAATTAATGCAGCTCAGCGCCTGCAAATTTTGGATCGGCGGCATTCATGGTACATTTCCACAAACGCCGCCGCAGAAAATGCGTTTTCGTTTCAAGTTCCAGAGCCAACTCCCCGCGCAGTGGACGGTGGGTCTGCACAGCGACGGCGACGATCTTTCCGAGACCGATCATCGCATTCTGAACACCCTCGCGCGGCAGGCGGAGATAGCGCTCAATAATGTACTTTCCATCGAAACCCTTCGCCACCAATTGGATGAAATTCAGATCAGCCGTGAAGCCCTCGCGCAGGCGCAGCGTCAACTTTTGCGCTCGCGCGAAGATGAACGTGCCCGTCTCGCGCGCGATCTGCATGATAGCCCGATTCAGACGCTGGTGGGGTTGAATATCCAGCTCGGGCTTTTGCTCTCGACGGGAGAAAGCCCCGAAGTGGAAAAGGCGCTCAAGGAAATGCGCGCCGAAGTGCGGGGGCTATTGACGGAACTTCGCCAGGTCTGCACCGATCTTCGTCCGCCCCTGCTCGATGCGCTTGGTTTGGGTGCCGCGCTGCGTACCTACGCCGATGAATGGGGCAAGCAGGAAAATATCAGTGTGCAATTTGCTGCCCCCAAAAACACAAAAATGAGCAAACTCCCCGGCGATGTGGCGGTCAACCTTTTCCGCGTGGCGCAGGAGACGCTGGGCAATATCGGCAAGCACGCGCGGGCGTCGCAGGTGGAAATTCAGCTTCGTGGGGATGAGACAGCGCTTCAACTCAGCATCCACGATAACGGGCGCGGCTTTGAAAGACCGCCCACGCTAAACGGTTTGCCAGCACAAAATCATTTTGGATTGGTCGGTATGCGCGAAAGGATCGAGCTGATCGGGGGCGATTGGTCGCTGGAATCGAAGCCGGGGGAGGGGACGCGGGTGGAAGTTAAGTGGGAAGCTGCGCCGCGACGCTCGTGATTTTTATTTGGTAGCCTTCGAGCAACATCTGCCCGGCGTAAAGGGGATACTGCTCTCGTCGGGCATCCGTTTGGGGAGCAGCAACCAAGCCCACACCACGTGAGAAGCGAGGTTTTCATCCAATGTGCAACGCATCCTGTCGGATGCAATGCACATCTCCCGTAGTACCCCTGTACCGAATTATCATCCCAAAAAGCAGTACCGAAACAGTACCGCGCCCTGATGGCTACAAGGCGATATTTTGCTATGCTCTAGTCATGACAAATATTCTGATCGTAGACGACCAAGCTTCTTTTCGCCGCCAATTGCGCAGACTGTTGGAGCTGGCTGGGATGAATGTGATCGCCGAAGCGGGGGACATGGTCGAAGCCAAAAAGATGGTGCGGGAGTTCCAGCCCGATCTTGCTGTAGTGGACGTGATGCTGCCCGGCACCAACGGGATAGATGGCACGCCGCAACTGAAGGCGTTGAGTGATTCTTTGCGCGTGATCCTGATCAGCGCTTATCAGGATTTTCATGACGCGGCAAAGGAAGTTGGCGCGGAGAGATTTGTTTCCAAGGGGGATTTGGACCTGGAGACAGTGCGCGTTTGGGTTGTCGATCAGGAGGAAAAAGAACCAGAAGAGGAGGTTCAAGATGAAAAATAGACTTTATCTTATGTTTGTATTGATCTTCTTTATTTTAGCCTGTAGCCTTCCTATGGCAAGAGATACATCTCCGCCTTTGCCGAATGAAGAAGCAAGGCCGATCCCGCAGATTCAGGGTCAAGGATTGCCTGCAGATCCTCCGCCTGAAAACGCTCCTGCACCAACCGAGATTCCCATAGTGCATCTCACCCAACCGGGAGAGCCGAGCCGCATCCGCACCTGGGTAACAGACAGGTCATCTGCACAATATGCTTCTGAGCATCGCTCTGTGGCAGATGGTTTTGACCTGAATTTATTTGAGCGCCCTTTTACAGCTGGTGAGATGACCTATCAGGCTCATCTTGATCTTACGAAAGTGGAAATGGGCGAGGGCGGCGAATGGATCTACGTCGTTTTGCATCTTGAAGGTGCGCCCCCTGCCGGCTCTGAAGCATTTTATGCCATCGAAATTGATCTGGACAGAGATGGGCGCGGCGATTGGCTGATCGGCGCTACAGTACCGCCTTCGACCACCTGGACGACCGATGGCGTCAAGGCTTGGCACGATACCAATAATGATGTTGGCGGCTCCAGGCCGATGGTCTCCGAGGCTCCGCTCTCTGGCATTGATGGTTACGATGAGTTGGTCTTCGATGCCGGTCATGGAAATGATCCCGATGCTACTTGGGCGCGCATTGATCCCGCATCTACCCAGCGCATCCAGATTGCTTTCAAGAAAAACCTGATCGCATCTGCTGATACCTTCCTTTTTGGCGGCTGGAGCGATGAAGGCGTCAAAGAAGCGGGTTGGTTTGATTATAACGATCACTTTACGCTGGTGGAGGCTGGTTCGCCTTTGAGCAATAGCTCACATTATCCGCTGGCTGCTCTCTTCTCTGTAGATAATACCTGCCGCTGGGGCTATGGCTTTGAACCCACCACGGCTTATCCAGGGCTGTGTCCATTGCCTGAACCAACACCTGTATCCCCAACATCTCCGCCGCCTGATGAGCCAACACCCGAGATCTGTTTCCCGCCAACCACCTATGTATGCAATAACTGGAATTACACCACCTGCCAATGTGATGACCCGCCACCCAGTTGCTCGCCACCGCCACAAGGCTGCGGTGCAAACTCTTCATGGGTAGGCTACCCTGATTGCTACTGTGCGCCTTACTAACCGATAAATTGGAGAAAAGCAGCCAGGTCTCCAAGACTTGGCTGCTTTCAAAATTACCGAAAACAGGCCAAACCATCGAACTATTGAACTGGACAGAAGAAATTTGTATCTTGAATTATATATGTACCAATGGAGGAAAATGCTAATGAAGAAAACCCGCTTACTCTTTTTCTTTTTGATTTTTGCAATTTTGCTTTCAGGATTAACCGCCTGTACAGCAAGTGATGAATCTGTTCCTGCCGCGTGGATAGACCATCCCCGCGACGGAGATACTTTTGCCGTGGGAGAAACAGTCACGATCATGTCACATGTTTTTGCAAAGAACGGCGTTTCTGAAGTCGTGCTTTCAATCAACGGTGTCCCCTTCAGGCGGGATGTACCCGTTGAAGCCGGGCAGGATTTCGTATCCCTCGACCAAGCCTGGGTCACGGGCGAAGCGGGGATCTACATCCTGCAAGTGGATGTCTATGATACGCAGGGACAATCCGGTAATCCTGCGATGGTCTCAGTCGAAGTGATCGGAGAAGTTGCGCCCGAATCCGAAGTGCCGACGCCGACACTGGTCGTCACGCCGACGCTCGTTCCGACTGGCGTCCCCACGAATACGCCCACGCTGGTGCCAACAACGGTGCCAACGCTTGTCCCGACACTCGTGCCTACGGCGACATCGCCGCCCCCGGCAGCAGATACCACGCCGCCGCCCACACCCACGCCCGCTGTCCCCGCAAACGGATTGGAGTTGAGCTGCCGCACATCGCAGACTTTGGTCTGGATGCCCGTCAGCGACCCCAGCGGCATTGATGGCTATTATGTGAAGCTCGAACGCGAATCAACACCCGGCAACTGGGTCTCCGCAGGCGGATATGGACCCATTAACGGGAAACAAGTGGATGTATCTGTAGATTGCGGCGGACGCTACCGCTGGATGGTGCGTGCACAAGATGGCGCTGGAAATTACAGCGGCTGGTCGGCGCCTTCAGCTTTTTCAGTTTCATTGAATTAGGGGTGGGAGGTTGAGATGAGTTACGAAGAAACACTTATATCACGTTCAAATAAAAAATCAAAACTCCCACTAATTTTGGGATGTTCGGCACTCCTTGTCGTGCTAGTCATTGTGGCGCTTTTGGGCGGCTATTTCTACACCACCGCCAACGCTTCGGGGCAATCTGTTGTCTCTATTCGCTCGCCCCAAAATGGAGATATTCTCACCACAGGCGAGCCGGTGCAGGTCAGCGCACTCGCTCGTGACGACGACAATGTGACCCGCATCGAATTGTGGATCGACAACGTTCTCGTCGATGTGCAAGAGAGCAATACGCCCGGCGGCATCAATCCCTTCCCGCTGCTCAGCACCTGGTATCCCACCGAAGGCTCACATACCCTGATCGTGCGTGCTTTTGATGGGCGCAACGATGATTTTCAAGCGACCATTTATGTGGGCGCAGCAGCTTTTGCGGATCGGGATATGGACGGCATCGCCGATGATGTGGATGCCTGCCCCGATCAACCCGGCACACAGGAAGCCGATGGCTGCCCCGACCGTGATTTTGACGGGGTCACTGACGCAACCGACGCTTGTCCCGACGAAGCCGGATTACCGCCAAGCGGCTGCCCCGCACCCGCTGACGACGACCGAGACGGCGACGGAATGCTCGACAGCGTCGATGCCTGCCCCGACGAAGTCGGCTCCCCCCTCGCTGATGGCTGCCCCGATGCCGACGGTGACGGTACGCCCAACAGCGCCGATGCTTGTCCCGGCGAACCCGGCGCAGGCGCCGACGGCTGCCCTGAAGCCGAAAGCACGCTACCCCCAGACCCCGCTCCCGGCGGTGGCGATGCCCCACCAGAAGCCCTCCCCGGCGAAGACCCGCCCGACCCCGCTGACGACGAAGAACCCGAAACAGATACCGGTCCCGTCCCCTTTGATTCAGGTGTGCCCACTTCTATCGAGATCGAAGCCTACACCTTTGATGTCTCTGAAGATTTTGAAAATATGTGGTGCTACGTTCGCCTCGGCGAAGAAGACCCCCGCCGCTACGATTTTGAACCTTTGGGAGAACGTTCCTGGAATATCGCCGAAGAACTCAGCGGAGACAACAGCGTGCGCATTCTGCACGAAGAAAATCTCCCCATCAATTTGTCTATGGAATGCTCGGGATCAAACGCCGGTGAAGAACCAACGCCCCTCGGCGAAATTGAAAGACTACACCCTCCCGGAGAATGGGACGGGCGTGAATTTCGTGCTAGTTCGGGTTTTATTCCTGCATTTGGTGTCAGCTACAGAATTTGCACCCCCTCCTGCGACGAGAGCGCACTCCCCGCCCCGCTCCTCGCGCCGCCCACTTTTGGTCCCATCGGCGAAGGCCCCTACCGCATCGGCTGGCAATGGAATGGCAACGAAAGCCTGATAGACGGTTTTAGCTTCCATGTTTTCAACGAAGCAGGCGAAACTCTTTGGTGGGCTTTTATCGAAAACCCCGAAGCCCGATTCCTTAACATAGAAGACTATATGCCAGCCTGTGGCGAAACAAATTACTTCGAGATCTACGCCCGCGCGCCGGGCGGCATCCGCTCACCGATGAGCAACACCCAATATTGGCTCGGCGATACTTGCACCTACTCGGCAACCGTCATGTTCACGATCCTCGAAGTCCACAACCCGCCCGCCGACGAGCAAGGGCTGCATCGCCCGGGTCCCGTTTATGG
This sequence comes from uncultured Anaerolineaceae bacterium, assembly GCA_964581545.1. Classification (GTDB taxonomy): domain Bacteria; phylum Chloroflexota; class Anaerolineae; order Anaerolineales; family Villigracilaceae; genus Desulfolinea. The sequence goes on from CAZOOX010000056.1 coordinate 21,221, forward strand.
CAACTTCTGGGTCTCAAACGGCACAGATATCGAATATATCGACTTCGATGCCTGCTGGTGCTATTTTGGTCCCGGCTATACATTTTGGGGCACCTGTGAAGGGCTTGAATTGCAACAAGGTACCTACGCCATCAACCGCGACATCTTCGAATGGATCCGCACTGCCCAAGCCAGTTGTCTTGGCGACGGCTGTCGAAGCAATTCCTTCTATGCACCTCATAGCGCAAACGTGCCGATCACATATGAAGATGGTGACGACCTGACCATCGGCGGACGCATCATGGATTGCGACGCACGCGCCAACCCGGACGACGTTGTCTTTGAAGAACAAGGCGGCATTCGCATGGATGTAGATGCCTTCGATGGTGCCTATCTCACCTTTGGATTGGACGGCAACCACATCAACCTGAATACAATAATCAACGTCTCACCCTGATAACACAAAAACTCCCCCCATTTTGAAAAGCGAAAATGGGGGGATGCCCTTCAGGGCAGGGGGGCGGGGCACGGAGAAAATACGATGAAAAGAAATTTCTCAACAATCTGGATATTAGCTACATTAACCATCTTTGCCTGCACCCTCGGACAAACGCCATCGGAACGCTCTTTCCCTGAGCCTGATACCGTGTCAGAAGCACCTGCCCAGCCCCCAGCAGATTCCCCTCTCCCCCCGGAAGAGGGGCTAGGGATGAGGGAAAACGTCATTCATCCGAACGACCTGACCTACCTCGGCGCATTTCGGCTCCCCGATGCCTCGGGCGGCTCGAATTGGGAGTACAGCGGTCACGGGCTAACCCACCGTCCAGCCACCGACCAAGCCCAAAACACGTACGGCTCGTTATTCGGCTTCGGGCACGACCAACATCTGCAAGTCTCCGAGATTTCCATCCCCGAGCCCCTCATATCCCAAAACCTGGATGAGTTGAATACGGCTGAAACCATCCAGCCCTTTGCTGATATTTCCAGTGGTCTATTCGCCCCCGAAGCGATGACCATCCCCCGTGCGGGAATTGCTTATCACAACGAGCGGCTCTACTTCGCCTTCGGGCAGCATATCCAGGATTTTGAGCCATCGCACGGCAGCGCATCTTTGAGTTTGGCAGATGCTGAAGGCGCGTATATTTTCGGAAATTACACGAACTACATCACCAACGACTATCTTCTCGAAATCCCGCCAGAATGGGCGGACGCGCTGGGCGATTACCCCCTCGCCAGCGGACGTGCCCGTGAAGGCCTCTGGAGCGGACGCGGCCCCGCGCTTTTTGCCTACAGACCCGATGTGGTTGAGAATGGAGTTTTGACCGACGTTGTCCCCTTATTGCTTTACGGCACACAGGGCGACGCCCCCGACATCATCAGTGATGAGAGCATGGCTGTGACCGATTACCGCGATGCCGATCATTGGTGGGGCGCAGCGTGGCTGACGGCGGGAGAGAACGCGGCGGTGGTTTTTGCCGGAACAAAGGCGCTGGGCAACGAATGGTATGGCTTTGCAAATGGTCTTGAATGGGACTATAGCTGTGCAGATGACAACTCCTGCCCCGATGTCCCGGACTTCCCCTACGATGATCGCGGCTTTTGGGCGGAAGGATACCAGCCGCAAATTATCTTTTATGACCCCGCAGAATTGCTCGCCGTCGCACGTGGCGAGTTAGAAAGCTGGCAACCTCAACCCTACGCCACGCTGGACTTAACCGAATATCTCCTCGCCCCCGAACTCGATTATTACAATTACAAACGCGACATCGTCGGCGCAATTGCCTTCGACCGTGAAAATGGCAGGCTTTATGTGATCGAACGTTTGGCAGATGAGTATAAATCGGTCATCCACGTTTGGCGGGTAGAGTAGTTTTTCTCCCCTAAATTCTACGCTCTTGGAATTTGGGGGAGATGCCCTTTAGGGCAGAGGGGGTGCTCACCCCATCATCTCCCTAAAATAAGCCAGAACCCCCACTTTCTCATTCGGCAGGTGAGTGAAACCTTCCTTTTTGCCAAAAGCGTGTGAGAAGAGACGTTTGATCTGTGCGCTAAACATATTTGCTTTTTGGGGTGTATATTCCTGAATTTCCAATGGCGGGATTTTGGGCGTGGGGTAGAAAACTTCCACTTCAATCGCGGGGTCATCGCCATATTTTTCTGTGCGCTTCTCTTTTCTGAGTTCGGGGATCCCGCCTGTTAATTTGGCAAAGGCGCTACTCATCAAGATATATTCATCTGCTTCTACGCTATTCTTTAGAAGGCGGTGAATAAGAATAACTTCTTCTCCGGCAAGTTCTTCAAATTGACGGATCTGTTTCATGACAACCTCGCCATGATGCACAAAGGCTTTTAGTTTGAGATGACTAATTTGTGAGCAGGCATCGCAATCACAATAAGCGGTATCCTGATCCAGTTCAGCAGCTTTTCGCTCAAAAGCGGGGAAAAAAGCCTGAACCTGTTTCAATATATCTTTGGCAACTTTTTCGTGTTCATCTTCCATCAGTGCGTAGAGAAAAGCGGCATCGCCTTCGAGTTTGTTCAGCGTTAACGGATATTCCGCAGCATCAATGACCGCTTCTAAAAGCTGCGTGATAATTTCTTCTGCGTGAAGTAAGGTCAGGCTTCGTTGACGTAGAAATTGTGTATATCCGCTAATATCGACGATGACAAGGGCTGCGTGTTTTAGTTCCATGAGAATTTCCTTTTCACTTTGATGTGTGTATCTTACCCGCAAACGCTCCCTTGATAGATTAAGGGAGCGTTGCAGAAAGGAGAAGAAAGAAAAAAAGGTTTTTCTGTTCAACTATATAGATGAGGAGAATATAATTCTTCTTACGGCTTTGCGTTTGTTTTGTTGATACCTTATT
>CAZOOX010000057.1:0-24065 GCA_964581545.1 uncultured Anaerolineaceae bacterium
GGTAGAAAGAAATTTACCGCTAAGCATGCAGACCTGACAGATTTCTGAAATCTGTCAGGTCTTTTTTAATGGTAGACGCTCTTTCTCAGGCTGATTTTCACAGATGGAAACAAGCCAAAATTCAGAAGCGATACGGCTTCTCATCCTAAATTTGACTAGCTTTGTCCGCTATGGTAAACTCCCGCCACAATTCAATAGCCCCAAAACGGCAACTCTTATCCAGAGAGGCGGAGGGACCGGCCCTGCGAAGCCTCGGCAACCTAGTTTTTTATAAAAATTAAGGTGCTAATTCCGGCAGTGAAAATTCTGGAAGATGAGAGGGCAGCCGTGCAAATTTTTGCGCAAGATGCCCTTTCATGAAAAGTTGAAGGGGCATTTTCTATCTTATGAGGTGAAAAACCATGAGCACTACCTTTATGAATTCTGAAAGCCTGATGTTCACATCTGAATCTGTGACAGAGGGTCATCCCGACAAGATGTGCGACCAGATCAGTGATGCTGTTTTGGATGCCTGCCTTGAACAGGATCCTAAGTCTCGCGTGGCTTGCGAAACCGCGATCAAGACCGGTTACGTGATGCTGCTGGGTGAGATCACGACCAAAGCTTATGTAGACTTTGATAAATTGGTGCGTAAAGTTGTCAACGAGATTGGTTATGATCGCGGCAAAAAAGGTTTTGACGGCAATACTTGTGGCGTTCTTTCCGCTGTTGCCAGTCAAAGTTCTGATATTGCGATGGGCGTGGATGAAGCGCTTGAATCTAAATCTGGCGAAATGACTGAAGCTGAAGTTGAAGCTATCGGCGCTGGTGACCAGGGCATGATGTTTGGTTATGCCTGTAACGAAACCCCAACCCTGATGCCGATGCCCATTTATTTGGCACACAAACTCACTTTGCGCCTGAGCGAAGTCCGCAAAAACGGGACTTTGGATTGGGTGCGCCCCGATGGGAAAAGCCAAGTAACAATTGAGTATTCAAAGGGTCAACCAAAACGTGTAGATACGGTTCTTATCAGCACGCAACACTCACCCGATATTTCTGCTGAAGATATTCGAGCGCAAATTATTGAGCACGTTATCAATCCTATTCTCCCTGCCGATATGGTAGATGATGAGTTGAAAATTTACGTTAACCCGACCGGGCGCTTCGTTATCGGTGGCCCAATGGGTGATGCCGGTGTGACCGGACGTAAGATCATCGTTGATACCTACGGCGGTATGGGACGACACGGCGGCGGCGCATTCTCCGGTAAGGATGCCACCAAAGTGGATCGCTCGGCTGCTTACGCTTCTCGCTGGGCGGCCAAGAATGTTGTGGCTGCTGGCTTGGCTGAGCGCTGTGAAATTCAGGTTGCTTACGCCATTGGTGTTGCACACCCGCTTTCTGTCAATGTTGAGACTTTTGGCACGGGCGTCATTTCTGACGAGCACATTGCCGAATTGGTTAGCGAACACTTTGACCTTCGCCCCGGTGCCATCATCCGCGACCTTGACCTGCGCAAACCGATCTTCCGGAAGACGGCTGCTTACGGTCACTTCGGACGCGAAGATGTAGAATTCCCCTGGGAACGCACCAACAAAGCTGAAGAATTGAAAGCTGCGGCTGGGCTGTAGTAGAGTTTTAGGCACCGAGCAAGATACAATGCTCGGTGTCTTTTTATTTAAGAACCTATCCTAAAATTCAACGAGATGTGCACAGCATCTTTCAGCAACCTAAAGGTTGCAGGGCGCAATGCAAGCCTGAGAACCGCTAGAATATTATTTTGTGGATAGCTTCTAAGTCCAGGTGTCATCTTTATGAAATTTTTATATGATTGTGTTGACAGATTTCTGCTAAGTGGTAGAATGCCGCCCATGAGTTCATTTTTTTTCTTTTCTTTTGAGGCTAAAGCCAAACTCCGGTTCACATCCATACTTTTCGGTAATTGGATTTGTGAGCAGTTATTTGGTTAAATGAGAATTCATAAGTAGTGCAATAAGCACGCGAATATTTCTGTAACCCAAGCGCGCTCTCCGATACCGGAGAGCGCGCTTTTTGTTTTCTAAACACTAAGAGGAGAACTTATGCTTGAAATTTTAGACACCACTCTCAGGGAAGGTGAGCAAACGCCCTATGTTAGTTTTACGCTTGATGAGAAAATAGAGATAGCCCGCATGTTGGATCGTGTCGGTGTAGATATGATTGAAGCTGGCGACCCCTCTGTTTCAAAAAGTGTGGAGAAAGCTGTAGGGAAAATCGCATCGCTTGGTCTTAATGCCGAGATACTTGCTCATTCTGTTGCAACGCGCAGCGGTATTGAGCGAGCAAGAGGTGCCGGTGTAGATCGTGTGGCGATCTTTTATGCCACATCAAAAATTCACCTTGACACAAAATTAAATAAAAGCCCGGAAGAAGCTATTGATATTATTTGCGAGCATATAGCCTACGCACGTGATTTAGGACTTAAGGTTCGCTATACACCGGAAGATGCAACACGTACTGATTTTGATTTTTTGGTAAGTGTGTGTAATGCTGCAATTGATGCAGGAGCAGATCGCATAAGTTTTGCCGACACATTGGGGATCATGCAGCCTCATCTTTTTGCAGAGCGTGTGAGAAAGTTGCGAGAGAATCTGTCCCCATGCAAAATTGATCTGCACTGTCACAATGATTATGGTCTTGCTATGGCCAATGCTATGGCTGGTGTTCGGGCAGGGGCAGACTGTATCCACACAACCGTTAATGGTCTTGGAGAAAGAACGGGAATTCCTGATCTTGCTGAGACCATTCTTGCTTATCACAATCTTGAAAATCTTCGACATTATAACCTTGAGCCGTTAATGGAGCTTTCCGGTTATCTTGAAAGGACTTCAGGATTTTTTATTGCGCCAAATAAGCCGATCACAGGGGAGAATGCTTTTTCTCATAAAAGTGGCGTTCATACCAATGGTATTTTGAAAAATCCCCAAACTTATGAGCCTTTTTCTCCATCGCTTTTAGGGCGAGAGCGCAAAATAGTGATCGATAAATACACAGGCAAAAGTGCTGTGGCTGCTCGTTTGGATGAATACGGTATTGCTGTAACGAACTCGGAACTTGAAGTGATTGTTTCAAGGATTAAAAACCTGGGAGATGATCAGAAGCGTCTCTTTGATACAGATATTATTGAGATCGCAGAGAAAGTTACTGGTCGTGAATTGGATATTATCCCGCACGATATCAGCGCCATGCTAAATCTGGAAGTTGAATCACATGTTTATACATCTCGAGTGGTACGGCGTTTACGGGGTTTTTCAAATATCAGTAATGTGTTTGAAGTTGCCGGTGATTATGACATCAATGCTTTTTTGATGGTTAAAGATGTGATGGCTCTCAATAATTTGATCGAAGAAATTCGCACAATTCCAGGTGTAAAGCAGACAGATACACGCCTTATTCTCAAAAAATATGCAAATAGTGAAAAAGGAGTAGAACATGGGTACCTTAGTTGAAGAAATTTTCTCTCGAAAGGCAGGGAGGCCGGTCAATGCTGGCGAGATCGTCCTTCTTGATGTGGACTATGTCATGAGCCACGACAATACAACGCCTTTGGCAATTAAGGCATTTGAAAGAATTGGTAAACCGATCTTTGACAAGAATAAAATAGTCTTGCATTTTGATCATGCTTACCCTGCACCAAATATTTTAGCTGCATCTAACCATAAAAAGATCATTGAATTCGTTCAGAAAGAAGATTTGCCTCACCTATATACACAAGGGGTTTGCCATCAAGTCATGATAGAAGAGGGTTTCGTCACGCCTGGCGCAATCATTATTGGCGCAGATTCTCACTCTAATACTTATGGCGCGTTGGGCGCTTTTGGCGCGGGATTGGGTTCTACAGAAGTTGGTGTTGCCTGGGTCACAGGGAAATCATGGTTTAAGGTTCCTGAGAGTATTCGCGTTGAGCTAAGAGGCGAAACGCAGACAGGTGTTTATGCCAAGGATGTCATGATCCATATTGCCGGGATGTTGGGGATGGATGGTGCAACCTATCGTTCGGTTGAGTTTGGCGGTCAATATATCGAGACCCTGCCCATGCACGAGCGAATCGTTTTTTCCAATATGTCTACGGAGATAGGCGCAAAATGCGGGTTGATCGCTGCCGACCAGACGACAATCGAATATCTTAAAAATAATACGCCTTTGAACGGACCTTTTGAAAAAATTCATCCCGTTTCGCCGCATTACGAACGTGTTTTTGAGATTGATGTTTCTACAATTTCTCCACAGCTTTCATGCCATCCGACAGTGGATAATGTGCAAGATCTGACAGAATTGGAAGGCTTGGATGTCAATGAAATTTATATCGGGACATGCACAAATGGGCGTTATGAAGATATTGAGATCGTTGCGAATATGCTCAGAGGGCAAAGGGTAGATCCTTATACGCGTGTTATTGTGACCCCTGCAAGCCAGAAAATCTATCAGAAAGCCATGAAAAACGGATTGCTGGATATTTTATTAGATGCTGGCTGTACGGTAACAGGCACGGGGTGCGGCGCTTGTATTGGGCGGCACGGAGGGATCTTAGCCCCTAATGAACGCGCACTTACGACAATGAATCGCAATTTTATTGGGCGAATGGGCAGCCCCCTCGCTGAAATTTATCTTGCCAGCCCCGCAACAGCAGCTGCCAGCGCTCTGGCAGGAAAGATCACTGATCCGCGCAATTATTTGCGCTAGTAAAGGAGAATATCATGGGAAAAGCATGGACTTTTGCAGAAAATTTAAATACAGATGAGATTATTCCCGGGCGTTTCAATATCACAATTGACCCGCAGGAACTTGCCAAGAATGTTTTTTGTGAGATAAAGCCGGATTATGCGCCAAATGTTGCGCCAGGCGATGTGCTTGTTGGCGGACAGAATTTTGGCTGCGGCTCATCACGCGAACACGCGCCGATCGCTATCAAAGGCTCTGGGGCAAAATGTATTATCGCAGCATCTTATGCGCGCATATTTTTCCGCAATGCGGTAAACATCGGTTTGCCAATTTTAGAATCGCCTGAAGCAGCAGCAGGTATTCAGGAAGGCGATGAAGTTGACGTAGACCTCAGCTCCGGGAAAATTAATAATCTCAGTACAGGAGAAAGTTTTCAGGCAAACCCCTTGCCCGATTTCGTGATCAAAATAGCTGAAGCAGGAGGCATTATCAATTTTTTGCAGAATAACTCGATCGAGGATCTACTATGAAATATCGAATTTGCCTTCTCGCTGGAGATGGGATCGGTCCCGAAGTTGTTAATAGTGCAGAAGAAGTCTTAAGCGCATTGCCTATTAATTGGGATTTTGTCCACGCCCCAATAGGATATGGCGCTTATCAACAGCACGGAACCCCTTTGCCTGATGCCACGCTAAAAGAAGTGCGGAGCGCTCATGCAACGTTGCTTGGTGCCGTTACCACGCCGCCCGGCATCCCCAACTATTTTTCGCCAGTCGTGCGCCTTCGTCAAGAGCTTGATCTATATGCAAATATCCGCCCCTGCCGTACACTGCCACATCCCTCTTCTGCCCCCAACATCGATTTGACCATTGTCCGTGAAAATACCGAAGGACTCTATGCAGGCGTTGAGCATATAGATGAACAAAGAGAGCGAGCGGTTACTGAAAGAATCATCACGCGCCGCGCTTCTGAGAAGATCATTCGCAAAGCTTTTGATGTAGCTCGTAGTGAAAAACGCACCAAAGTGACTCTGGTGCATAAAGCAAATATCCTGCGTCAGACTTGCGGTTTATTTCGAGAAGTAGGGCAAGAGATTGCTTCCGATTTTCCTGATATCGTTTTTGAAGAAATGCTGGTAGACAATTGTGCTATGCAATTGATCCGCGCCCCCGAACAATTCGAAGTTATCGTTACATCTAATCTTTTTGGCGACATACTAAGCGATGAAGCTTCAATGCTCGTTGGCGGGCTTGGCGTTGCTTATTCAGGCAATATTGGTGAAAACGCGGCCGTTTTTGAGCCTGTTCATGGCAGCGCTCCTGATATTGTTGGTAAGGATCAGGCAAATCCGATTGCAGCCTTATTAGCGGCAGCAATGATGCTTGATTATCTTGATGAGCATGAAAATGCTGAGATGTTGCGGAGTGCGATTCTCACCTGTCTAAAGGGAGGAGATGTCCCCCCGGATTTGGGCGGGGACAAGACGACCAAAGAGGTAACAGAAAGCATTATTGCTCTTTTATCTGTTTGATACGGGAGAAAAGCTTGCGTCATCTCTATCCCTGTGATACACTCGCGCTCGTTATGAAAAACTTCTTAAGCAATTTGCGCCATCATCACGCTCATAAAACTGACTTCCAGGTCGGGCGTGTTTGCTTTAAGGAGCTTTTTATTTCATAACAGAAATAGATAGCAAGAATTTTTAGAAGCGCTTCCCGACAAAGGAAGCGCTTTTTTTATTCCAAAAACAAGAGTGCGTTTCACCTGCTTTTCGGTGCATTGCACTTGGTTCGCAAGAAGGAGCATTCATGCAACCAGACCGCAAAATCCGCATCTCTCTGCCCAGCAAGGGGCACTTGGGAGAAAAAAGCAAGGAACTTTTGGCCAAAGTCGGTTTCCGCATCTATAGCCCGAACCCACGCCAATATAAGGCCACCATTCCTCGCTTTCCTGAACTCGAAGTCATCTTTCAGCGCCCGACCGACATTGTTTACAGCGTGCGGGACGGGAGCGTCGATTTTGGCATCACGGGCAGAGATATATTCCTCGAGAAGCAGGATGATAAGGGGCAGATTCTTGAACTGCACAAAAGTTTGGGTTTCGCACACTGTACGATCAACGTGATCACGCCAAATTCCTGGAGCGAGATCGGTTCCACATCCGATTTAAAAAAGATGATGGATGAACTCGGGCGCCCGCTCAAAATTGCGACCAAATTCCCAAATCTGACCCAAAATTTTTTGGCGGAGCGGAACGACCTTGACTTCAACTTGATCGCTGCGGAAGGAGCTTTGGAGATCGCCCCGACAGTTGGGTACGCCGACCTGATCGTGGACATTGTCTCGACCGGGACGACGCTGCGCGATAACCACCTGAAGATGCTCGAGGGCGGTGAGCTGCTCAAGGCGCAGGCCTGTTTGATCGCGAATAAGGCGCGCTTGAAAGAAAATGACGCCGTGCGAGAAATTGCCGTGCAACTGCTCGAAGTCTTGAGCGCCTACCTGCGCGCGGCGGACAGATTGGCGATCTTTGCGAATATTCGCGGCGATTCGCCTGAAGATGTTGCCGAGAAGATTTTTAGCCAAAAAGTGATCGGCGGCTTGCAAGGCCCGACTATCTCGCAAGTGATTACGAAGGAGCGCGAAGATTGGTACGCCGTGCACCTGATCGTGAAGAAAGCGGAGTTGCACGAGGCTGTGCGAGAGATCCGCTCGGTGGGGGGCAGCGGCGTGGTCGTCTCGGATGTGAATTATATTTTTGAAGAAGAGCCGGAAGAGTTGAAGGCGATGTTTGAAGCACTGACGTAATGCGTATTGCGTATTTCGTAATGCCCTCCGTTGCGAGAAACCATTACACAATACGTTTTATGAAATACGCATTTTGAAAAGGAGAAGAAGATGATCAAAATTTACCCCCTTGATGAAGCCAAAAAAGGCATTTTGAAACGTAAACCCATCTACCAGGACAGTTATTCGCCCGCAACTATTGCGCGGACAGAGTCAGTTTTTGGAGAGGGCGTTATGCCGCATCAGGCAGTCATGCAAATTTTGAAGTCGATTGATGAAGATGGTGACGCAGCCCTTCAAAAATGGAATGCGACTCTCGATCGTTTTGACGAGCCGAATTTTGGCATTGCAAAAGATGATCTGAAAGCTGCTTGGGAGCGCATCCCCGCCCGTTTGCAGGAAGTGCTGGAGAAATCTGCGGCGCGCATTCGCGAATTTCACGAGCGGCAGCCCATCACCAGTTGGCTCACCGACGAGATGGGCGGGCAGATCGGACAGCGCTTCACGGCCATTGAGCGTGTTGGCGTCTACGTTCCTGGTGGCACAGCGCCCTTGCCATCTTCCATGCTGATGAGCGTCATCCCTGCGCAGGTTGCGGGTGTGAAGGATATTGTCGTTTGCACGCCACCAAATCCCCACGATTCGATTTTGGCAGCCGCCTATATTTGTGGCGTGGACGAAGTCTATCAGGTCGGTGGGGCGCAGGCGATCGGTGCGATGGCGTTTGGCACGGAAAGTATCCCGCGTGCGGATAAGATCGTCGGTGCGGGCAATCTCTTTGTGACCCTTGCCAAACAACAGCTTTATGGCTTAGTCGGATTCGATGGACTTGCGGGACCAACCGAGACGATGGTCATCGCCGATTCAAACGCGGACCCCAGCTGGGTTGCTGCCGACCTGCTTGCTCAAGCCGAACACGATGTGCAGGCAAGCGCAATTTTGCTAACCACCGACGCTGAAATGGCAAAAAGGGTGCAGGTTGAAGTAGATGAACAGACGAGAAAGCTCTCCCGTGAAGAAATTATTTTGGCATCTCTGGAAAATAAAAGTGGCATCGTCGTTGTGGACACCCTCGAAGAAGCCGCAGAGCTTGCCAACGACTACGCGGCCGAGCATCTTTGTCTCGCCGTGCGCGACCCCAAAGCGCTTATGGATCAGATCAACAACGCGGGCGGATTCTTTCTTGGTGAGCACTCCTTCGAAGCCCTCGGTGATTATGTCGCAGGCCCCAGTCACGTCATGCCGACTGGTGGCACAGCCCGTTTCGCTTCCCCGCTCAACTTGCTCGACTTTGTCAAAGTCTCCAGCGTCGTCGCCCTCGATCCTGAGACAGCCGCCGCCCTCAGCCCCATCGCTGCTGATTTTGCGGATGCGGAGAAACTGACCGCGCATGCGAATGCATCCAAAATCAGAATGAAAAGTGCGTAGTGCGTAAAACATATTGCGTAATGAATTTTTAGCGGAGATTGAGTAGCCGATGCTGTCCCACAGAAAAGATGTGGGAGCGGCGTATCGAAATAGTAGTGGCTTTATGAGAAGAAATGTGTTTTTTAAAATCCGCTGTGGTTTCGATACGCTTGACGGTGATGCTGTCAAGCTACTCAACCGCCGCTCTTAAAAATAAAAAAGGGAATATGATGAAAATAACCCTACCCGAACACATTCAAAACCTGCCGCCTTATACGCCCATTGAGCCTTTCGACGTGCTCTCTGAGCGTATTGGACGTGCGCCTGAAGAGATCGTCAAATTGGATGCAAATGAGAACCCATACGGCATGTCGCCGCGTGCGCAGGCGGCGTTGGCGCAGCTCCCATTCGGGCACATCTACCCCGACCCCGAATCTCGTGCGCTGAGGGCGGCACTGGCAGATTTTACCCAAACGCCTGCCGAAAATCTGCTCGTTGGTGCGGGCGCAGACGAACTCATTGATCTCATCATGCGCGTGACGCTCTCACCGGGAGATACGATTATCAATTGCCCGCCCACTTTTGGGATGTACGTCTTTGACGCTGACTTAAATAACGCGCAGGTTGTAAACGTTCCGCGCGGTCATGATTTTTCCATAGATGTAGAGGGGATTATCCAAGCCGCGGAGGAACATAGTCCAAAACTCATCTTCCTGACATCGCCGAATAACCCCGACGGCTCACTGCTCGCCAAAGCCGAGCTTGAAAGACTGCTTGAACTCCCCTGTATGATCGTTTTGGACGAAGCCTATATTGAGTTCGCCGCGCCTGAAACGCTTGGTCGTGCACTCAGTCAAATCAGCCAAGTTTCAGAGCGAGAGAATTTGATCGTTCTGCGCACCTTCAGCAAACTGGCAGGGTTGGCGGGGCTACGCGTGGGATATGGCGCATTCCCAAGTTGGCTAATGCCCATATTTTGGAAAGCAAAACAACCCTACAATGTCAATGTCGCCGCCAGCGTGGCAGCCATCGCCGCCCTTGAAGATGTCGCTTATTTGCAAAAGGTCGTCGTCCAACTTGTGGATGAGCGCAAGCGCCTTTTTGATGCACTCAAAAGCATCTCGTGGCTTGAGCCGTATCCGTCTAATGCGAATTTCGTTCTCTGCCGAGTTGTAGGAAAAGATGCTGCAAAACTTAAAGCAGATTTGGCATCCGAGCATGGCATCTTTATCCGCTATTTCAACAAACCTGGGCTAGATGACCATATTCGGATCAGTGTCGGGAAGCCAGAGCAAGTAGACGTATTGTTAGAGTGTTTACGGAAGATGTAAAAATCACTCGTCACTTATCACTCATCAAGGATTTTTTATGAGAAAAGCTTCAATTGAACGAAAAACGAATGAAACCAACATCTCTCTCTCGCTCAATCTCGACGGTGCAGGGCTACACAACATCTCTACAGGCGTCAGTTTTTTCGATCACATGCTGACGCAGATCGCTGTGCATGGGTTGATGGATCTTGACCTCCAAGCTGAAGGGGATCTGCACATAGACGCGCATCACACCATCGAGGATTGCGGCATTGCGCTGGGGGAGGCGATCGGGCAGGCACTCGGCGAAAAGCGGGGCATCCGCCGCATGGCAGAAGCAAGTGTCCCCATGGACGAGGCGCTCGCACGCGTCATTCTTGATCTGTCGGGGCGTCCGTATACGGTCATTCAATCCAATTGGGTCAGCCCCGATGTGGCGGGAATCCCCACATCGCTGCTGGAGCATTTCTTTGAATCAGTGGCGGTAAATGCACGCATGAATCTCCACATCCATGTGCCTTATGGCAGAGATAATCATCACATGGCTGAAGCGATTTTCAAAGCCTTCGCTCGCGCGCTGGATGCGGCGATGCAGGTGGATGAGCGGCGGCTGGGCGTGGTGCCGAGTTCAAAAGGAAGAATTTGAAACATAAAAATCCCGCTTCGCCTTGATTTCGATACGGCGAAAAGCATCGCCTACTCAATCAGCGGCTACGCTATATCTTCAAATAAATCTAGCGGCGGTTGAGTAGAATGACAGTTTTATCGTCATTCGTATCGAAACCAAAGCGGTGTCTTTACATCGTAACAACTTGAAAGGTAAAGCAATGACCAAAAACTTCACCATCTTCCCCGCAATAGACCTGCGCGCTGGGAAAATCGTCCGCCTCGCGCAAGGCGACCCTGAGCGCCAGACCGTTTATGGCGATAATCCCCGCCAACAAGCAGAAATCTTCAAAGCCGCTGGTGCTGAGTGGGTGCACGTGATCAACCTGAGCGGCGCGTTCAATGAAGATGCGGCCGCTAATCTGAAAGTGCTTGAGAGCATTCTTGAAGCTGGCTTGAAAGTCGAGTTTGGCGGCGGTATTCGTGACCGCGAAACTCTTCGTATTCCGCTGGAGATGGGCGTGGAACGTGTCTTTCTCGGCACGGCAGCCATCAAAAGCCCCGAACTCGTGGATTGGGCTATCGCGACCTACGGCGCCGACCGCATCGCGGGCGACATCGGTGCGCGGGATGGGATGGTCATGGTGCAGGGCTGGCAAGAATCTACGCCCTTGACAGTGCAAACCGTTGGGCAGCGTTTATACGATCAGGGCGTGCGTTGGTGCGTCCTGACCGATGTGAAGCGCGATGGCATCGGAACAGGCGTCGATGTCTCTAGCGCGGTCGAGTTACAAACCCAAACAGGATTGCGCGTTGTTGGTTCTGGCGGTGTTTCTACGCTTGATGACGTACGTCGTGTCAAAGAAGCAGGGTTGGCGGGCGTGATTATTGGGAGAGCTTTGTATGAGGGGAAGTTGGCACTGGAAGGAGCTCTTGATATTATCTAGGTAGCTTAAAAAAAGGACGGTATGAGATGAACAAGAAAAAACTATTTTTTGTTAGTGTTTTTATCGCAAGCATGTTTTTATTCTACGCATTTCTTCCAAATTCAACTTTTTCTGGAAAGCTTATTTGGCTTAGATGGAAACTAACGAGACCTCCTGTCTATTCAATGACGTTATTCGTTGGGGACTACTCAACAAAGCGGCAATGGGATGTGATTGTGGAAGGAGAAAAGGTTATACAAATTCATCCATTACCTGACCCATACAATGATGGGTGGTTTAGCCAGTATTCCTTCACGATAGAAGGTGTTATTAATGCAGCTGACGATTTTTGTCTCGGCCTTCGAGACTGTGGAGGAGGAGATAAAGACCATTTTTATATGGTGTTTGCGTATGGAGGCAACGCTATTTCTGTTGACAATTTCAAAGCATGTGAAACTGTAGAAGAATGTTTAGGTGAATGATTCAAAGGAACGAAAATATGATAACTATCATAGACTACAAAGCTGGGAACCTAACATCCGTCCAACGGGCGTTAACGCATCTTGGCATTGAAAACCAAATTAGCAAAGACCCCGATGTCATCCGAAAGGCGGAGCGAGTCATTTTTCCAGGCGTGGGGGCGGCGGGTTCGGCGATGGAAACGCTCAGAGAGCGCGGGCTTGATGCTGCGCTGGTTGAGTCCTTTGAACGCGGAACGCCCATTCTCGGTATCTGTTTGGGGAGCCAGATCATTCTGTCGGAGTCGGAGGAAGACGGTAATACGTTGGGGCTGGGCATTATTTCGGGGCGGGCAACCAAGTTCCAATTCATGGACGAGACGCTCAAAATCCCGCACATGGGTTGGAACGCGGTGAAGGTCACGAATCCGCATCCTGTGCTGTCCCATCTGAATTCCGGCGATGAATTTTATTTTGTCCACTCCTACTATCCGCAGCCAGAAAGTGCGGATAATGTCTTC
The DNA here is from genome assembly GCA_964581545.1 of uncultured Anaerolineaceae bacterium. Classification (GTDB taxonomy): domain Bacteria; phylum Chloroflexota; class Anaerolineae; order Anaerolineales; family Villigracilaceae; genus Desulfolinea. The sequence goes on from CAZOOX010000057.1 coordinate 12,698, forward strand.
GCCACGTCCGAATATGGATTTGAATTCCCTGTGGCGGTGGGCGTGGACAATCTCTTCGCAGTCCAGTTTCACACCGAAAAAAGCGGACCCGTTGGGTTGGAAACGCTCAAAAACTTTGCTGAGTGGAATATTTAACACAAAGACACTCGGTTTTTGTTTTGCAACGATGGCTACTTTCTTTGCGGAGAAGGTTTTGCAAAGGCTTCTCTGCCATAAGCAAAAACCGAGTGTCTCATTACTGGAGATTTTATGCTTTCAAAACGAATAATTTCATGTCTGGATGTACGCAACGGCAAGCTGGCAAAATCGGTCAAATTTGTGGATACGATCGACATCGGCGACCCCGTTGTGCAGGCGAAAAAATATTACGAAGAAGGGCTGGACGAGCTGGTCTTTTACGACATCACGGCGTCCAGCGATAAGCGCAACATCATGCTCGATGTGGTCAATGCGGTCGCCGAGCAGGTTTTTATCCCCTTTTCGGTGGGCGGCGGATTGCGGACGGTGGAAGATTGCTCTCGCGTGCTTTTGGCTGGCGCGGAGAAGGTGAATGTGAACTCGGCAGCCGTGCGACGACCTGAGTTGATCCGTGAAGCGGCGGATGCCTTCGGCTCCCAAGCTGTGGTACTTTCTATGGACGTGCTGCGGGTCGACCCTGCCCCCGGGCTGGAGAGCGGCTACGAGATCGTGATCGAGGGTGGACGCAGGCGGATGGGGCTCGACGCCATCGAATGGGCGAAACGCGGCGAGGAGTTGGGTGCTGGCGAATTGGTCATCAACTCGATTGATGCCGATGGCACGAAAGAGGGCTACGAGATCAATCTAACGCGCATGATCGCGGAAGCGGTTTCGATCCCCGTGATTGCGTCGGGCGGTGGGGGCACGCCAGAGCATCTCTACGATGTCCTGACCGAAGGCAAAGCGGATGCGGCGCTGGTTGCATCGATGCTGCATTACGATGAATATACGATTGATGAAATCAAGGATTATTTGATTGGGCGGGGACTGAAAATTCGTAAAGCGTAAAACGTATTGCGTAATGATTTATGACCGCTTCGATTTCGATACAGGCGACGGAAAAACTGTCCCCTTACTCAATCTCCGCTAGAGTATAAAAAACACCAGCGGCGGTTGAGTAGCCTGACAGTTTCATCGTCAGGCATATCGAAACCATAGCGGTATTGAGAGAGATAAAAGGAAAAGAAGATGAAAACAGCACTACTTTCAGTTTGGGATAAAACGGGCGTTGTCGAACTCGCCCAAAAACTAGCTGAAGTCAATTGGCGTTTGGTCGCCAGCGGCGGGACAGCGCATGCGCTCAAAGAAGCGGGTTTGGATGTCACATCGGTCAGCGAGATCACGGGCGCGCCCGAAATGTTTGACGGGCGCGTGAAGACCCTGCATCCCGCCATCCACGCGGGCATTTTGGCGCGCGACACAGATGCTGACCGTGCCGACCTTGCCGCGCAGGGCTGGTCAACCATTGACTTGGTTGTGGCAAATCTCTACCCCTTTGAAGAAGTCGTTGCCCAGCCCGATACCGACCTTGCCAAAGCCATCGAACATATCGATATCGGCGGCGTGGCACTTTTTCGGGCAGCGGCGAAAAATTATAAGCGTGTAACCATACTCGGCACGCCCGCTGACTACCCCGAAGAGATTTCCACTTTAAATGATGAAGCTTTCCGTCAAAAAATGGCACTCAAAGCTTTCGCAACTACAGCCCGTTACGACAACGCCATCCAGAGCTATTTCGCGGGGCTGGTCGAAGAAGATGCGCCCATCAACCTTACACTTTATCCCATCCAGAGCCTGCGTTATGGCGAAAATCCCCATCAGAGCGCAGCATATTACGCATCCGCACCCGATGCCAGCGTGATGGGCGGCACTCTCTTGCAGGGCAAGGCCCTCTCCTACAACAATATTCTCGACCTCGATAGCGCTTGGAATGCCGTTCAGAATTTCGATGCTCCCACGGCCGTCGTTGTCAAGCATCTCAGCCCCTGCGGAATCGCCTCTGCGCCTACCATCGAAGACGCCATCGCGCCCGCCATCGCCAGCGATCCCATTTCCGCTTTTGGCAGCGTCATCGCCAGCAACCGCGAAGTGAATGCAAAATTTGTGGAAGGGATGGGCAAACTCTTCGTCGAATGTATCATTGCGCCTTCTTTTGATGCGGATGCGCAGGAGCTGCTCGCCAAAAAGAAAAATCTCCGCCTGCTGGAGATGGGAAACTCCGCTTCGCGCGTGACCCAAGACTTGCGTGCCGTTGTGGGTGGCTTTTTGCGCCAAGATGCAGACATCGTACCGCCAAAAAACGCCCCAGAATGGCGCACCGTGACCCAAAAACAGCCCAGCCCCGAAGAAATGACAGCCCTAAAATTCGCCTGGCGAGCCATCCAACCCGTCAAATCGAACGCCATTCTGCTCGCAAAAAGCGACGGGACGCGCAGCTACACTGTCGGCATCGGTGGTGGGCAACCCAACCGCGTGGACTGTGTCCGCATCTCTGGCGAACGCGCAGGGGACGAAGCAAAAGGCTCCGTCATGGCATCCGACGCCTTCTTCCCTTTTCCCGATGGCGTTGAAGAAGCCGCCAAACTTGGCGTGAGCGCCATTGTCCAGCCGGGCGGCTCGATCCGCGATGAGGAAGTCATCGCTAAAGCGGACGAACTCGGCATCGCGATGGTCTTTACGGGCATGCGACATTTTAAACATTAGAAAAATATAGCGTTGGTTGAGTAGCCTGACGGCACTATCGTCAGGCGTATCGAAACCAAGCAGGTTTTATGAAACCGCTACGATTTCGATACACAACAACACGATGAAGCTGTGTCGTTGCTACTCAATCTCCGCTTAATAAGGATAAATATTGAATGCTAAATACTGAGTTTGCCCCCTTCACCAACGAAGCTGAATTAAAATTCGATCTATACGGCTTGATCCCTGCAGTTGTGCAAAATGCCAAGACAAAAGAAATTCTCATGGTAGCGTGGATGAACGCAGAAGCCTTCCGCTTAACCAAAGAAACCACGCGCGCGCATTTCTGGAGTCGTAGCCGCAACAAACTCTGGCTTAAAGGTGCCACATCAGGAAATTATATGAACGTCCAAAAAATTCTGGTAGACTGTGATGCAGATACGCTCGTCCTGCTCGTTGAGCCTGCGGGACCAGCTTGCCATACGGGCGAGCCGAGTTGTTTTTATCGTATTGTAGAGACGAGAGAATAGAGAAAAGAGAGTAGTGGATTTACCACGGAGAACACAGAGGCCACTGAGAAAAGCTTTTTTTGTTTTTCCTGGTTCTAATGGAATTTGTGGTTATCTGAAATTTAACCTGTCGAGAGAGTGCGTCGCACCTTATTCGATTGGAATCTACCCTTAAAAAGGCAAAAAGCCCATCGACAAGCATCTTTTTGTCGAAGTAGGTGCGACGCACTCCCCCAGGAAAAGCGAAACCACAAAAAACGTTAGAAGCAGTAAAAATCATCTGAGTTATCAAGCTCATTACGAAATACGCAACACGCAATACGAACGGAGAGAAAATGCTAAACGAATTATTTAAGATCATCGAAGAACGCAAAGCCAATCCAACCGAAAAATCATACACAACCAGCCTTTTTGCCGATGGCGAAGACCGCATCTTGCAAAAAGTTGGCGAAGAAGCCACCGAAGTCATCATCGCGGCGAAGGGGCAGGGCGATCAGCGCATCGTTGAAGAAGTGTCTGATCTTTTCTACCACACGCTGGTTTTGTTGAGCGCAAAAGGGCTTAGCCTGAGCGACGTGGAAGAAGAATTAAGAGAAAGGCACCAAAAATGAGCAAAGAGATCATTATTTTCGATGTGGATGGCGTACTTATCGAGGCGCACGGCTACCATCAGGCACTAAAAGACACCGTCCGCATGGGCGCGAAGGAAATGGGCTTTGATGTGGCACTTTCCGATGAAGATGTCGCCCGTTTTGAGGGTATGGGCATCTCTAGTGAGTGGCATTCCTGCGCAGCCTGCCTAGCGGTGCTGGAGATTAACGGTACATTCGATCTGGAACCGCTCTTTGAGTCGCTTAAACGAGAGCAAACCAGAATTCCGGCGCGTATCCGACTTGAGAATGCTGTGCATCGTCTGGCGACTGAAGTGGGCGTTGACCCTGCCCATCCGGTTTCCCGCATCCAAAACAGCGAAAATATCGAAACTTATCCTCTTGGATATTTTCAGGAAATGATATTGGGAAGCGCTGGATTTGAGGAGATCTATGGGCTGAAGAGCAGCCTGGGCGTGGAAAGTTATCTTTCAGTTTATGACCGTCCCCAGCTCGATATAGACGCGAGAGAACGGCTTTTTGCGTGGCTTCAACATCCCGAGCGTGGATGCGCGATCATGACGAACCGCCCCTCACGCCAGATGCCCGATGCACGCTATGCCCAAGAATTGATCGGGCTGGAGCATGTGCCTGTTGCTGGCTATGGTGAAATGGAATGGCTGGCAGAGAAGTTTGGCGGAGAAGCTGCTGAGTATTCGAAGCCCTCGCCTATCCATGCTTTATCGGCAACTCTGGCATCTTTTGGTAAAAATTCTGATGCCTGTCTACTGGAAGCACGTGCTGCGGTAAAAGGAGAAATTTCTGAAGATATTGCTCTTTTGGATGGCTGCGAGTTTACGGTTTTTGAAGATACGCCCGCTGGCGTTGTAAGCGTTGGCGCGATGGGAGAATTGTTGCGCGAACAGGGCATGGATGTGAAGGTGAAGAAAATAGGTATCACAGATTCTCCCGTTAAAGGAGATTTTTTGCGCGCTCAGGGGGCGAAGGTCTTTGATGATGTAAATGCCGCCCTGGTGGGAGTTCTTAAGTCTTAAAGAGGGAGCACTCAAGAAGTGTAGATTGTGCCAACTTGCCCGCCCTGAGATTAATCTCAGGGCGGGCTTTGGAATGGGATTCTACAGAACTTGAGTGCTCCCCTAAAAGAGAAGAGCCTTGCGATTTTTTTTCGCAAGGCTCTTTAGTTTAAAGACCCTTTTTGAGAAATTATCCTCTCAGCTTTACTCCGCAAGAGCGACAGAATTTATCGTTTCCGCTAGCACGGCTTCCACACTCATGACAATACTTTGCCTCACCGCCGCCTTTGCTTCGTTTTCGTTTGCGTGGCGAAGCTGCTTCGCTACGTCCGGCTAAAAAGAAATACAGTAAGCCGCCAACGATTAAAAGAATGCCTGTTCCCACCAAAATAGCGGGTAAAGAATCGCTCAGCGAGAAAGGAGCTGGTTCCTTTTCAGGAGTGCCGCTAACTTCAACCGGCATGGACGAGACAGTTAGGTCATCATTAGCTTTGTCATAACTAAGATTTAGAGAGAAAATCTCACCAGCGCCAAAATTTTGCCTTACGGAGGTATGATAGATCATCCCTTCCTGTACCGGGGTTTGGTCTGTAAAGGCCGGCTTTGCGACCAAATTTGTTGCGCTCGGGGGCTGCTGAAACTCAACCAACAAAAAATTTACATCGTAACCATTCTCCCATTCAAGAGAATAACTACGGGTTTCTCCATCCTTCTCCATCGCTATATAATACTCAACCCTGTGAGGAACCATCTCGTCTATCACAAGCGTGATCTCGATCCAGTCTCCATCGCGGATAGGTGTGTCGTAAGCTACATTTAGCATTTTGCCTTCAGAAAGTTTTGCAACGGCGTTGATATCAGCATCAGCCGGAACGCGGACTTTCACATTAGCAGGTAGGGATGCATCCTCTTCCAGAATGATCGAATACATCACCAACATCTCTGCGCGGTCATATTCGGGCCAAAATTGGACACTCATTTCGTCAATGACAACATCACTTTGTGCATAAGCAAGCGTCGGTATGAGCAGCAGACTTGCAAGAAAAATAGCTAAAAAGATTTTACGCATAAAAAGTAACTCCTAAATTTTAATTCCCCGAATCTTACCACGATTAACCTTCGCCCGAACGAGTTTGGCGCAAAATTTATTCAGCGGCGTAGCAAGGTCAAGCTCATCCCCGATCCCTGCAATTGCCCCGCAAATTGCATCAATTTCCGTTGGCGCGCCGCGTCTCAGATCCTGCAACATCGAAGAGATATTGGATGATGTTTTTCGGGCAACTTCTTCAGTCGCCCTCACAGGGTCATTAAAAGAAAGCGAGATATTTTGCGCCAAAGCTAAAGATGCCACTTCGCGTGCCAGTTCACCCATCATCTTTTTTGCCTCCGGGATTTTCAGCAAATCTCCATTGGGGATATCCAAAAGTGCCGTAAGCGGATTGATCGCCGCGTTGATAACCAATTTGCTCCAAATTAGGGATTGGACATCGGGCACGCTCTCAAGGTGGAAACCTGCTTCCGTTAAGATGGCATTCACCCTCCCCAAACGTGGATGCGTCTCCACCGATACCAAACCTTCTCCCCCCATCCGCGCAATACCCGCTCTTAGCAAGGATGCGCCCGTCGTTGTCACGCCCTGTGCAACACGTTCTTTCCCTAAAGCCTTGGCAAGGATTTCCCCATTCCCCAAGCCATTTTGGAGTGTCAGCACAACGCCATCTTCAGCAAGGCATTTTTTGAGCTTTTTTGCAATACTTTCCGTTTGCCATGATTTGACCAAAACGATGGCATATTGCGCTTTTTCACATGCTCTCTCAACCTGCACGGGATAGGCTTTCTTATTTCCGTCAGCATCAAGCAGTCTTGCGCCATGCTTGTTGAGTGCTGCCAAGCCCTCTTTCCACGAGCCCAGAACCGCGACATTAATTTCAACCGCAGAAAGCCGTGCCGCAAAAAGGGTTGCCAGCGCGCCTGTGCCGACAATCAAGACCCCCTTCTTCTTTCCTCTTTCTTCTTTCTTGATCATTACTCGGCACTCGTCTTTTTTTTGCTCTTAACGTTCTCAAGAAAGGCTTCCCACTCTTCTTCCTTCATTTCAACACAATGTTCTTGGGCGGGGAATTCTCGCATCCCAACCTCGTCAATATATTTGCTGAAAGCGTAACTTAGCTCACTGTGTATATTGGCATATTTCTTGACAAAGCGTGGAGTAAATCGGTCGAAGAGACCAAGCATATCGTGGGTGACGAGTACCTGACCATCGCAGCCCGCGCCCGCGCCGATGCCGATGGTGGGAATATCAAGTTGGTTGGAGATATATTCTGCCAGCTTAGCGGGAATCGATTCGAGAACGAGACTAAAGCACCCGGCTTCTTGCAGGCGATGTGCGTCGTCGAGAATCTCTTTGGCAGCGCGCGCCAATTTACCCTGCGCACGAAATCCACCAAATTGATGCACGGATTGGGGGGTGAGACCGAGGTGTCCCATGACGGGGATTCCGGCGCTGACAATTAATCGAATTGCATCCAGACGTTCTTTGCCGCCTTCGAGTTTGATGGCATCCATCCCGGCTTCCTGTAAAAAACGTCCGGCATTGCGAAGCGCTTCCTGCGGGGAAAGTTGGTAGGACATAAAAGGCATATCGCCGATCAGCAGCGCAGATTTTGCACCGCGGGAAACGGCTTTGCAGTGGTGGAGCATGTCTTCCATGGTGACGGGGAGAGTGTTTTCGTAGCCGAGTACGACCATACCAAGCGAGTCGCCGATAAGGATGGAATCGACGCCAGCCTGATCCATTGCGAGGGCAGTGGGATAGTCGTAAGCCGTTAACATGCTGATCGGCTGATGTTCCTTTTTTTTCTGTTGGAAGGTATGCGTGGTGATCTTTTTGCGCGCCGCATATTCGGGCGCAGTGGGGATTGTGGACATGGTACCCTCCTTTAGTAGGTAGAGTCCGATATGGTTGTTGATGTACTGAGCGCTTCAAAATGCTCAGTATCTATTGTGAAAAACACCTGTCGCGTTCACAAGGATACGCGCGGAAGGCTATTATGGCTTAATTTGGAGGAAAAGGAAAGGGGGCGCATCTTACGTGGAATTAGTCCACCCTTTTGCATGGGAGGAAGAGCCAGCGTTTTACTGTTGTGGCACGATCTTTAACACTTGAATAGAGCCGCTATCTCCTGAGTATAACTTTTCGTAAAAACTGCCTATCCCCGGTTCTATTAGTATCCACATATGACGGTTGGCTCCTGAAAGAGTAGAATCGACGTAGATTGCTTCTGAGCCGGAAGAAAGGATCATGCTGTATAGTTCTTCCGGGGTACTGGCATCGAAACCGGCTATGGATAGAAATTGCATATGAGCACTTGCTACTGCTCCTGGTGCACCCGCGATTATTTGGCTCTCTTTGGGAAACTCGTTATACAAAAGCATAATGGCTTCTTCTTCTGGAATAGGCTGCTCTTTGTTTTGGGGAATAGATAGCGGGTCAAAATTGCCGTGTAAAAGAATGCCTCCAATCAGAAGGAGCAGTATTGGTGTTGTTCTGTATGTAAGTTGATCTTTTTTCGCATCATTTACTTGAAGCCAGTGCCCTCCCCAAAGGATAATAAATAATAAAAAGCTCGTGAAATATATAGCCGCAAGCTCAAATATGAACCCTGCAATAGTTAACCCGATCAGAAAAATTGATATTCTAATTCTTGACTTTTCGCTCTGAAATAGACGTAGTATGCTAAAAATCCCTGTTAAGCCCAATGTGTAAAATATATAATAAGGCAGGTAGAAATATCCTGTTCTGTAGAAAGTCAGTAGATATACAGGCAGATACAGCATCCAGCTAAGAAAAATTATGAGAACATCGTTGTTTTTAGTTCTAATAAGCTCAAACACACCAAATAGACTGAAAAAAAGCAGGCTGAAGGAAGTCCTGCCCCCATAAGCCCGAAATAACATTTTGGGTATTTTGCTCACCGATACCCGAAGACGCTCAAGGTAGGCTTCAGGGTTTCTCCTGATTGCATTAAAAACTGAATAGTTATTTTCTTCACCTGTGCCAAATAGCTCTTGAGTGCGTTCTATAGCACAGTGTAATTGGTTTTTTTGACACGCATCATCTTTTCCAAAGATAAAGTATTGCCCTTGTCTAAAAGCCCCCCAAGATCTCCTTTTTGTTCCAACATCAAAACTACCGACTATAAGCCCGTATATTAAGAGATAGCCAGCGACTAAAGTGATAAATGGAACTGCGCTTCCAACGATTTTAAGCCAGAAGCCCACCTCTTTGTTTTTTATAACAAATAGAATTATGAAAAGAAAAGCTACGTATAAAATTAACCCATCATTTCTGGTGAGCACAGCTAAGCCACAAAAGAAAGATGCAAGCCAGAGATTTTTCTCAGCTCTTGTTTTTCTATATCGAAGCACCTGCCACAAGGAAAAGGCAGATGTGACTGCGAATAGGGCATCGCTTTGAAATTTGAGCATCTCAACCATTGCCGGATACACCAGAGCCATTCCAAACGCTGCCTCTTGCCAAGAAATTATTTCGATTTCCTTACTAATTAAATAAAGGCTTAGAAATAAGTAGACTACGGAAAGTTCTTTAAAAACTTGTGACAGCGCACCCTCTAGGGGTAAAGCAACTTTCCCCTAAACAGGCGGTTACCACAGAGATGTTGTTTTTTAGATACTTTCCGACAACCACTTAATAATAAGTAAATGATGATTCGCCCTATAGTGGCTACTATGGGAAGCCAGTTTCCTGTTGACTGGAAGGGTAAGTATAGGATTGCAAAGAAGATAGACGTAAAAGGACTCCAGGAAAAGGGAGGTGGTTTCCCTTGGGCAAGCCCTTGCCCAAACATAATATACTGTGCTTCATCCCAGTAACTAATGTCCGTTATTCTGACGGATAAATCGTTGAAATTAAAGAATAGAAGGATGGTAATTAAAAGCAAAAAAACGGATTTTTCAGAAGGAAAAGAGATACTGTGTTTTTTTGAAAAAATTGTATTTCGCATAAGTTTCCTTTGCAAACGGTTTTGAAAAAAGTTTTTCTGCGCTTTTGAACCGAGGGCAATGTCTAAAGTATTGATGCATAATGCCTAATATAGGAGTTAGTTGGCAGCCCAAAAAGGTTTGCAATAGTGTTTCTGAATTGAGTACAGGAAGTAAATCTCGCGTGATTTTACCATTGTTGATATGAAAGTTTACCAAACCATCGGCACATAGCCTTCATGAATATAGTTGGATATCATTTCCCCTACATATTCCACTTGAATGCCGATTTCGCTGAGTTGCTCGTTTTTTTCATCTCTGTCTGAGATAAATTTACAAGCGACTGCGGCATCTTCGATTTCCTGATATTCCTTGAGCAACTCCTGTAACTCTACATCTTCCAAAAGCAGGTCTTGTGCCGGACCAAAAAGGATGATCTTGACCTCCTCCATCCAGCCGTGTTTGAGGGCGTTTAGGGCATACATTGCGCCGGTACGCGCTTTCCCTGCATCTGATGTGCTGATAATGAGCACGATTTTATCTTTCATAATTTACCTCTTTTCAAGTCGTCATTGTATATTTGTCCAGTCCTGATCCAAAACCATCCTTCTCAAAAGCCTTCATTCTAAAACCTTGCTTTTCATAAAAGCCTTTCGTGAATTGTGCTGTATTAATGATAATGGGGGTATTCGGATATTTTTCTCTGATCGCTTTCACCCTAAAAGTTGTTAACGCTTTGCCATATCCACGCTTATGCAGATCTCTTCTGATCATGCCCCAGGTTAAAATGATCTCACCATTTTCTTTTATGTAGCCCCCGCATCCAATTACTTCATCCTTTTCAATTAAAACAAAATAAGATTTTGTATATGCTGCTTCACTAAGGAATGATTTATATTCCTCTAGCTCATAGTCTGCAAAATACTTATCTCGGTTTGAAAGAAATAATTCAATACATTGCCCAAAATTATTTTGTGAATAGGCTTTTATTTTCATAGTGTCCCGATTTAAAAGGTTATCGCATTCCATATATGAGTGCAAGTCTAGCTACACATCACTTTTAGAAAAAGAAGGAAAACCGTAGATGAATAGGTTTGTCAATGCGCAAACAGCGTTCAACCCAATCCAAGCCAATCTGAAAGTAGCTCCGATGACCAATGCTCGATGATTGAAACCAACTTTTGTTGTGTCTACTAATACAAAGACTCGCAAAGCTTTTTTGAAGCCTGCTGCGATTTGCTTTGCAAGTGGAGAATACCAATCTTGCACTTTGATACGCTCATTATCCAATAGACGCCAAAGCCTGTTGGTTAGGCTTGGAACTTTCCCAAGATGAGGTAGTTTGTTTGCAATTTTACTGAACTTGCCTTTCAAATAACCCATAAATTTCGAGACCACATACTTTGGCGGTATTGAGACTATCAAATGTACATGGCCGGTTTGGACATCCAATTCTAGTACTTCTACTTTGTCTTTGGTTCATGTTTAGAACAAGTGATTGGGTAAAATATGAGGTATGGATTTTCCAATCACA
>CAZOOX010000058.1:0-23967 GCA_964581545.1 uncultured Anaerolineaceae bacterium
GCTCAGCGATTTAGGTGCGACGCACTCCCTCAGACAGGCCTATTAAAGCTTCATAAGAAAGAAGAACACAGAAAAGAAAAAGCCTTGCAGAGGTTTGGGGACTCCACAAGGCCTTTCTTCTATCAAAACTCCGTGCAATTTTGTGTTTTAGCGGAGAGAAAAATGAGTTGCACGAAGTTTTTTTAGCAAAGTAGGGTTTCTACACCATGCCAGCAACTACTCTTTCTGTCTGCATCAACTCAACAAATCGCGGATCATCACGAATAAAGTCAAAATCAGCATCGTTCTGAATTTTCTCAATAGTTGCTTCGTTTTGTGCTAAGGCAGCTTGCAAAAAATCGATTGAATCTTCTACATTTCCCTGAATTGCTTCAAAGCAAGCTCGGTTATAGCTCTTTTCGTATCGCATCATGGGGGCAACAATATCAAGATGTATCTTGGCTTTGTCATCCATGTCGAGATGACGATAGCTGCTCGCAAGCGCACAACGCGCAAAAGCATTCTTTCCATCTGCAGCTACAACCAGTTCCAACATCTCAGCAGCTTCAGTAAAACGTTGCTCAGACAAATAAACTTGCCCTAGTTGATATAGATACTCACTGCGATGAGGGGCTACATCTATCGCTTTCGAGTACGCTTCAATTGCAGCTTCAGTATCACCTAGACGGACATAGTGATTTCCTAATCTATACCAGGCTTTGTCATTATTTGGGTTCTCTTCTGTAACTCGCTTGAAAGTCAAAATGCGCTTATTTATTTCTTCGTCGCTATAAGATTGATCAGGGTTTTCAAAGTCAGCCGTTTGTGGCAATGGAGATTCGTCAAAAGCAACGATCTTATTTTTTTCTGTGTTTTCAAAAACTTCTAACTCGTCTAAATCAGTTTCATCTTCATCCACCTGATCATCTTCAAACGTTTCGCTTTCCAGCTCTTCGTCTTCGCTGCCTATTTCTTCTATGACTTCAGGCGCTTCTATGGGCATTTCTGAAATTGCTGCAGAAGCCGGCGCAACATCTGCTGCCACAAATACTGTACCGGCTTCTTCTATTTCTTTCGAAATATCTTGTCGGTTAGCGGGATCATCTGCATCTTTCGCCTGCATACTTTCTCGGAGTTTAAGTCTCACCAATGCTTTTGTTTTACGAACAGACAACTCATCATCTAAAACTTCCTGAAGAGCTTTCTTCTGAACATACTCGTCTTCCAAGAGAAAGAGAGAGCGAGCATGTTCTTCAGAGATCCGCCCGGCTTCTAGTGCGCGCTGGATATTTTTTGGCATCTCCAACAAGTGCAGAAGATTTTTTACCGCAACAGCGTTTTTACCTATCAGCTTGGCAATCTCATTAGCAGATATATCCAGCTCATTTTTCAACTCTTCGTAGGCCTCAGCCTCTTCGAACAAAGACAAGTTTCTTCTCTGCACATTCTCTACCAAGGCTAATCTTAGGCGTAGAGTTTCATCTACATCACGAATGATCGCAGGGACTGTGTCCAAGCCTACCTGGCGCGCTGCCTTCAAACGACGCTCACCTGAAATAAGCGTATAACGCTCGTCTTGCTCACTGGGCAGCGTAACGATGAGTGGTTGAATGATGCCATACTCACGAATTGACTCAGCAAGGAATTCTATGTCAATATGCAAGCGAGGCTGCACAGGATTAACATAAATGTTTTCGATCTGGATGTGAACGAGAGAGCCGTCCCTGGGGAGTGCATCGGTTACATCAACGTGAGCCGGCTCCTCGTCCACACTTGGCATCGGACTTTCATCCAATTTTGCGCTTTCCTTTTCACCAAAAATCGATCTAGGAACAAGGTGAGCTTGCCAATCTTTTTCTTTATCGTTTATAGGCATCTCTACGCCTGCAAAATGATAGGCTTCAGAAGCGTTATCGTGCTCTTCCAATAGTGAATACAACTCGCCGATCCGCTGCCACAGACCTGCCTTCTCTTCACTATCAGAGATCTCTTCAACGATCTTTTTATATACAGACACAGCTTTTGCAATCTCATTTTCTTTGAGATAAGCCACGGCCAAGTTCTGCATTGAGATCTTTCCACCGCCAATATCTATAGCCCGTTGATATGCTCTTCTTGCTTGCAAATAGGAGCCTGTATTGAAATGGAGAGTGCCTATTTCGTTCCAAATAGTATGTTCATCACCCATTGGGTTTCTCCTTTTATCTATAAGGCACTTGCGTCATCAAGCAAGCCATAACGTGTTGAATTTTCAATAGCTATTTTTTCACCAACAAGATCATCAGCTTTGCGGTAGGCTTTTTCAGCTTCATCGTATGCCTTTAGCGCACGGTGAGCATTCCCAAGGTTATTCCAGGAAACAGCCTGAGCTGTACTATTCTCAATTAGGTCAATACTTGTTTCATATAGATGCACAGCTTCTTCATATTTTCCGTCATGAACATGCAGCAGAGCCAGGTTGTTGAAAGCCAAGCCGAACTTATCATCTAGTTCAATTGCTTTTTTATAGGCAATTTGTGCTCCGTCGAAAATGCCTTCTCTGTAGAACACATTGCCAAGCTCACTCCACACTCTCGCTGAGCTGATATCTGGTACAGAGCCATTACCGTCCCCGTTGCCATTACCATTCCCTTTATCGGAAATGATTTTATTGAAAAGAGACTCTTCCGTTGTTACTTCCTCGGAGTCATCAAAAGATGCAACATAATTTTCAAGAGCCTCTTCTTCCTGAGATTCTTCTTCGAGGTCATCGTTGCTTTCCTCGTCCAAGTCTTCTTCAGGACTTTCCAATACAGGTTCTTCTATTGCCGGTTCAGCTTCTTCTTCTATCGCATCTACATCATCTTCAAGTTTTTCATCTTCCAAAGCGATGGGAGCCAAGTCTTCTTCTATTGCATCAAGATTTTCAGCTACCGCTTCTTCTTCAACTTCCTCTGCAACCTCTTCTTCAACAACTTCAGCGATTGCTTCTTTTATTACTTCTTCTGTATCTTCTTGTGCCAGAACTTCCTCTACGATATTTTCTTCAATTTCTTCTGCGATCTCGTCCAGGAATTCTTCTTCCTCTTCCGATACAAAGAAGGCGTCTTCTTCAAGGTCTTTTTCATCAACATCAATTTCTTGTGAAATCTCGCTCATCAAGTTTTGCAGGCCGGCATCCAGATCTTCATCTTCAACAACTGCAAATGCAGGGATCAAGTCTTTTGCAATCGCAGCGGGAACAGGAGAAGCGCTTTTTTGAGCCATTTCAACCTGCTCATCTTCACTAGCATCCTCTTCTTTTTCTTCTGCAATAGCCTCTACTTCTTCTACAGCTTCTGCCTGCAAAACATCTGGTTCCAGCGTCTCTGCATTGTCAGAATCTTCCTCAACTACTACCACTTCTTCTGCGGATTCTTCATCAGTGTCTGCTTCTAATACAGGTACATCTTCGGAGCTATCCTCATCTTCAAGCTCTTCGCCTTCGACAAGGGAAGCTTCAACTACCTGCTCTTCAACTTCTAATTCAGGTAATTCTTCAATATTGGTCTCTTTTTCAGCAAGTTCTTCGTCTTCAGAAAGAAGTGCTTCAACCGATTGGCCTTCTACAAGGGTCATTAACTCAGCAACGGCTTCTTCGGGGGCAACACCTTCAGGGAAAACGATCGTTTCATATTCAAATGCCGCAGCTTTTTTCTTGAGGGCTTTATCAGCTAGTTTTTCAATCGTTTTTTCGATCCAGGAAGAATATCCATCTTGCTCAGTCTCTTCCTCCTCGACCAAAGCTTCATCCAAGGCCTCAATTTCTTTATCATCTACAACCGTCTCTGATCTTTCTTCTTCAATTTCCGGTGTTTCATCTTTGATCTCTTCTTCTTCATAAGCATATTCTGCTTTTGCTACAGCCAAATCATGACGATACTTGGTATTGTCCAAGTCCAGGTTAACTGCACGTTGAAATGCGAGAACAGCATTCTCTATATCATCCATTACCTGATATGAGTTTCCCATGCGGTGCCATGCAACGGCCTTATCTTTGAACTCACTTAAAAGCTCAATGCTGCGCTGATAATAAGGTATTGAAATTTCAGGTTGCCCTAAGCGCATATAGGCTAACGCCATATTGTTATATGCCCAGCCAAACTCTGGACTAATTTCAATAGATTTTCTGTACGCCTGAATTGCTTCTTCAAATGCGCCAGAGTTAATATATACATTTCCTAATTCATTCCATAATTGATGCTTACTCATTTTTCTCTCCTATTTTTTGATACTTTTTACTGACAGGAAAACTTTTCTCCTGCTCTTTCGCACTTACTATTCTCTTTTTCCATAAACTCCTTTCTGCTCTTACAAGGAGCAAACTCATCTTTTCGCCAGTTCCAAAGTTACTGCAGACTAATGCCTGTTTAGGCGAAAGTTCTAAAAAAGGTCCTTGTTATATGATTTTTATTTTGCGTAACAATTACTCATCAGGCTTGAACGAGCACGAGAAAGGAGTGAGGATTTAGGTGGATCAAGCACACGCGCTTTCTCATAAGCTGCAACCGCTAATGAAGGCTCGTTGAGCCGACGATAAACATTTCCCAGTTGATTCCACGAGGAAGCTTTATCTTTTTTCTCCTCGAAAAGGTTGATACTCTTCTCATACAGAGGAACGGCATCTCTATACGCTCCATTCACAGTATTCGCTAAAGCCAGGTTGTAATAAGACCAGCCATTATTTGGATCAAGGTCCACGGCAATTGAAAATGCATCTTCTGCCAAGTCATACATTTGGTTGCGCACATAATAATTACCAAGCTCTAGCCAATATTCCACTTTGCGAGCTTTTTTGTTTGTCTCCAAAATTTTTCGTAGCATTATATTTTCGTCACCTTTCTTCAACCTAGGTTTTACGATCACTTGAATAGGGGCGGATTTTTGGGATACGGGAGCAGGCTCATTCTCACGTTCGTTTTCCTGCTTGGACAAAGTAAGAGCTTCAGGGTGCGCTACACCATCTCTAAAGGGTCCCGGCATCAGGAGTTTCTTATCCAAAAAACTCCCTCCAGCATAAAGAGCGCTAGCTTCTTGATATGCGTTAACCGCTCTGCGATATTTATGGGAGTCTCTATAAGCATTCCCTAGCTTATATAAGACGTTTGATTTTTCCTGGTCATTCGGAAGGATCTGAAGCGCCTTGATATAAAGCAAGGTCGCATTTTCATATTGTTTTCGTTGCGTATAAACCAGTGCCATATTCGCATAAGCCCAACCACAGTCTTTCTTTAGCTGAACGGATCGATAATATGCCTGAATTGCCTGATTGAATTTCTTGGAACGATAATAGATATTTCCAAGCAGATTCCAGGCAAGCGCCTTTTGGGGGTAGAGATCTAATCCGCGCCGAAGGGCAACTTCGGCAATTTCATCATCAGCAAGGCGGCCTAATTCAAACCAAATATCCGCTTGGTTCCAGTTGATCTCAAGAGATTGTGTATAGGCATTAATTGCTTTTGAAGAGTTGTTTTCGGCCGAATATGCTTTTCCAAGCCCCTCCCAAGCACGGGAAAAGTTTGGCGCAAAGCGTAGGACTTTTTCAAAGGCATCGATCGCTCTGGAAAATTGACCAAGTTGTAGAAAGACTTCGCCTAGACCCTGCCAGCTAACAGGGTCTTCAGGAGATAAAACTAGCGCTTCTTGATAGGCTAAAAGGGATTCATCAAACATGAATAAGAGCGCATAGAGTTCTCCAAGAGCGTTCCAGATCGAAGATTTCTCAGGTGAAACCAGAGAAACTTTTTTCATAACGCGCATTGCACTGTCATACTCCTCTTTCTTGGCCATTAACAATGCGATTACGATTTCAACTTCTAAAGAGAATTCTTCGTCCTGAATAATTTCTGCTATTTCAGTTGCTTTGTTTAAAAAATGCAAAGCCTTTTGATATTTTTCCTTTCTCAAATAAAAAGTGCCGAGTTTAATAAATATATGCGCCCGCTGAACTAATTTACTCATATCAATGCGCATATCTAAAGAAAGCAACTCTTCTATAGAGGCGTGGGTGCTTTCTTTCTCTTTCTCTTCCTTTCTCTCTACTTCGTCAAGGTCTTGCCATGTTTGTGAGGTAATTGTAGAAAGAACATAATCCACGCCAGGAGCGTCCGAGAATTCAGCAAGTTTATATTGAGAAAAACAATACGAAGGTGAATGCTCTACAAACGAAAGGAAATCTGCTTCTGCCAGCCAATAGACTATGCGAATTCGATTGTTGGTAAAGAAATCACTTTGGGAGCCAAGTGATTTATATATGTTTTCATTCGCACTTCTTCCCATATGCATGATAAAAAAAATTGTTTCGTGCCAGTGGTTATTGTGCGTGATCTCGTCAATAATGTTGTTTTTTCCATCAACATCTGGGGAGATGTGGTGAATATACTGTCCGTGTCGCACAAGCTGTGCTTCCAAATCTGAAACAGCCTTCGCCCCCGAAAAGGTGTTTTCATAAATCGCCCAACAGATCGCCGGTTTATCCCAGCGCACAGACAGGAGAATATCACTCGTGAGTTTTTCCAATTGCGCTTTATAAGGAGATAAAGGAGCTTCTTGTTTAGACATCGATTAAATTCCTTAAAACCGGATGAATATCACACCAATTTTCGCCATCACGGTATTCACGATACTCAAGAACAGCCAATAATTGCATAAGAGGGCGCAAGCGATCTACATATTCAAGACGCTTTGTTTTATGGATTCTTCGAAGGAGCTTAATATCCTCTTTATCAAGGATCCGACGATACTCATTCCTGATCTCAGTTGCAGACCATTCAACATCAGCTACTTCGATGATGGATGCTTTACGACGACGTGCACGCCCGATAGAGGTCCGCATGATACGAGCCATTTCCCTGAAAACACCACCACTGTATTGGATTGCAAGCTCTGCCGCTTCTGGTTCTATTAAGGTTGGAGACATCCTTAATTTAATAAATTTCTTTAGAGTAGTTAAGCCTTCTTGAAAAACAGATTCCTCGGATAGTGGTTTAGCGATATTGATATTAGGCAGAAAGATGGCTTGGTCGCGAATAGCATCAAATTCCTTGCTATAAAACAACGCACTTGAAACTGTGTAGACAATAACGCAATTTGGTTGCGTCATAATTTCACGACGATCATGAAAAATAGCACGTGCTTTCTCTAACTCTGGCTTGTCCATATCATCGATCAAAACCAGGGGAAAACGTTTTTCTTTCGCATATATCGCGGAAGAGATTGCGTTAATGACTGCAATTAAACCCGTAATATCTTTTTCAAAGGTTTGTCTAATTTCAACGCGTGTTGCTGGTTCTAACTTCATTCTCAAGCCCGCATTTACAAAGAAAGCATCAATATCCGCTCCAACCTCGCTTGAAAGACGTCCATCCTTTATCGTTTCAATTTCGTGTTGGACTTTCCCTTTCCAGCTATTAAGCTCTTTGAGAAGATGTTTCGGTAGCTCCCCCCCCGCCTGTCGATATTCGCGAAACAGGCGTCCGCCAATAGCAAGCAAAACATCCCTAAAATCAAGATCGATAATATCCGCGTCTTGACGAATACTAAAATTGATAGGCCAATACTTTTTCTGAATTTCTTCGTCGCCCAAAAGATGCAAAAGCTCTGTTGATTTTCCACAACCGCGATGTCCTGAGAAGAAAAATTTAGGTGGTTTATAAAATGGCGCTAAAAGTGCATCCTTTAGTTCAGCCAAGGGATTCCCAAAACGATCTACATAAAATGGATTTGCTTTGCCATCCACTTGTGGATATAAAGGAAGATCTAGCTCAAAATTTAGCCAAGCTCTATCAAAATCTTTTGCAAATTCGTAATGAAGCTCATCCATATTTCTTATCCTTCCTAAAATCGTATGTCGAGAGAAGCAAAGCGATGGGAATTTGCCGTCGCATCTAATAAATCGGCACTCTGATTTTCCCAATATCGCGGAGACCAAATCTCAATATGATCTCCCTGCCCTACGAAAATGGCAGAACCACCTGAAGAAAGTTTTGCATATTCGTATAAGTGTTCAGTCAAACGCATTCGTCGATCTTCATCTAGCTCAGCATGGATAGTATTCCCCAGAAATAATCGCAGCAACATTCTTGCCAAAGGATCTGCCATATTTAGATTTGTTACGCGTTGATATAAAAGGAGGAAAGAATTTTCAGGCATAACAAGCAAATTGCGATCAAAACCTTGGACTACAAAAATATTTCCAGTAAGCTCGTCTGCAAAATGCTCTGGGAAAGCAAGGGCCTTATTAGCACCAATTTGAATTGTGTATCGTCCATAAAACATAATTCCTGCACTTTCTTTTGTGGGGCTCAACGGTCTCTTTTCTGACATAAGGCGATTATTCTGTCCCTTAGCCTGTTTTGTTTAGTTGTTGGCTATATCTTAGACAAAAAAGTTTGTCGTGAATATGGGGTTTAGAAGGTTTTTTAGAATCAATTTAGAGAAAGAAAAAAGCGTATACAAACCATCTTTTTTTGCACAAAACCAACCCTGTTTTTTGACCACAGAATACCCTAGATTCAGACACATATTATCTATATGCCATTAGCCATATAAATCACCACCATATAAAATAGGCAACAAGACCATATTTTCAATGCCATAAAATAAGCACCATATACCATATAAATGACCATACAAAAACAGCCCACAAAATGGTCATTTATATGCAATTTGCGACAATTGTGTAATTTCCCTCTTTTTATTGACTTGGATGTAGCTTATAAGTATCGTGGATTTACTTTTCCTAACAATTTCCCCAAAACTAAAATATAAGATAGTGAAAGACCTTTATACTCCTAAAATGATCAAATAAAAACTCCGAGAAAAACATTCTCGGAGTTTTTATTCGTCATCTAATTCTGTTATTCCTTCTCTCAAAGCATATAAAGCAGCTTGAGTTCTATTATCCAAGTGAAGTTTTTGTAAAATATTACTAACATATTTGGCAATCGTACGTTCATGCACGACCAACTCCTTAGCAATATCCTGGTTTGATAGTCCTTGCGCAATTAGCTTCAATGTTTCCATCTCTCTTTTTGTAAGCGAGTGTTTTTCATTTATTTCTGGAGAGAATTCATTCATTTCACGGATCATTCTCAGAGCCATTGAAGGAGGGATAAATGCCTCACCCTGATAAACGCTTTTAATTGCACTAACCAGTTGCTCATGCGAAGAATCTTTAAGCAAATACCCCAGCGCTCCTAATTTAATTGCTTTGAAAATATTCTCTGCTTCCCCGTAACCAGTTACAACAAGGATACGAGTGCCAGGTGCAACTTCTAATATTTTAGGAATCGTGGTTAAACAATCCAAAACAGGCATCATCAAATCTAAAAGGACAACATCTGGCTTATGCTCTTTAACAGCCCTTATACCTTCAAGACCATTTTGGGCTTCTCCAACAACATCAACATCATCGTGAAAAGAAAGAATGGCCATCAACCCCTGCCTGACCACAGTTTGATTTTCTACGACAATAACCCTAATAGGTCTGCTCATTTTTCCTCAATGATCCGTGGAGAATTAGCATAGCGAAGTAAAACAACAACCCTCGTGCCTTCATTGCGCGCAGAACTTATTTTTAATTTAGCGTTGATTTTTTTGGCTCGCTCGCTCATATTATTTAGGCCTAATCCATAATGGTTTGTTTTTTCTAACTCAAATCCTTTTCCATTATCGTGCACTTCAAGGATAATACCAACTTTTCTTTTCTTCAACTTCACCTTTATAGAACTAGCATTAGCATGCTTAATGATATTATTTAATGCTTCTTGTGCAATAAAGAAAAGAGAAAGCTCTTCTTCTGGATCAAGTCCTAAATTATCATCAATATCTATTGCTCTTTCTAATCCTGCCCTCCCTTCAACCGCCTCTAGGCGGTGCATTAGAACAGCCGCTAACCCTTCTCTTTCCAGGTCAATGGGTTGAAGTTTATGCAAAAAGAGACGCATTTCTTTTAGGGCTTGATGCGCATGCAAAGAGAGCTGAGCTACTATTTTGCCTAACTGTGATATATTCCCTGATTTTATTCCCAAGTTCGCAGTTTCAGCTGTCATAACAAGAGCATAAAGGCGTTGCGTTACAGAATCATGCAAATCACGAATTAGCCGCTGCCGTTCAGAAAGGGTACTGGCAATATGCCGACGACGCTCATTTCTCACAAAAGACCCCACCTGCTCTGCTACAATTTCAAGGCGTGTAATTTCGTTGTCACTATAATTAGCATCTTCACAAGAGATAAGGACCAAACCCAAAAAATCATCTTCAGAAATTATTGGGACAAGCAACAAATCTTCTTTAAAGGCGTTGGTCAAAGCAGCAGAAACCCTATTGTCTGAGTGAGTTTCCTTGATCTGAATTGGCTTCCTGGATTTTAAAATTTCAGAGATTAGTATATCTTTCCCGTCAATAAAAGCCAATCCATCTAGAGAGTTATCTTCTATCCCCTGATGAGCTACCAGCAGAAAACGCTGATCTCTTTCTGTTTCAGTATCATCTAAAAAAATTGCAATTGACTTACTCATAAAGGAATACGCCAGTTGATACATAGATGCTGTAATAAACTCTATGGTATTTTCAGATCGACTAGCCGCACCTGAAATTGAGTGAAGTAGACTAAACATCTCATCTCTTGCTAGCTGGCGAGCTTCTTCAGCCTGGCGACGTTCTGTATAGTCACGAATAAGAATTAGGCGTCCTATTAATGAACCTATACGGTCTTCTATATGTAGAACTTTGACGTGAAGATGTAAAAATCGTCCCTTTCTGCTAAAAGAACCTCTAATATCTGCATCTTTACCGCTTTCTAATATTTTTGCGATATTTGGCCATCGAAAAAACACTTCTCTTACATGAGCGCCATAAATCTTCTTTTTGGGGATATTCAATATTCTTTTTGCAAAGGAATTTATATCAATAATACGATTTTCTAAATTTACAACTATCCACCCTTCATGCATATGGTCTACAACACGCTTACGAGACAAAGATACAAATTCAGTAGCAGGCATAAATATTAAATTTACACTCATCAAAAGGCTGCTGGAAATAAACAAAAATACTTCTGCGTTTATCGGAGAAAATAAATAATTGGGTTCCAAGTCCATTGGCAATAGAGGAATACAAAGGATGCTAAAAAATAAAGCCCTTTTATATTTTGAGATACGTCCCCTCGCAGAAGTTCTTGATGCAAAAACAATAACCCCAATAATCAGAAGTGATGTAATGTAGAAACTCTCTAAATAATCCACTCCTGTTAGAAAACCTAAGTTGAATGAAGAAACGATTTCCAAGCCATAATCATTTGCAAAGAAAATCATAATTAGCAGGGAAGAAATGATCGGCTCTATAAAGAAAAAAAGTATGCGTGGAAATCTCATCCACTGTTTCTGATTTGTGTGTTCAAAGGAGAAAAAAAGTATCGCCGTTGCGCTCCCTGCATTGCCGATATGCGATACTAATAACGCATCTCTAAGATGGTTGAGTATATTCTGAGCAAAAAGAAAAACGCTGACATAGCTAATCAGAAGAGAAAAATTTAATAAGAAATAACTATATGCCCCTCTTTTTTTTCTGATTATAAAATATATGCTCAGCAAAAAAGAGATTGCTAAAACAATTATTATTGAAAACTCAATTTCTCTAATATTTATCATGGATAAGCTCAAATCTTTTTATAAAGAAGGTTAAATATTCAAGAACTCAAAGCCTTGTGTGTTTTTTATTTTTTCAAAATCAATTGCCTGAGACAGATCGATTTTACCCAAAAGTTTCAGGGCTTCATCAAGGCGATCTGTCGAGACCAGCACCGCACATCTATTTAGAGAAGGAATTATTTGTTCTGGAGAAAGAACAAAAGCTTTCTGATAAGAAGCAATAGCATCTTCTGTCCTCCCCAAATCAGCATAGATATTACCGCATTCGTTCCTTGCAAAAGCACTTTTCGGGTATAGACTAAGTTCTTTTTTTATAAAAGCCAACGCTTTAGTGCGTCGGCCTACTAGTCTGCTTGTTTGCGCAAGCAGGCTGAAAACATGAGGGGTTTTCTCATCTAGAAGGGCTACTTTTTGTAGGTGGGCATAAGCTTCTTCATAAGTACCCATCTGTATCAAGACTATCGCTAAAGCAAGTTGCAAGCGTGCTTCGACTTCAGGAATTGCCAAATCAGATATACTATCCAATCCCTGCTTAATCATCGTCACGGCATCAGAATATTTCTTGCCTTGCACATATATCCCGGCTATTTCACCACATAGCTCGGCACACATCACACTTGCTTCAAGCTCTTCTGACAGGTCTGCTAATAATTGGAATCGATAATTTAGAGCTGTTTCAGAATCACTCTCAAAAACATGCCAAGGCCACTCTATCCACGTCAGCCCCTGAAAGGAGGCTGAACGTTCTGGTGTTGCGCGATTGCTTGCAAAGTCAATAATACGATGCCGAAAAGCCCAAAAATCAGGGGCAGCAACAGAGAGTTCTCGAGCTTCATATTTTGTCAACCAAAAAATTGCACGGATTTTTTCTTCTGGAAAATACTCTCGATGTAAATTTAGTAAGCGATATGCATTAGCACGATCTGAGCCCCCGCCTTGTCTGAGGTCAGAGATAGAGAATACGCTCTTCGCTTGATCTTTTTTTTCAATAGTATCGATCACATTGGATGAATTGCTACGCACGCGGATCCGCACTAGCTCCTGCCCCCGTAAATCTAATTTTGTCTCAAGGCTTGCTTCTGCATCATCTAAAACATGGGACGAACGATAAATAGCAAAGAGAATAATCGCTTGCTTCCATTGAAGCGCAAACTCGACTTCTGTAATCAGATCTGCGATCTTTTCTGTAAAATCCTTGCCTTTTCTCATGTCTAATTACCAACCAAACTCTTTTCAAAACTTGGTTATATGGATGACCTACCAGACATAGTTCTTATAAAAATACGTGGTCAAGGAGAGCTCTAGACCACGTATTCAAAAACAAATCTGTTATTTACGATCAGACAATTCCATGTGGCTCCCCAACCTTAGGCTTATTGCTTTCTGTCCCAAGTTATTCAAATGTATCTTTATCCAATGGCCGTATTATAACATGATGAATTTATTCTTCAGCTTCTTCTTCCGCTTCTCGCATTGCATTAAAGGAAGCGATTGAAACTTCAAGCATTTCTAAATCAGGTTCATGGGTGGTGAGAAGCTGTAAAGCCATATTAGGGCGCACAAGAACTTGAACGATTGGAGAATCAAGATGGGCAGCCGTCCATTTAATATATTCGTAGGCCATACCTGCAATAACGGGAATGAGCAGCAAGCGACTGAGTAGGCGCAAGCCAAGAGGCATAGGCCCAAGTACTGAATAGACAATAATAGACAGAAGGACAAGGGTAAGCAAAAAAGCTGTGCCGCAACGAGCATGTTCGCGTGAATATGTCGCAACAATCTCGGGGGTTAGTTCCGCGCCGTCTTCAAAAGCATTGATGGTTTTATGCTCTGCGCCGTGATAAGAATAAACGCGCTGAATTTCTGGCATTAGTCCTACTGCCCAAACATAACCAACCAAGAGAAGAATACGCACAACACCTTCAAGCAGATTTCCCCACCAGGCATTCCATTCAAAATAACGTTCAACAAGTCCACCTGCGGTAGCCGGAAGCATAAAAAACAAGCCAATACTGAGAAGCAAGGAAAAGCCCAAGGTGAGATAGAGCGCAGGCCCTTCGAGCTGCTCGTCTTCACCACTTTGAATATTTGCTGAAATGGTGAGAGCACGCATTCCCAGCCCCATTGCATCCCAAAGCAGAACAAGTCCGCGTACAAAAGGCGTTTTTGCCAAACGCGTTTTATATATCTTGGCGAGCTTTTCAATATGTACTTCAATTTTTCCTTCAGGGTTACGCATTGCGATCGCAAAAGCATTACGCCCGCGCATCATTACACCTTCGATCACGGCTTGGCCACCGTATGAGATCAGTTTGTCTTCCATAAATTACCTATAAATTCCTTTTAATTATAAGACTTACGCATTTTTACAATTCTCGCTCCAGCGTAGAGCATTGCTATTGGTAAATAAGTATTTCCTGTAAATCCTAAATTATTATCCTAAATTGTAGAAAAAGTGGATCAGCGCATCAATGCCGCGATACCAGGTCGGTAAATCTTGCTTCTCGTTGGGAGAGTGGATGCGATCATCGGGCAAGCCGAATCCGGTTAGAACAGATTCGATACCAAGCATATCTTGCATATTCCCCACAACGGGGATTGAGCCGCCCTCGCGTTTGAAGAGGGGATCAACACCCCAAACATCTTTGAAAGCCTTAGCCATTGCGCGTACACCAATGCCATCCATCTCTGAGATAGAAGGATTACCACCGTGTTCGATCTTAATATCCCAAGTCACCCCTTCTGGGGTGTTTTCTTCCATATATTGCTTGAGTTGCAAGTACACTTCGTCCGGGGTTTGATCTGGAACAAGACGCATGGATATTTTTGCCATCGCGGTGGCAGGGAGAACTGTTTTCGCACCCTCTCCAGTAAAACCAGAGAGCATCCCGTTCACATCGAGGGTGGGGCGTGCGCCAACGTGCTCAACCGGTGTATACCCCTCTTCTCCCCATAAAGCGGGAGAGCCCGTCTGTTTCAAAAAGAATTCGTCTTTCATTGGCAAACGCGCTAATTCAGCACGCTCATCATCATCGATCGGGCGAACTTTGTCATAAAATCCGGGTAGTTGAATATGACCATCGGCATCTTTCATGCCCGCAATGAGAGTCATCAATGTATTGGCCGGGTTACGCACAGCGCCACCAAAAAGACCGGAATGCAGATCATGGCTGGGGCCGTTAACATGAATTTCAAAGTATGCCAATCCACGCAGGGCATAGGTAATACTGGGAAGTTCTTTTCCCAGCATACCTGCATCAGGGTTCAGACAAAAATCAGCGGCAAGAAGTGCTTTGTGCATTTCCATGAACTCGACCAAATTCGGTGAGCCAATTTCTTCTTCACCTTCGATCATAAATTTGACATTGGCTGGAAGTCCACCATTTTGAACAATCGCTTCAATTGCCTTCATCGTTGCCACGACTTGCCCTTTCATGTCTGATGCGCCGCGTGCGTGGAGAGAATCTCCTCGCTGCGAAGGCTCAAAGGGAGGAGTTTCCCACAATTCCAAGGGATCAGCAGGCTGGATATCGTAATGCCCGTATACCAAAACTGTTGGTGCGCCTTCTGCATGAAGCCAATCGGCGTAAACAACGGGATGTTTTGCGGTGGGGAAAATTTCGACATTTTCCATCCCCAACTCTTTTAATTTTTCCACCATCCACTCAGCAGTGTGGAGCATATCCTCTTTGTGGGCAGAATCAGTGGAGACAGAAGGAATTCGAAGAACTTCTTTGAGTTCATCAACAAATTTTTCTTTGTTTTCCTGAGCATAAGCTAAGGCTTTTTCTCTATTGGTAGCCATTTCTTCTCCTTTTACGATGCAATTTGCTTCCGGTTTACAGCTTCCCGTATAAAAACCAAAACAACTCTTCTGGAAATTCCTTTTGCAAATGCTCAGCCCAGATAAATTTGCCCGTGCGTAACTTTGCATGCAAGAGTTGATCGAGGGCTTTTAGCTCTGGAGGCATTTCATCTGTCTCAGCGATAAGTAGTTCTAGCATGACGCGCCAGCGAACTTCGTTGGGATAATCAGCGACGTATTCAGAGGGTTTGTTTTGATAATCGTTGAGGTAATTGCGCCAAAGCATTAGGCGTGATTCGATCTCACGGGCGGATTTTTTTGTCCACGCCGCGTACCATTTTCTTTTAACGGAATCAAGCTTTGGGGACAAGTGCGTCCCGTGATTCCCAGCCTGAAGACGCTTTTGGGCAAGTAATAATCCACCAATGGTCAGACGCGGAAGTTGTCCCATCGGATAATATAGAGTATCTGAAAGCAGGTAATTTTTTAGTTCCGGGAGGGCTGTTTCGAGATATTTTTGATCTTTTTCAAGCGTCGGCATTTTTCAACCTTTTTACATTGTTTAGGGTCCTGGGGTCAGGTCGATAGCGCGGCGGGTGAGCAAATGCCAATCGGCGATGCTATTAAAACGGTCGCTGGTATCGTAAAGAGGCGCAGCTTGCACACCATTTACCTGAGCATCTACCGCAAAAGTGTAGGTTGGGAAGTATAGCGGCAGGGCGGGAAGTTCGTCGGCAAAGATAACCTGAAAATTTCGATATAGGCGCGCGCGCTCGTTAATGTCTGCTGTAACACGCGCTCTCTCAAGGTATTCACTGGCGGCACGATTATCCCACTGGGCATAATTTTGCCCACCCGTTGCTTCGGCTTGGTGCCAAAATGGATAAGGGTCGGGATCGGGAGTGTAGCTCAAATTCAAATCAACCAGAGCAGCTTCGTACTGGCGATTAGCCAGGTTTTCGTGAATTAGCTGCTCATATGGAAGAGCAACCAAGCTAACCTGTACACCCAATTTTTGCCAATCTCGCTGAACGTATTCAGCCAGCGCAGTGTGTAAAGTGTCGTTAGGATGCAATAATGTGAAAGCCAAAAATTGCCCGTCTTTTGCACGCACTTCACCGCCTGCGGCAGGGATCACATAGCCTTCTCTCTTTAGGATGGATAAAGCTTCATCGGAATCATAGTCAAGATGCTCGATACCATTGTAGTAAGCCCATGATCCGGGAAGAATCGGACCGTCGGCCGGAATGGCTTGCCCATGTAAGAGGTCATTGATCATACGCTGACGGTTGAGTCCCCTTAAAAGGGCTTCTCGCACAGGATACTCTTGAAAGAAGGGTTTTTCACCATTGGCAAGATTAAAGAAGATCAAGCTCATCTCTGGACGACGGCTTGTATAAAGAGAAAGGTTTTCTTCGAGGAGTGCGTTATCGAGAATGCCAGAAGTGACTTGGCTGATCCCCATGACTTCGCCTTGCTGGTAAGCATCCAGCGCAGCAAGAGCAGAGGGGTAATAACGAAATACCATCTGCGGGATATAAGGCTCCTGACCGTGATATTTTTCAAAAATAGTTAAAACTACGCCTGTAATTTGGCCATCTTCAACAAGAAGATGATCAAACTGATAAGGACCACTTCCGACAGGGTCCAGATTGAACTCTGCATTCGCGATCTGATCGGCGGGAATACCTCCCAGAAGATGTTGTGGAAGCACGCCGAAGGTTAAATAATCGAGGAAGGGAACAAAAGGCTCTGGCAGGCGGAACTGCATTGTTTTCTCATCCAAACGCCTAATTTCAACTTCGTCCCATAGAGCTTTGACATCAGCAGGGTAAAAAGAGATGTTGTTTTTAATAAGCTCGATGGTAAAGATAATGTCGTCCGAGGTGACAGGTTGCCCGTCATGCCAAATCGCATTGGGGCGAATGGAAAAATTATAGATCGTGCCATCCTGCGAGGTCCCCCACGCTTCTGCGAGGTCGGGGAGAGGCATCCCACGCGAATCAAAACGGATCAAGCCACTAAAGAGAAGCCTGTTCACATCACGGTCGGCTGCGTTATTTCTATCCAGGATGGGGTTCAGGCGACTCATTGAGCCGATCAGTGCTTCGGTATAAACCCCTCCGCTAGTCGGCTGAGTGAGAATAGTTGTTATTTGGCTAACTGGCTGCTGACTTAATAACAAAATCCCAACAAGAACCAAGGTGAGGATAACAACAAGGATTTGCCAACGAAGTTTTTTCATAAGATGAGTATTGCGTAAAACGTATTGCGTAAAAAAGTCTTTACGCGTTACGCAATACGCATCACGATTTTTTGGGAGAGAGTTTTTTTATAATAAATCTCGTCACTACTCAGAGTAAGATCATATAAAAAAAGAAAGGTCTTTTCTCGAGGCTGAATCTACAGATCCAACACCAAGAAAACGACCTTTCTTAATACGCGTTTTGCTTAGCGAGAAACCAGTACGGCTGCGATCGCCAACGCGAAGAAAATAACGCTCAAAACAATGGTTGCGCGGAAAAGAGTCTTTTCAACACCACGACGTGCGGTGAAAACACCACCAGTATCGCCACCTGCCAAGCCTCCCAGCCCAGCACCTTTGCTTTGCAAAATCACGCTTATAATTAGCGCAGCAGACGTTATAATCAGAGCAATATCAATATATTTAACCATGAACGAGCCTCCTAAAATTTAGCGAAGGCATTATACCTGTGATGGTGCAAAACCGTCAAACGGCTTAATTAAAGAAAACAAGAGTAAAAGAAGAATGAATG
The DNA here is from genome assembly GCA_964581545.1 of uncultured Anaerolineaceae bacterium. Taxonomy (GTDB): domain Bacteria; phylum Chloroflexota; class Anaerolineae; order Anaerolineales; family Villigracilaceae; genus Desulfolinea. The sequence continues at coordinate 18,231 of CAZOOX010000058.1, forward strand.
AAATCGTTGCAAATCTTCATATGCACACCCGTTATTCTGATGGCACAGGCTCCCACGCTGACATCGCCAAAGCTGCTATCTATGCAAATATTGATGCAGTTATTGTTACCGACCATAATGTCTTTGTGCAGGGGCCAGAAGGCTACTATAAAGAAGGCAATAAGCGTGTCTTGATGCTAATAGGGGAGGAAATTCATGACCAAGACCGCGAACCACAAAAAAATCATTTGCTTGTCTTTGGTACAGATCAAGAACTCTCTCAACTTGCCGATGACCCTCAAATACTGCTCAATGCCATTAACAAAGCTGAAGGTCTCTCTTTTATTGCACATCCCTTCGATCCGCCGCAGCCCGCCATCAATGAAGGAGCCTACAACTGGGTAGATTGGGAGATAAACGGCTTTACCGGTATCGAAATTTGGAACGGGTTGAGCGAATTTAAAGGTCGTATCAAAACAAAGATCCATGCAATTTTCTTCGCCTATTTTCCTAATTTCGCAGCTCTTGCTCCACAAGAAGAAACTTTAAAAAAATGGGATGAAACTCTAGGCGAAGGCAAACGCATTGTTGCAGTAGCAGGCTCAGATGCCCATGCCATGCACGCCAGCTTGGGTCCGCTCAAGCGCGTCATCTACCCTTACGAAATCCACTTTAGGGGCATTAATAACCATCTTTTGCTGCCAGAAGAACTCAGTGGCGACTCTATTTTGGATAGAAGGATGATCCTGAACGCTTTCCGCGCAGGACACAACTTTGTCGGCAACGACCTCCCTGCCCCGACAAGCGGATTCCGCTTCACTGCGCAGGGTAGGCTTGATTCCGTTATGATGGGCGATGAGATCCCGGCGAAGGGCGGAGTCACCTTACAAGCACACCTGCCTTCGTGGGCAGAGGTTCAGCTTATCAAAGATGGAGAAGTAATTAAAGAATGGAAAAAGAATCCGGTTTGCACCCATATAACGTCTGAGCCAGGCGTTTATCGGATCGAAGCATATCGACGCTATTTAGGACGGCGGCGAGGCTGGATATTTAGCAATCCGATTTATATTAGGTAAGCAAAGGGGTTAGTCACGCTCAAACTACAATCTGCAATGCCACTAAACGAAAACACATCCCTTTGCGGGGATGTGTTTTTTAACGGAAGCAAGCTCAAAATCACGCTCGAGTCGCTATTCTGGCTCCATCATATTTTCCAACCCTTGGCGATCGCGTAATGTAATGGTAGCGCGATCAACATGTAGAAAGCCATTATCCTGAAATTGATAAAGGATACGGCAAACCACTTCCGGCGAGGAAGCAACCATAGAGGCCATATCTCCAAGGGTCAGATCACGTTGGACGGTCGGGCTTTCTACATCTATAAATTTTTCAACGATTAACTTCGCCAAACGGCTGGCTACGGGATTAAAAGCCAGATTGTAGATGCTTTCTCTTCGCTTACGGATCAATTGGGTCTGGCGGTGCAAAAGTGCTCGAACTACTTCGTTGTTACGAAACACAAGCCTGAGCACATCATCTCCCTGCCACTGGTGGCCAATCGTTTCCTCAACAGCTTCGGCAGTTGATGGCATCCCATCACCATCAAAAAGAGTGTGTCCCCAAAACTCAATCCCACTCCCCCACGTGGACACAACGTAATTGCGCCCATCCGGAGATGCTATGACAGATTTTAACAACCCGGACACAATAGAGAATACAAAAGGCCATGGTTCACCCTGCCAGCATAAGACAGATCCTTTGGGCAGCACTCGACGAGTTGCCAGACGCGCCAGTTCCTCCTGCTCGGAGATAGCGAACTTGCTAAATATTTCGGATTTTGCAAACCTTTTAATCAAATCATCCATCTTGCTATTTCTCCATTTCAAACCTCTAACAATGTCACAAATTTTACACGAATAAACAGATAATAACAATCTCCTTGTGACGCTCTTGACAAATATCAAGGTGAATAAATGCACAATCATGTAGTATTCGCTTATCTATCCATTTTTTATTTTCTCAAGGAGAAGCAAAAATGCTAACAAAGTCAAAGACTGTAGTTTGGATCATCTTGATCGCGGCAATTCTTATGATTGCCTTTGTGCCTTTTTCATCATTTAATATGGTGAATCCAATTATTGAGCTCCAACTTGAACGTATTGAGCAGTTCAAGGCAGATGGAAACGCCAAATGGCATCTGCTAACCTTAACCACTTGGCTGGTTAGCTTTTTCTTCCCCTTCTGGGGAACATTGACCGTTCTTGCCGGTGTTGCTCTCTTGGTAATAGTTAAACCTCTCTACAATGGAGAAGGCTGGGCCCGTGGTGCAGCTTTGTTCTGTCTATCTTTCCCATCAATTGGTGGCGCCTACATGATTGTCCCGTGGATGAATTTCGTTGGTACCAAATATGGCGGATTCCCTCCTGCGGTTGCGACCATGATGATCGGCTTGATCCCCTTTTTCGCCATTCTCCTGATGGACAAAGGTGATAAGCAACAAAAAATGGTAGATTTCCTTGCCTTCTTGGCGATGGGCGTTACAGCTTCTTATAGTTTCGCGAATGGTCATGCAGCTTTCCGCGTACTATACGGACATCCCAAGCGCCCGATGTTTGCTGAAGGCATTGCCGTAACTTACGTTGGCTTTATCGGACTCTGGGTTGCGTGGTGGTTCTTATCTGCCGCCATCTACCAGCTTGGAAATCGCAAGGAATCTGGTTGGTACCTAATGCTCATCGGTGGTCTATTCGCCATGGTTGCCGGATTTGCAGTGGGTTGGGTACGACATGCTACTGTTGACTATTACCTGAATGGTTTCTTAGGGCTGGGCGTGGTGGTTTTTGCTCTCATTCCTCTATTCAAGGAACGTTTGCTGAAAGCCTACGAAGGCTAATAGCCTCTAAACAACTGCTAGAAAGCAAAAGCCGCGTTTCAAAAACGCGGCTTTTTTTCAACTCTTAGCCTATGCTATATCTTTGCTAAAATTCCACAAAAGCAGTAGGAGGTTAGCTCAAATCATCTCATATCTATCGCTTGACCGAAGTGCCTGAGGCGGCATCCCAACAATAGGGGACCCAATCCGCTGGGATATTGCGAGCATTCACGGCATCACATTGAGGGTGGTCTTGCCCGTGATGAACGATCACCCATTTTCCGCTGCCTTCTTTAGCCGCAAGCCATGTCGCGCCACCCAATTCGCCACCTTTGCTGACACCACCCTCAGCAAATTGACCATCTATTCTGCCAATATCAAAATGTAATTCAGATTCGCTCCAGCCAAGCTCTGCCAGCAGGGCTTGTTTAATACCTTCTTCATCGCTCATATGCCCAGAGGGAGGGGGTTCTTCACCATGAGGCTGTTCTTCTTCTGGTGGATGCTCTTCGCCGGGCATCCCGCCCAAAACAAATTCGATCTCGCGGCGTTCTCCGCCGGCCTCAAGAACAAAGCGCTCATTTCTTTCGAGGCAAACTTCCTGCTCACCTACGGGTTCAACACCTTCGCCATTGAGCTTGACATCTTCAGCGCCTTCCGCGTGCCACCAGATCATGGTGCATTCGCCAAGGGAAAGATTGGTACGCTCGGCTTCAAATTCGATAAAGCCGCCTTCCGGATGTTCTTCAGGAGGGTGTTCTTCATCAAAATGTGCTTCGTCCCCATTTTCCGGGGCTTCCATCTCAAAGTCTTTTTCTGGTTGGTCATTGAAAACAACTTTGAAGGGGAGGTTACAAGCTGTCAGGCTAAAAAGAATTGCCACAGCGCTGAAGCGGAGGAGATATTTGGACAAATTACGAAATATGGTCGTATTCATGATTTTCACCTTTCTAAATAGAATTTGGATTGGTCATTTAGTTTCTTGCCAACAAAATGGCACAATATCATTTCTTTTCATAGAACCTTGCGAGAGTTGTTTTCGAAAACTCTCGCAAGGGTTTTATTTATCTATGCATTAGGGAGGAGGCGGGAAAGGCTCATTATATGAATTATTGCCCTTGTTGCCATCATCCCAACTCACGTTCACGGTGCAATCTACCGTGTATTTCTGTGAAGTTGTATCAACTTGGTAATTGATCTTGTATTCTTTCGTTTGTCCGGGGCTAAGACTAGCATTTTTGACAGGGACTGTCCAAGGAATAACGTAGATCGACATTGCGCCAGCTACGTAAGGTGTCTCAGTGGCAGAGCATTCCAGTTCAAAATTTGTATTCGCAGCATTACCAGGACCGTGATTGGTCACGCGGGCATAAACTTCGCCGTTCACATTTTTGGTGATATATAGATCGGTTATCGCAAAGTCTGCATTGAAGTTCCCGCCGCCGCTGGAGCCACCGCTCGAGCCACCTGAAGGAGGAGGCGATGTCGGGTTTGCTGGTGGGGGAGGAGGCGGCTCTGCGTTGTTACCACCGGCATTACCTTCCACCATAATCTCGATCTCACGGTGTTCTCCACCTGCTTCGAGGCCAAAATGCTCGCTTCTATCCAGGCAAACTTCTTTCTCTCCCATCGGCTCAACAGGCTCACCGTTGATAAAGACATCTTCTGCGCCTTCGGCGTGCCACCAAAGCATCGTGCACTCACCAGGGGCGAGATGGGTTCGTTCGGCGTTGAACTCGATCCACCTTTCACCGTGCGGCTCACCTTCTTCGTGAGCTTCGCCCTCTTCATGTTCTTCCCCTTCATGGAAAGGCTCTTCTTCATGGGGTGGTTCTTCAAAATGTTCTTCACCCATAGGTGGATGATTTTCTTCCATATTATTCGGAACGATCTTGAAGGGCATATTGCAGGCAGTGAGCATTCCCACTATCGCCAATACACCTACTAAAGCCAGATATTTCTTTGGGGTATAAGTTTTGCTTTTCATCACAGCTCCTTTTCGCTAAGCAAATTGAATTATCTTGATCTCATTCTATATAATTCAGGATGCCTTTGCTTGACGCCAAGTGGTCGCTAAATGGTCACAAAGTGGTCGTCAAGTATCTAATAAGGGGATGATTCTTATTTCTTTGGCACTAACTACGAAGACGAAGACCACTTCCCCGCAAGATCTCAACATATTCTTTTTGGGGTTGAGCATCATGTAATCGTGCTCTCAGGCGTTTGATCAGACCATTAACCGCATCGGCACTCACACCATCCGGATTCACATCGGGCCAGACATGAGCGACGATACTTTCCCGCGAGACAACGCTCCCGTTTGACTGATAGAGAAGCAAAAGTAAATCATATTGTGCTTTTGAAAGTGGTGGCGTAATTTGTTGCGCATCCACCCATACTTCCTGTGTGTCAAGATTGATCCAAATCCCTTCAACACGACCAAGCATCGCCCCATCGATGGTTTCATAAGGATCTTCAAAATGAAATACAGCCACGCCACCCAGAACAATTTCATCACCAATACTCAAACGATGTGGTGTAGTACCAAGCGCTTCACCACTGACAAATGTCCCGTTACGACTCTTCATATCCTCTATAAAATATCCCCTTGGCGTTTGAGTGATCTTTGCATGTTGACGAGATATGCGCATCGAAGGAACCTGGATATCAACGGAGGAATCACGCCCTATAAAAACAACTCTCTTCTCCAAAAACCACGTCTGGATTTCTTTTTCTCTTGGCAGTTTCCCTTTAAGGCAGGCTCTTTTAATCATTTTTCGCAAAACCTCCTAAGCGTAATGAAGCAATGAAAATATCTTCTTACTAAAGTATATCACCTTGTTTTTGCGCCCATAGACCGCCTTTCTATTCGACGCTAAAAAATGA
>CAZOOX010000059.1:0-23004 GCA_964581545.1 uncultured Anaerolineaceae bacterium
AATAAAGAAGAGCAACACAAAGATAAGGGAAAGTTTATTTCTCATTTCGAACCTCCTCTTTTGGTTCATTATCAAAAACCCAGGCGCGCACTGTTTCCAAGTCCAACTCCCCCTTCGAAACGAATACCTCCGCGCCAACTTCCTTTGCCGCGTCATGAAAATCCTGATAAGCGCTGATCAGGATCACGCGCAGGGAGTCGCTCAACGCCTTCAGTTGCGGAGTGCCATCTATCCCGTTTATGCCGGGCAACATCACATCCACTACAGCAAGATCGGGCTGGAACTCGCGCACCATCTCTTTGGCTTCGCGGATGTCGCCCGCCTCAGCGATCACGTTCATCCCAGCCAGCGTCAAGAGCCTGCGCAATTGGCGGCGAAAAGAAGCTTGGTCATCTACGATCAGAATATTTGTCATGATTAGAGCATAGCAAAATATCGCAGCACAGGCATCTGGACACGGTACTATTTTGGTACTGCTTTTTGGGATGATGATTCGGTACAGGGGTACTACGGGAGATGTGCATTGCATCTAACAGATGCGTTGCACATTGGATGAAAATCCCGCTTCTCACATGGTTTAGGCTTGGTTGCTGCCCCCAAGCAGATGCCCGGCGAGAGCGGTCTCCCCTTTACGCCGGGCAGATGTTGTTCGGAGGTTAGCAAGTTGAGATCACGAGCGTCGCGGCGCAGCTTCCCACTTAACCTCCACCCGCGTCCCCTCCCCCGGCTTCGATTCCAGCGACCAATCGCCCCCGATCAGCTCGATCCTTTCGCGCATACCGACCAATCCAAAATGATTTTGTGCTGGCAAACCGTTTAGCGTGGGCGGTCTTTCAAAGCCGCGCCCGTTATCGTGGATGCTGAGTTGAAGCGCTGTCTCATCCCCACGAAGCTGAATTTCCACCTGCGACGCCCGCGCGTGCTTGCCGATATTGCCCAGCGTCTCCTGCGCCACCCGGAAAAGGTTGACCGCCACATCGCCGGGGAGTTTGCTCATTTTTGTGTTTTCGGGGGCATCAAATTGCACGCTGATATTTTCCTGCTTGCCCCATTCATCAGCGTAAGTTCGCAGGGCAGCGCCCAAACCAAGCGCATCGAGCAGGGGCGGGCGAAGGTCGGTGCAGACTTGGCGAAGCTCTGTCAATAGCCCCCGCACTTCGGCGCGCATTTCCTTGAGCGCATTTTCCACTTCCGGGCTTTCCCCCGTTGAAAGCAAAAGCCCCAACTGGATATTCAACCCCACCAACGTCTGGATGGGGCTATCGTGAAGATCGCGCGCGAGACGGGCACGTTCATCTTCGCGCGAGCGCAAAAGTTGACGCTGCGCCTGTGCGAGCGCTTCACGGCTGATTTGAATTTCATCCAATTGATAGCGCAGCGTTTCGATGGAAAGCACATTATTGAGCGTAATCTCCGCTTGCCGCGCAAGCGTGTTCAAAATACGATGATCGGTCTCGGAAAGATCGTCGCCATCGCTGTGCAAACTCACCGTCCACTGCGCGGGGAGTTGGCTCTGGAATTTGAAACGAAAACGCATTTTCTGCGGTGGCGTTTGCGGGAATGTGCCATGAACGCCGCCGATCCAGAATTTGCAGGCGCTGAGCTGCATTAATTTGGGGACTGTTTGTGTGAGAATTTCGTGAATTTCCCCGCGCGTGGTGCTGCGTGCCAGCGCATCGCTGACCATCTCAACCACGCCGGGATAATCGTACCAACCGCCGTAAAAGAGTCTGTCTATCAAACGCTGAACGTGGGTACGCGACCAATCGAAAGCCAAACCCACCAGTAGCGTAAGAAAGGATGCCACCAACATTTGCGCCAACAGGTCACCCGATGTATAGCGAAAAATGAGCAAAAAGGGTCCCAGATAGAGCAGCAAAATGCCCAAAGAAAGCGTAATCACCACCAACGCGCGGTTGAGCAATTTGTCGATCCCAAAGAGATTATGGCGGATGGTCGCATAAAGATAACTGAGCGGCGCAAGCACCACCCATAAACCCACCAACCAAACCGGAATGAGCGTCGGGAGCCCAAAAAAGTTCGGTAATAAAAGATAATTGCAGGCACACCGGAGATCAGCGTACTCAGAACCACTACGCGTAATTTACGGCGTTCATCCGGCGTTGCGCGACGCAGATAGACATAGACCATCACGATCAGCGCCACGCTGATGACAATTGAGCTGTAAAAGATGCCAATTTGCCGCCCTATTTCAAAATCGGCGAGATACGCCCCCAGCCATGCCAGCGTTGCGAAGGTTGCCAAAATATAGACCAAGGTCAAAAGCGAGTACCGCAGAAACTTGCTTCCCATTTTCACTGGGAAAGAGATCGCATAATGGAAAATCATCGGCGCAGCAAAAAGAAATGCAATAATGCTCAAAAAACGGATGCCCAGCGGCGAGGTCCAATGATCGGGATGCGCCATCGGGAAGAAAAGCGCAACAGCCATCAACTGCCCGATCAAAAAGATGATCCGAATTTCATATTGCTCAAAACGCCGGAAGAGCAGGGCTGTGCCAATACCCCAAAAAGCCAACGCCACAAAAGCGCCGCTTATCAGGGGCACCAGGTTGGTTCGCAACAAAGGGACAATGGGTAATTCCATCTCCAGCATTTGCCCATCTCTTTCAATTTCAACGATCTGATTGCCTACTTCCAAATCTCCCCACTCTTCAAAAGAAACCCCGCCTACACTAATAAATTTGTCGCCTGCCCAAAAACCTGCATAATCACCAAAACTATCTTGCGGCACATCCAAAATGATGCCCGTTTCCCAATCCACCCCAAAGTCTATGACCGGCGTCCGCCACTGAATATAGACATCATACAAGACCAGTGTCGGCGTCAATAGTATAAAGAAGACGCAAAGAAGAACCCAAAATAACTTCGAGATTTTCTTCTCAGGCGCCATCCGATCTTTCGCTCCCATCAACATCCACCCATCCACGCCGGATCGCGTAAAGCATCGCCTCCGTGCGCGAATCAACGCCCAACTTCCCATAAATATTGCTGATATGGTTTTGCGCGGTACGTTTCGTGATCACCAATTGCTCGGCAATAGCGGCGTTATCCAACCCCCGAGCGAGCAATTGCAAAATTTCCATCTCGCGCGGTGTCAGCGGAGATTCCACTTGAGAGACTTCCACCTTCTCCTGCCCGCCGCTCACCGCACGTTGCACCACCTTGCTCGCCACAGCGGGACTAAGCCAACTCTCCCCCCGCGCTGCTGCATGGACAGCACGCCCCAAAGTCTCCAACGCTTCATCTTTTAGCACATAACCAATCGCACCGCTTTCAAGCAGGCTAAAGATCATTTGGCTGTCTTCGTGCGCGGTCAAGATCAAAATCTCACTCTCAACATCCCCCTTTTTCAGTTCACGGGTCACTTCCAGCCCGTTCATATCAGGCAAATTCACGTCCAAAACCAGCACATCCGGCTTCTTCTCAGGAACAAGGGTCAGCGCATCTGCGCCAACGCTGCCCTCCGCGATGACGTTGATCTCAGGGTCGGTGTCCAGTACAGATCGCATTCCCGCCCGGACGATGGGATGATCGTCTACGATAATGACCTTAATCATGTCTACATCATAGCCTAAGGGAGATGGATTTGCAAAAAATCAAGACCCCAGATGGATAGCTGCGCCGCATCGCCCCCAATTTGGGTTTGCTCGTTGCCCCCCAACAGGATGCCCGGCGTTTTTTTTCTCTATCCTCCTATTTTGCTTGCAAAATGGGGGGATGCCCCAGCTTCGTGCTGAGCTTGTCGAAGCAGAAGCGAGGGGCAGGCTGAACGTCTAACTTATAACCTATCCTAAAAATAACTACCAAGAATTGCATTGTACTTATAGCGGAGCGAAAAGTGCGTTGTAATTTGGATTTCTAACTTAAACTTGCCTTGCAAGACCCACAGTGCAACGCATCCTTAGGGATGCAGTGCACTGCTCGATGATTTTTTTAGGATAGATACTTATCTCTGTGCAATCAGCTTCTAAAAAAGCTGCCCCTTCTCCCTACGTCCTTCGGGAATCGGTTCTTTCATTACATCTTTCAATATCCCCTCAACTATTATTCCCATTTTTGTGCCGATATTTTCAATCCCTTCGATCCCCTTCAATCCCATCGTTTTATAGATCAACTTAATATCCTGCTGCAGATCTTCGACCGCCCAGGCCGCCTTACGATAATCCCAAAGACGGGATTTATGTGCACGCTCCAATTCCATCACATAAAGCTTATCTGCCAAAATCTCGACGATGCGTTTATTCGTGGCAAATTTATCGCCGGGGATGATGGGACGCGGCATCCGATCTTTGATGCCGTGCTTTTCGCAGAGTTCGCGTATTTTAAACGCCATCCTGCGCCAGCCATCGCCAACAGCACCGTAGCTCTTCCCAGCGGGATAATATTTTGCGTAAGCGGGCAAAAGATCGGGGAAGCGTTCGGCGAGCACCGAGAAAAAGAACGTCCGCTGTTGATCGGACAAGGTCAATCCCGAGGCAAGGACGAAGCTCCCGCCGTGATCGGCTGTCCACTGGATAATGGATTCGAGATTTTCATCCGTATCACAGAGTTCGGGCAGGAGCGGCATCATGCAGACTCCCGTTTGGATGCCCGCAAGGGCGAGTTTTTCCATTGCCTTGAAGCGTTTTTCAGGTGGCGGGGTGAGATTCTCCATTTGGCGGATGCGTTCATAATGCGCTGAGTCGGGCGTAGAGATGATGCTGAAGGCAGTCGCGGCAACAGCTCTGGCATTGATCTCGGTGAGGAGGTCGAGGTCGCGCAGGATGAGAGGAGAACGTTCGAGAATGAAGACGGGGAAATTCCGATCGAGGCAGACTTCGAGCATTTGACGGGAGAGTTTGAATTTCCGTTCGGCGGGTTGGTAGTCGCCCGTGAAAATGACATCTGTTTTGGCGGGGGCGATGGCTTTTCGCAACAACTGCGACGCATTCTCCTTGACATGGATGGTGTAAGCAAAGTCATTTGGGTCATCGAAGGGAGAGAATTTCTGTTCACGGCAGTAGCAGAATTCGCAGCCGTGTTGGCAGCCTTTGTAGGGATAGGCAGTATAACGCGTCCAGAACCAATGGTCGGCGCGTTTATGTTTATTGAGAATGGTCTTGGGTTTATAAGAGATGAATTCTGCTCGGCGGGGCATTTATGCTTCCAATACTATGGCTTGATGCTCATCATTAAAATAGGTCATTGCTTTTTTCATCATGATCGCTTGATGCGGACGAGTTTTTTGCTCCGCCAGCCAGGGGGCGGTAACCTGGGGCCAGTATTTGCCGAGGGTTTTCAAGCCCCAGCCGATGCCTTTGGTGGCGTCCAGATTATTTTCTTCAAAACAGGGGGAGAGAAAATCGAGCAACTCGGAGACACGCGGAATGCTTTCTTCGAGGTAGCGTGAGCGTTTTGCCCAGTAATGAATTGCGACGCCGACGATGCGACGCATCCAGCGGTTTTCGTGAGTGCACCAAGGGGCGAGGAAGGGAAGGGTTTTGTCGAAGTCGGCAACCAGGGCGGGACCGGGGATGCGCTCGCCCAAAATATCGGTGGCGTACCAAGTATCTGCGGGGCAAACAAGATCAGGAACTCGAGCGAGCGCAGTTTCCATATCTGCCGGTATCCACTGCTTTAATGCGCTGCCGATAACGACCCATCCGCCCATCGTTTTTTGATCCGCTATTTGGCGGGTGAAGGTGTCTACCAAATCTTTTGGCGCTTTGCCGAGTTCTTCGCCGATCAGGTCTAGACTGCGGAAGGGCGTCTTTTGAGCGAGAATGGGGGCGAGGAAGGCGTAGGCTGAGCAGAAATCTTCCTCGCTGAGGAGTGCTGCGAGTTGGGTACCAAAGTGGCGAGATTCTTTTGTTTTCATGATTTATTCAAAAGGATACCTCAACCCAAACTCCGCCCGCATCTCATCCATCAACTTCATCATCGAGAGCGTGTACTCATGCGAAACTTTAGGACTTTCCGCCAAACCTGCACGGATGCAGCGCATCGCTTCTTCGGTTTGGTATTCAAAACCACTCGCTCTGAAAGGTTTAGAGACGGTTTTCTCGCCCTTTTTCATCAGGCTCAAGGTCGCTTCGGTGCCGGCCCAAAAGTTGGGATGAATGCGGATATGCCCTTTATCGCCATAAATGAAGAAATCATTTTGAGCTTTGGCAAGGAAGGTGCTCGTAAATTGCGAGACTACGCCGTTTTCGTAGACCATGTTCGCAGAGAGCAACTCATCCACGCCTGTGTTACCCAGCAAGGCATGGACGTTGAAGGTTTTGGGGAACTCCCCCATCACAAATTGAGAAACGGCAAGGGGATAAATACCAATATCCAGCAGGGAGCCGCCTGCCAGATCGGGATTGAAGAGCCGGCTGCTTTCATTCCGCTTCGCACGGAAACCAAAGGTCGAGGTCATCAGCTTGATCTCGCCGATCAGGCCATCGTCCAGCCAGCCGCGTACAACGTCATAGATAGGCAAAAAACGTGTCCAGAGAGCTTCCATCAGAAAGAGATTTTTCTCGCGGGCTGTATCGATCAACTTTTGCGTTTCGGCGGCATTCACCGTCAGCGGCTTCTCGCAGAGTACGGGCTTGCCTGCTTCGAGGGCCAGCATTGCGTGCCCAAAATGTTGATGATGTAGCGAAGCGATATAAACGGCATCCACATTGGGGTCTGCGACCAAGGCACTGTAATCATCGTAGGCTTTAGCGACTTTATATTCTTTTGCGAAAGCCTTTGCGCGTTTTTTGCTCGAACTGGCTGCGGCAACGATCTCCGCATCGGGGATAGTTTGAACACCCTTTGCAAAGGCGTGGGCTATTCTGCCGGGCGAGATAATGCCCCATTTAAATTTTGTTTTCTTTTTCATAGTTTTCTTGATAAGTAACGAGTGAGAAGTGAGTTTTACCTCTCACTTTTTAATTCTTCTTCATTCGCCCGAAGGCTAGCCCTGCTAATCCTATTGGAAGGACAAGCCCGCCTACACAAGGTAAGGGATTACGCGCAGGTTCTCCCTCTGATGGAGGGGCTGATTGTGGCAAACCTTCTGCTTGGGGAGCATTTTCTTCGGTATTCTCAGCAGGAAGCTCTGCTTCTTCAGCACAGGATTCTCCCAGCATAAGCTCATCAATATAGAGTGTACCAGTAGGTGCGATCTCTGTACCTTCCGGGGTATTAAAACCAAATGCCAATCCGCTGACTTGGTCAGCTTTTTTGAAAGGTGCTCCGGCGTTTTCTTCCCAGTCGACTCGCTTGAACTCATCCCAAAAAATGGTGAAGGCTTGCCAGTTTTCACTTCCTTCCACCCATCCCTGATAAACGTAGCTCTCTCCCTCTACAAAAATATCTACATTAAAGGGAGTCTCCTCCTGCGCGGCGTAGGCGTAAAAAGAGATGCCTTCGTGCTCGTTCCAGTCTTGTGGACCATCAAAACTCAGAGCACAGGTTGACCAGCTATGTAGTTCAACGTTGTAATCTATTTTTAGTGAGCCTGTGCCTATATTTGCCATTTCATCTGTTATTCCACAAGTGATCTGCGAAGCGCTTGCATCGTCTTTGAAGGCTTCCCAGCCGTAGTTGCCAAGAGGAGCATCTCCTTCAAAATCGTCGATGATATTGGGCGCAGTATATAGTTCGGGGACGGGATTCTCTTCTGCGGCGGTATCAGGTTCACTATCCACGGGTGGCACGGACGTGTCCCCGGCTTGCCACTGATTGTAGGCAGCATTCAGCACGGGGATAAATTCCGTTGTCGCGATCCGGCTTCCCTCTGCTGAGGGGTGGTCATCACCGGTGGGATAGTAGAGCGTATTGTCGCCATTCGGCCCTGTCAGGACATCGTAAAAGTCGAAAACGGCGACATTACTGCCTTCATAATTGGCAAGCCACTCATTCTTGAGCCAATTATTGAAGGCGCGGGCATTTTCAGCATAGGTAGGGTCAGAGAGTGGCGGGGCAGTAATGACGATGAAAAGTTTGTCGGGGCGCGTAGCAAAATATTGAAGAATGGTGTTGTAGACATATTTTGCGCCAGAAACACTCATCCCGCCATAAGTGCCGGGAGGGTCGTTGGGATTTCCTTCAAGGGCAGAGTTCGGGTAGCAGGATTTGAACATGATGATCTCGTTTTCCCCGCCCGGGTCAGAAAGCGTGCGTGTATAGGATGCATGTTGCTCGGTCTCATTAAAGAGCGCATCCATATAAGTGGGGGTATTATCACTGGCAAACCATTCTTTCCAGTTGGGGATGTCTGTGCGATCTCCGATGTTGTTGGGTCCCCAGCCATAATTTGTGTCGCTGACAAAATAGTTGTTTTCGCCAAGCGTGCGACCAAGATCGCCGTAGCCATCGTTGAGCCAGTTTTTTCCAGTGGAGTGATGAATGAAAATTAGCTTTACAACTTCATCTGGGGGATCATCTGATTGAATTTGCGGTACAGGGGCGGATGCAGCAGCGATGAGCGCTAAGGATACGAGAAGAATGAGGATAAGGTGGTGTTTTCTGTGTTTCATAATATCTCCTGTTTTTTTATTCCACTTAGAAATATGAAATTTTTCTGCTCCTAACGTTTTTTGTGAAGAAGTGCGTCGCACCTACTTCGACAAAAAGATGCTTATCGATGGGCTTTTTGCCCTTTAATGGCAGATTCCAATCGATTAAGGTGCGACGCACTCTCTTGACAGGCTAATTCCTGATAACCACAAATTCCGGAACCAGAAATTTTTCTGTTATTTGTTAAATCAAGACGAACAATATCACGATCAAGGCAATTGCCGCAATTGTCAACCAGAGCCAGAGCTTTCCGCCCGGGTCGGCTGCACCAGCAAAAATCCCCTTTGGCTCAATGCGGATAACGACCATCTCCTTGCCTTTTTCTCGCAGCTCTTCGTCTGAGATCGTCCAGGCGTTGTAGCCTGCCAGAAAACCGGCAAATCCGCTATTTTTCAGGATTTGCCGCATAAGAGGGAATTTCTCATCTTCATCAATGACTGTAACCGCATCCCCTGAGACTGTGCCGGAAGGCATGATAACTTCAACTTGCGGATTTGCTGTTAAATTTTTATACCAATGGGCGATCTTGCCGAAGCCAGAAAGGCAGTAGATATTGCCTTCGTGAATGGCATAATTGACGGGGGCATAGCGCAGCAATCCCGATTTGTGTCCAATAGTTTTTAAGACCATGATATAGCCGGATATCGGGCTGCCCATGAAGGGGCCGAAGCCCCAGCGAAAAGCCGGAACCATAAAGTATTTATTTAAGAGACGAAAAATATGGCGTAGGGTTTTTTCCACAGTTATTGCTCCATAAAACTTGAAGGGCGTAGGGTATTTCTTGCCCAGAAGGAAGTGATGACACTCTGCAACTCATTTTCAATATTCGTTGTATTGTCAGGGTTCGGCCCATAGCGGAAGTTCAAAAAGTTAACACCTTCGTTCAAAGGCTGCCATTCAGGGTCCCAGACCCAGAGGGCGTAATTCACGCCGATCTCTTCAAAAATTGCCATTTCATCGTGCATGAAATTTGCTGCGCCCGGCGTCCAGCGTGCAGCGCCATATTCGTTGACTGCGACGGGCACATTATGTTCATCCGCAAATTCTCTCGCTGTCGAGAGATAATTTTCGAGCCAGACGCGGTCAAAGATATCCTCTTCGCCGTCATAGTCGATATCGAATTCGCCCGGGTAGGTATTTCCTTCATCAGGATATTGATGGGTATATATTATGGGCACATACTGATGGAAGGTGTAAACGATCTTTTCGGCATCCACTAACTCAATATAAGGCAGCCAATCTAGTGCGCTATAACCCTCCCCGCCAACGAGAATCGGTGTTTCACTATCTACTTCACGGATGGCTGTCACAATATCGGGATACCATCTATTCCAATCGTAAAGGGTGTTGCCATAATCGGCGAAGAATGCTTCTTGATCCCACTCATCAAGAATTTCGTTGGTATTTGGCTCGCAGAGCAGGTCGTAGCCAACAACAACAGGATTATCGCGATAGCGCTCGGCGGTGTAGCGCCACATCTCTGCCCACGCGGCTTGCGCATCTTCATCGCTCCACAGATTTTCGATCAGATCTTCATCGTCAAACCAATCGTCATCGCGGTAAAAGGTGAGATCATTTCGTCCCGGTCCTGTGCGGAAGGTGATGACGACAAAAAGATCGGCGTTGGTTGCCATCTCGATCATTTTATCTAAATTGGCTACTACTTTTTCGTCCAGCACATAGGGCGGACGCTCGGTGAAAATGCCCGGATGCGATAAATTAACATAATTTGCGCCCAACGCAGCTAGCGCGTCAAAATCGGATTGGGTATAGGGTGGGCCTATATAGCCATCGCCAAGAAAATCGCTGCCATCGTAGCGCGGGACAACGATCCGTTGCCAGGTGTTTGCGCCGCGGAGCTGGGTTCCATTTGTCCATAATGTCCATTTGTCAAAGTCGGGGGTATCCATAACGGGAGGTGGCGGGGGCGCAGGGGATGATTCTTCAACGGGGGCAGGCTCAAAAAAGGTCGTTTCCGGCTCCATATCCCCAGAACAGTTTGTCATAAAAAATGCAAAAAGGAATAAGATACCCAACTTTTTCATAATTCTATCTTAGGGGAATTAAAGGTTGAATACAAGCAACATAGTACAATTAGATTACTAAATTCTGGATTAAAGAGGACGTTATGACCGAAGCGAATTTTGATGGCTGGACTTGCCCGATACCCTTGAAAAATTACCCCACGATTGTGATGGGACATGGCGCGGGCGGAAAAATGATGAATGACCTGATAGCGCATCTCTTCGCGCCGCTCTTTGATAACGACTTGCTCGGGCAAATGGGCGATTCGACGACCCTCGACATGGGCGCGTTAAATGGCGGACGAATGGCATTTTCTACCGATAGCTTTGTCGTTAGCCCGATCATCTTCCCCGGTGGCGATATTGGCGACCTGGCCGTGAACGGCACCGTCAACGATATTGCGATGAGCGGGGCAAAACCACTTTATCTCTCTGCGGGATTTATTCTCGAAGAAGGTTTGCCAATGGAAACGCTGGCAAAAATTGCCGCTTCAATGGCAGATGCCGCCCGTTTGGCAGATGTGCAGGTCGTGACCGGCGATACAAAAGTGGTCAATAAAGGTCACGGCGATGGCGTTTTCATCAATACATCCGGTTTTGGCGTAATCTCCGACGGAATCGACATCGCCGCAAAAAACGCTCGCCCGGGCGATATGATCCTGGTCAGCGGGACGATGGGCGATCACGGGATGGCGATCATGTCCAAACGTGAAGGCCTGGAATTTGAAAGCCAAATTATGAGCGATACCGCTCCCTTACACGGGATGATCTCTGAGATGCTTGACGTAACAAAAGAAATCCATTGTCTGCGCGATGCAACGCGCGGCGGACTTTCGGCGGTATTAAATGAATTAGCCGATGTTTCCAAAGTAGGCATCGAGTTTGAAGAGATGAAAGTGCCGGTTAATCCGGCTGTCAACGCTGCTTGCGAGATGCTGGGACTTGATCCATTTTATATTGCGAATGAAGGCAAGCTCGTTGCCATCGTTGCGCCGGATGTTGCGGATGAAGTGCTTGCTGTGATGCAGGCAAATGAATATGGAAAAGATGCAGCGATCATCGGCACTGTTACAGAAGCGCACCCCAAACGCGTCGTAGCGAAAACAGCCATCGGTGGTTCGCGCGTGGTTGATCTGCCTGCAGGAGAGTTGTTGCCGAGGATTTGCTAGATCACCTCAGTTATGGATAAGCTCAACTTTTAGCCCTTTGGCCACAGATTTCACGGATTTCACAGATAAAAATTTAAAAATCCGTGTCAATCGGCGTAATCCGTGGCTATTTTTCGCTGAGAGAAATCCTTATCCATAACTCAGGTTAGATCGCAAATAGCAATTAAAGGCAGATACCGAGTATTTTTGAAATACTCGGTATCTTTGTCAGACCACATATTTCTGTTAGGGCGTCGCCTTCCAAGTGCGATAATCGAAGGTCATGCCGTTGGTATTATGCGCGGTCGGGCGCAACCAACCGACATAGGTGACCATGCCGGGGGTGTAGGTATAGCAATAGTAGAAAGTATCGTTCAGAGGCCAGACAACCGTGCTTCCGCTGCTCCCCAAGGCGGCTTCGCAATCTGCTTTGGTAGGTTCGTCACTCACTGCGGCGGAGAATTTCACTGAGGGGTCAAGTCCTTTGATCTCCATCACTTGCAGGCTCTTCTTGGTGGTCTGATGATAAGTGAAGATGGCATAAGGCTCAGCGCAGTCGATCACGCCGCCGTTATGCAGATCGTAGCACTCGTCGGTCAACATGGTGACTTGTTCACCCTGACTTTGGATCAGCACAAGAGGAACGGGTTGCAGGGTTGGCAACACGGGAGTGGGCATAGGCGTGGGATTATTGCCCTGTCCTGAAGAGATCACTTTAATCGTTACTCTCAGGGGGCTATTGGGCGGCTCGCCCTGACCGAACTCATGTCCCTTTTTGTTTTGCATCTTCCAGGCTGAAACATAATTGCCCGGCTGTGAGGGGGCTTGCATATCCACGCTGAGAGTCACGGTTCCGCCCGGTGCAACGGCGTTGCCTAATGGCAGCAGGTTTTCGGCGGAGTGTATATCGCCACCCAGCAATTTCAGGGCGTAGTCGGCGCTCCAGGTGCATTCGCCCGTATTTTCTATCGTCCACGTTACCTGAAAATTCTCATCCGGGGCGAAGGTTTGACCATCAGCGATATTGACGTTGGCAATGAGAGTCTCTTTGCAAAAACCGGGCTGCTGATTTTCATTCTGGAGTTCTTCCGGGTTGGGCGTGGCTGCGGGCTGCTCGGATAAAGGTTCTTCTTCAGCTTCCGGCAGACTCTGTTCCCATGGCAGCGAGCAGGCTAATTGCGCCAATACCAAGGCACCGATAACCCCAGCGAATACAAAAACTTTTTTATTCATAGCATTCTCCTTTTACCTGAGTGCGCATCAGTGGACGACTGATGCACTTGACTTTCTGTATCCAGTCTATGCAAAAGTTGTTCAGAAATTGTTCAGACGTAATTGCGGAGTTGTAAAATCTTTCTGGGACGATGAGACCCCGAGTTTTTTCAAAAAACTCGGGGTCTTCTTTTACCGCAACTCAAGAACTTCCTCCTCCATCAAAATATCAGGATCATCCCAGCCTTTTTGGTCTGCGAGTTCGATGTAGGCTCGGCGGAAGAATAACCGCACCGAGACTTCCGAAGTTTCCGAAACTTCGGAAGTCTGAAAGACATACTCCGTCACGTCACTTCCCAGCGCCGGGATGCGATTATCGCTCAGAATGCGAGTCGGGTTCCAGTATGCGCCACTGGGGGAGACTTCTGTCCACATCTCCTCCAGAATTTTTGCGTAGGCTGTACCAGGATACCCTGCATAATAACCATTTTCATATTCTCCAACACCGCCCCACTCTGGGATAATATTCCCTTCGATGAGTTCGAGCTTTTCACCATATTCATCTTTAACTTCCACTAGCAGGATGAGATGACGGAGGGGCGAATCGGTGGGGATGTGGTGCCCCGTTTTGTCATTGACCAATTCAACTTCGATGACGATCTTGCCCTCGGCTTGGTGCGCGTTTACGTTCATGGTGAGAGCGTTTTGCAGGAGTTCTACGTCCGCTGCACCAGGCATTTTGTGGCTGAAGATGGTGGATGGGTCACGTTTGAGTCCGCCTGCTTCTGGCAGAACGAAGTGAGTATTGCCGAGACGAGGCATGTGGCAATCCTGGCAGCTTTGTCCTGTTTCGGGGTTGGCGTAGGGGCTTTCCAACCATTCGCCGAAAGAGTTGTAAATCTGCGTATCCCAGAAAGAAGAAAAATGACAGGGAGCGCAGAATTGACTCTCGTTTTGGAGGGGCGAGTAGGCATCTTCTCCCGGGGCAACATCGTCGAGGGGACCGATAAAAAGTTGATGGTCGTCGGGTGGGCGCCGAAATGTGTAAGCCAGCACACCCGGCATATTGGCAAGTGGCAAGCCTGAAACAGGGTCGAGACGCACGTCCCATATCTTATGGCAGAAGTCGCAGGATATCCCTTCCAGGGCTGTTCCCGTGAGAGAGGTCGGGTCCACGCCATAGGCATCATCCACTGCAGTGAGGGGCGTATGACAGGCGGCGCAATTCCCAGCCGTTTCGGGGAAATCCAATTTGTAGCCGGGACCATAATAGGGCTTATCGGGATCAGGGCGGAGGGGAAAGGGGCCATAATCAGGGCTGTTAGCATAACGCGTGGGCTGGCTCTGGTTGCCGTAGACATCCTGACCGGTGTACATGGTCAGAAAACGTGGATTACGAGCAGATTGGGAATGGGCATCGAGCAGCCACTCATCCACTGGGAGCGTTGTGCCTTCTTCGAGCGGCTCGCCGGTGAGCGTAGGGAGCGGGGCGATGCGTGAGAGCATGTCTTCGGGCGAGAGGGCGCTCTTGATACTGTGGCATTGTGCACAGCCTTGATCTTCGCCTTCGCCGGGATGGTATGTGGAGGGCAGCCATTCGTAATCTTCGTTGTCTTCGGTGGTGTGCGCTTCGAGATGGATTTCAACATCGTCGCCAAGATTGGTTTCTGTACCTGCGATGTAATATCCCGATACCCAAGCCGTGATATAAGCGTTTTCTTCAAGAGGGGCTTTGAGGGTGAAACCTCCGTTTTGGTCGGAAGTGGTTTGGTGCGTGGTCGTTTGGGCACGGACGATGGCGTTGGGGAGGGGATTTCCGTTTTCGTCGAGGACGATGCCTGTAATGGTGTTTGGAGAGCAGGCAGTGAGGAGAATGAAGAGAAAGATGATAGTGCGTGATTTTTGCATGGGGTTTCTCCTGACGTTTTAAAACACGACGGACACAAAGGGGTGCAAAGACAAAATCTAGAAGTGCATTGCACCCGACAGGGTGCGTTGCACATCGGGTCGGCTTCGTTACCTCCGAACTGCAACGCACGCTAAGGCGTGCAATGCAGTTCTCTCTACTCTCTTTTTTCTTAAAACTCTGTGCGCTCCGTGTTCTCTGTGGTGAACTTGAGGCTTCTCCACACCCAACCAACGCCAACCAACCCAACCGGCGCAAGCCCGCCCACGCAGGGAATAGCGGAAAATGGCCTCTCTTCGGTAGATGAATCGCGAGCCGTATCAGGTTCAATTCCTGTTTGGCCTGATTGAGATATTCCTGTGGGCGTACCAAGCCGAAAGACGCCTCCGCCTTCTGTAGCGAGATAGAGTACTGTCCCATCATCCGAAAGAGCCAGGCTAACACCTGCACGGGTGAGCAGGCCCTCGTTGATGGCCGTCCAGCTATCACCGCCGTCAGTGGAACGGTAAACACCAGCGTCATTGGATGCGGCATAGACCACGCCCGGATGCGCCGCATCGGCAGCGAGATCGAAAACGGATGTTTCGGGGGACATCCCCGCTGCGGAGATACGCCAGCTTGTGCCGCCATCTTCACTGAGCATGATGCCGCCGCCTGAAAATCCGGCGTAGAGTTTCTGGGGATTTTGCGGGTCTATCGCCAGCGCATGAAGAACGGGACTGCTGCTATCGGCATCGTGTCTTTGGATGCTGGCGGTGATATTTTCGGCGACCAGCGCCCACGTTTCGCCGCCATCGTTGGAGCGGTAGATACTGCCCGGATAGACGCCGATATAAGCTGTGCTATCGGGGGCAAAGACCAGGTCGGTTGCCATACCCGTTTGAAGATCAGAAAGCTGCCAATTTACCCCGCCATCATCTGAGTAAAGCACGCCACGACCTTCTTCATAGCAATTTCTGGTTTCGTCTTCGCAGTCGAAATCTGCCTGAATGCCGACCAGACGCCCCGACTGCATGGGGGAGAATGCCATTTTTTTGATCTCGCCCCATTCGTGGAAGCCATGCTCGCCATATTCGAGTTTACCTTCTAGCCAGCTTTGACCACCATCGTGGCTGACTTTCGGGCGGGGTCCCGCATCGCCGATGACGGTGACGATGTGGTTATCATCGGCGGGATTGGAAACGATGTCGAAGGCTTCCAGCGCACGGGCAACGCCATAGGCCATGCCTTGCCAGTTTTCGCCACCATCGCTGCTTTTGAAGACGCCGCTGCGGGCGCTGGCATAGATGAGAGCTGGGTTATTTGCAGCAACGCTCACGGCGTGCATATTTGCGCCCGTATAACCTTTGCTGGCATCCACCCAATTCTTACCGCCGTCTTCGCTCAAGAAGTTGCCGCCGCCATAATTATTCACAAAAATGCGTTCGGGGTCGTTCAGGTCGCATTCCATATCAATGGGGAAACCTGCCACAATATCGGGCGGACCCCAGAGTGCTGCGCCCGTTTGTCCCATATCGCCCGTGCCGCCTTTGCGCTGCCAGGTTTTTCCGCCATCTTCACTGCGATAAAAGCCCGTCATGGATGCGCCGTAGACGATATCAGGGGCGCTGGGGCAAATTTCGACAGCGCTGGCATTGGGTAAATTTAAAACCCGCTCCCAACTATCGCCGCCGTTCTCGGTGCGGTAGATGGCGCCTATCTCGTAACCAAGTTCAAAAAGATAGGCATCATTCCCTGCCGCGCCGAGCAGGATATCAGAGTTTTCGGGGTGCATGGCAAGACTGCCAAAAAAAAGCTCATCTGCTCGGATGCCGTTATTTTCGTCCAAAACTTCCCAACTCGCTCCGCCATCTGAACTTCGCAGAATGCCCACGCCGCCTATCTCGAGCGCTGCGGGGTTTGAGTTGGCGGCTTCACGATCGAAGATACCGGTAGATGCGTACAGGTGGTTTTTATCGCCGGGATCTATGAGCACGTACCGAGCCAAATTATCGCCGACCCAGATCCGGGTCCAGTTCGATCCGGCGTCGGTCGTTTTGTAGATCACGCCCTGCGTCAAGTCAAATCCCAGCCCGTTAAGCTGCTCGCCGTTCCACTCCCAACTAGCTACTTCGCCGGCCATATAAACCACATCCGAATTGCCAGGCTCGACGGTAAATCCACGAATGGTGAGCGATTGCTCTTGCACACCGTTACTCATTGCCTGCCAGCTTTCGCCCCCGTCGTCGCTGCGAAAAACGCCGCCGCCGTACTGCGTACCCACCCAAAGCCGCTGCGTATTGTTGGGGTCTATGCTCATACTGAAAACGGGCAAACCATCAAGCGATGGCCCAACCCTCGCCGTAATGCCATTATTGATCGGACGCCAATTCGCCCCGCCATCGCTGCTTTTGAAGATGCCCGCCCACGCATCGGTGACGTACATAGTTTCAGTATTTTTGGGATCCATGCGGATGTCGTAGCCCAGCCCGCCGCTGGGACCACCGGTAAAAACCCAAGGTGTGGATGGGATGCCTGTATCCGCCCCTGTTTCGGCTTGCTGAGGCTCCGGCTGGGCTTCTGCTTCGGCTTCAACATCCGGCTGCCCATGCCCTTCCCCGACAATTTCCACGCTGTCAATCTCTATGCCCATCTCGGGGAAAGTCTCGAAAGAAATGCCTCCCATCGAAAGTGGAATATCCTCCGTCGCCAAAACAGATTGCCTATTGATCAGAATTTGATGCCCCCACTCAGCAACAATGAGTTGAAGCTTAAACCACTCCCCAGCGGGGATAAACTCCATCTCACTCGTCGCTAATTCTTCTATAGTACCATTGCTTTCATATTGAATACCAACTTGATTTATGCTGCACACCAAATGAAAAGAACCGCTTTCATTCGCCCCATAGCTGATGACAAAATTCCCCTCATCCATCCGCCGCACGAGGAGGCGCAATTCAATCTCGCTCCATACGCCGGGCACAGCGATGAAATTCTCCGGCGGGACGACCAAAACGCCTTCCCGTACTTCGATGCCCGGCGTCCCCTCCCAACCTGCAGGGAGTTCGGGGTTATCGAAGTTCTCTATGAGACCATCTTCTTGTGCTTGTACAGAAAAGATCGTCAAAGCCAAAACAGAGAGCAGGATCACAAAAGAGGTAAAGCTTTTCTTAATCATCTATAGGCTCCTTTGATATATTTTAGAGAATTTCTCAACTCTTTACTTGACGCTAAATGGCCGCTAAGTGGTTGTGATTTTTTACAAAGCCAGAAAACCTTCTATGCTTTGCTCTATATAACTTATTATGACACAAAGGGAGAATATAAAACAAGAGTATTATTTGTTTTCCCCCAAAGGAAAGTGAGTAAACTATCAGATTTGAAAAGAATTTATTGGGAATTACCTTCGTTTATCCACCAATTTGAAAAAGGCATCAACAACTTTGGGGTCAAATTCAACGCCGGCCCTCTCACGGATGTAGTCGATGATTTTTTCCTCCTCCCAAGCCAAACGATAGGGGCGATCCGAGCGAAGCGCATCCCAAACATCTACAATACTAAACATGCGTGCCGAGAGTGGAATATCCCCCCCTTTCAACCCCCGTGGGTAGCCGCTGCCATCCCATTTCTCATGGTGACAATAAGGAATATCCAGTGCCTGCTTAAGATAAGGGATGGAAGAAAGCATATCGTAGGCGTTTTGTGGGTGCTGACGCATGATCTTCCATTCTTCTTTGCTAAAACGACCCTCTTTTTTTAACGTTGCATCAGGGATGCTCATTTTTCCAATATCGTGCAATAACGCTCCTCGCCAAATATGAACAAGGTCATCGTCTGGTGTGCCCATTGATCGTGCGAGTTCAACTGTAACCTCAGCTACCCGCAAGGTATGCTCTCCCGTTTCTTTGTCGCGCAGATCAAGGGCTTTTGCCCAACCCTCTAGTGTTAGGTCGTATGCCAGCATAAGGTCTGCGTTAATTTGTTTTATCTTTTCTTGTGCGATAGCTCTGTCAATTAGTCCAGCTAAAGTGCTAGCAATGGTAGACAGGAATTCAGCTTCGTTTTCATCGCTAGTATGTTCCACTGGAAGATAGAGCACGAATAGCCCAAGTAACTTATTGCCTAACATAATTGGCACGTTATAGTGACTATGTGGTTTTTCCCCGTCAATATGTGTTTCATGTTCTAAATCTTCGGATGTTGAAAAAAGAAGTTCTTTCTTTTTTCCAGCCTTACCGCAGAGGCAGACCCCTGGTTTGACAATTGCACAAGCTGTTTGTAAATCCTTTTCTAAATTTCTATGGACAACCATTTTTAGGTTACCTTCATCTACCAAGAAAATCGCACCTTTTGGTAGGATAGATAACCAGGGAGTAGATAAGATCACATCTAGGGCACGGTCTAATTTTTTATGCAGGGGAGTAGACTCTAAAGTCATTTGCAGCAGGGTATTGATGATTTTCTGATTTTGATTATTCCTGATGATCTCCGCTTCTGCGCGAGCACGTTCATAAGTTTGGGTGATTCTATCAATTGAGATGGCAATATGGCTCGCCATAGCAGAAAGAAAATCCAGCTCACTGGATGTGGGTGCGTAGATTTTTTCGTCTCCAAAACTCCCCAAACCTAGAACACCTAAATGCCGATCCAGCAAATATGTCGGTACATGAACAAGAGTACGATTCTCAAAATATGCAACTGCGTCTTTGTTTGTGCGCGGGTCAGTCCGTGCATCTTCAATCACAATGGGTGCATTACCTTTGGCGATCTCCTCCAGAAATGCATCCCCCTTGATTTCCAGAAAGGGTGCGTCTTTTCTGATTTGGTCCGCTTTCCAGCCAGCTGCTCCAATTAGATCTGCCTTCTCTCTATCATTCGAATACAAATAGAACCATACATTTTGGTATCCCAGAACATCTTCAATGATCTCAAGAGAAGCCTCGAGAATCTCCTCGTAAGTTTTTGATATTTCCAAATCTTTGGATAAATTTAATAGAATTCTGGCACGCTGCTCACTATTCTGCAATGCATCCCGTGTCTGTTTTCGCAAGGTAATATCCTGCATAATAACCGTTAGAATAACTCGGTCATGACCAATTGCACGCGATACAGAGACTTCGACAGGAAACTCTTCGCCATTGGCGCGTCGCCCAAGTAATGTGCGAGGAATGAGTATGACATGGTCACTGGGAGGCTTATTTGCGAACTCATTAACATGGCCTGAGTGAGAACGATGAAATCTTTCCGGAAGTAAGAGATTAACATTCTGCCCAATTACTTCATCTGCAGAATAACCGTACATATCTTCAGCAGCCTTATTGAACATCAAGATACGCTGGTTTTGATCTGCAGAGATAACAGCACTGGGTGCTGTCTGGACAATGGCTTCTAGTCTTGCTTCAGCTTGTTGAGCAGTGTTGATCAAATTGATATTTTCAATGGCGATAGCAGCCTGACGAGCTAGCCCTTCGATCACAGTAATATCATCCTGATTGAAATTGCGTAAATTTCCGGCAAGGGTATAACAGCCTAAAATCCCTATGATGTTTTTGTCCAGATATACAGGAACTTGCATAATGCTTCCCCAAAGATTTGTTTTATCTTTTTCGCATTCCTGCCATTGGCTATAATCAGGTATGATCAAGGGCGTTCCGTTTTTGAGCACTTTTCCCGCAATACCTTCTCCGTGTCGTAACTCTCCTTTTAGTTCATCCCGCTTTTTCCCAACTTTGCCCGCTACAGTCAAAATTTCCCCACTTTGATCTACGAGAAAAAAGACCCCACCATCAGCATTGATCAAGTCGGCTGCTTTCTCAGTTAACGAATTCAATAGATCACCCATATCCTTATGGGCAAGAATATCCAGTGTGATTTCCTGTAATGAAGAAAGGTGTTCTGTTTGCTTCTGTAAGGAAGAAAGACTGCGCTCGAGGCTTGTAACGAGATAGTTTGTTGCAAGCACCAGTGCAGTACTAAGAAGCGCAAGTACCAAACCACGTACGATCCATGATGCTAAATTGCCTGAATTTACCTGCAATTTGGGGTCAATAACCATCATCTCGGATACAAGCAACCAGGCTACAACAACAACTACCACCATTCCTAAGATCTGTACAATAAGTGTTCCGCGGAAATCATAGAAAATAGACGAAAGAGCAATGGCCGCAAAAATGATTAACAAGCCATCGCTACTTAAGCCTCCGGCAAGAAGATTCGCTAAGCCAATGCTAAATAAAATAAAAACCAGACTGCCTACACGGAAATGTAGATTGAAACGAGATATAAAAGCTATTATTGTCGTCAAAATATAAACGACCAGATAAAGTATCCCTAACCCAAGCGATTGAGTTAGAGAATACCCCTGATTATAATCCTGTAAGATGTTGACAATTCCAAGAATGAGTACTGGTGTGGCAAAAACAAATACAGCACGCAAGACCCAATCCAGTGCTGTTTGGCGCCATGAGTACAGCAAATTAAGTTGCAATGACGATGTTTGACTTGAAGATATTTTTGTTTTTTTTTCGATTTTGCTCACTATGGGAAGCCTCTTTACTTTAAAGTGTCCAAAGAAGAGCTAAACACTCCAATTAGTACCCGGGTACTCTAGTAAATGTCGCTATTATACTCAACATTCTTGAAAATCAGATAAAGATAGTCTTAAAAAACAAACACTCTCAAACCTAGGTTTGAGAGTGTTTGTTTTTACAATTGCTCAAGTCAATATGATCATTATCTTGTGTAAGTAACAAGATAGTGAAAATGTAAGTTGTTGTAATTCATACTTTCCTTTTTCTCGAGATTACGCCATAATAACGCATTGCACACACCTGTACTGTATGAGAAGGATAAAACATGCATTTTTCACGACGGTTAGAAATATTGAAATCTTCTTTTTCTTATAAAAACACGATCTTTTTTCTTTTCCTTTCGATTCTTCTGTTTTTTAATTTCAATGATCTGTCGGTCAGGATTATAGATATCAACTATTGGGATGAAGCACAGTACATCATGTTTGGACGAGGGCTCACGCGAGGAGAATTTCCTCCTTTCTCATGGAGTCCTTTTACATCCTTTTTTTTCGCCTTACTCTATTTACCTTTTAATTCTGTTGGCAACTGGCTGCCAATGGTAGCAACATTAGGGCGGATAATTATTTATATTCTGTTATTTTTAAATCTTTATCTGATCAGTAAAGAGATTGAAATCATTCCTTGGGCAGGAGCAATTTTTGGCATGGCGCTAGTTTATCCTGCTATGGTTTCGATCCTGAAATTTCAGAGTGATGCTTTGTTTGGGGTCAACTCAGCCTTTGTTTTGTGGCAAGTGCTTCGTTATAGAAACACTCATGATGAAAAACATATTTGGCTTGCTTCCTTATTCGGCGGTTTTGCTGCACTTACGAGAAATGATGGTCTAGTCTTATTTATTGCTTTCCTTTTTATTATTCTTTTTGTGATCAAAAACAAGAATTTAAAGTTTTGGCGAAAAATCGTTGCCAGTGTTATTCCATTTATCGCTATAGTTATCGGGTATTTAGCGATCTATGGGATGGTCACAGGTAGTTTTGAGATAGGAACAAAAAGAAGGACTTGGGGGGCGTTTAGACAGGGACAGTATTTTATTTATGGGAATGATGAAAGCTGCCAGACAAACCAACTCCACTGTGCGATAGAACGTACCCAGGAGCTTTATGGCACTGGCGAAGAAAACGATTATTCTGTTTTTAATGCGATCAAAAGAAATCCACAAGCCTATATTGAACGGCTTCAAATATCAATAAGTAAAATACCCAAGATGCTATTTCGCGGCTATGGAGGGCGGACATCTTTCAGTTTGCTTTTTCTTAGCTTATTTGGAGTATTTGAACTTGTCAGGACGAAAAATAAGGACATCCTGGTCATTATTCTTGCCTGGATGCTATATTTGCCCGTCTATTTAATAACTTTTTATAGGCAAGGGTATTTTTACCTGCCTTATTATCTTTTTTATATACTAGCTCTGATCGGCGTTTTTAGTTTATTACGTCTATTTCAGGCTAAAAACTATAGAGCTATTATTTCTGTCTTACTAATTGGATTGTTTATTATAGGGCTTGCTTTTAAACTGGTTTCGATATATTTCACACCTTGTTTTTGCGCCCATAGACCGCCTTTCTATTCGACGCTAAAAAATGA